>CAYWNK010000186.1:0-3654 GCA_964459495.1 uncultured Planctomycetaceae bacterium
ATCCTCCCCAGGCGCCGGCCGCCGCTGCGACCAACGCTCCGGCTCCCGCCCCGATCGTCGTCAAGAAGGGCGGCGGGGCCGGTTGGTTCGTCGCGATTCTCGCGCTCGGAGCCATCGGCGCGGGGGGCTACTTCGTGCGGGAGGAGCTCAACGGCGTCACAGCCGAGGCCCGCGCGGAGATCGACAGCGCCAAAGGCGAGATTGAGCGGGCCAGGGCCGACGCCCAGGCCGAGCTGGACAGCGTCAGGACAGAGGCTCGTCAGCAGCTGGACAACGCCAAAGCCGAAGCGGAGCGGAGGACCGACGAAGCGCGGATTGCGGGGGAACTCCTGAGCCGCGTCGACCTTGCCCCTTTGCTCGCCCAGGGCATGGGCGAAGAGCACGCGGCAGCCTTCCAGGGGCTTGAGCAACGCTACCGCGAGATCGTCGACGAAGCCCGCGACGTCAGCGCCGACTCCTCGCTCTCGACCGAAGACAAGAAGAGCAGGCTTGAGGACCTACAGGCCCAGCTGAACACCGCCGCAGATGACCTGGCCAAGCTCCAGGAAACCGCCCGGGTCCAGGCCCTGGAGAAGGTCAAGCAAGATGCGAACCGCCCCGACGACTGGTCCGAACTGGCATCCGCCTATGCCGATTCGATCTTCCTGGTCGTGGTCCAGTATCTGAATGACGAGAACAAGACTGTGAACAGCGGCATCGGCACCGCATTCGTTGTCGATTCCAGCGGCGTGCTCGGCACCAACGCCCACGTGGCCGAAATGATGACCGGCCCCCTGGCCGCCGGATCCACCAAGCGCCTGTCGGTCGTCGTCCAAAACAGCACAGGCCTGATCTTCAATGCTCTGCGGGCCCTGCAGCACCCTGGCTACGACCGCACCAACTCCCCGGACGTGGCGCTGATCTGGTTTGACACCCAGCACAAGGTCAAGGGCAAGGTACCCGTGAAGGCTCTACCCCTCGCATCCGACGACGAGCTCCAGGCCCTCTCGGTCGGCCAACATCTGGGGACGCTGGGCTTCCCCGGCGAGCTCTCGAACACCTACCTCAGCGTCATCGACGGCGACAACATGGTCGCCCCCCGCACGGTCGCCACCTTCAAGGACGGCTGGATCACCCGGGTGACCGACTTCCAGGGAACGGCCGGAGCAAACGTCGAGGAGCACTACCTCATCCACCATTCGGCCAGCACGTCGGGAGGTACCTCCGGGTCGCCCATGTTCGACGGGAAAGGGCGCGTCGTTGCGCTGAACAACGCGGGGATGGATCTCGACCTCAAGGGCATCGGCCTGCGCACGCCAAGCGCTTCGGAGCTGGCCCAGGCCATCCGCGCGGACCTTCTACAGGAATTGATCGACCAGTACGTCAAGTAAGCAGAGATCCACCATGCTGACCCCCCTCCTCGCCTCACTCGCACTGACGGCTGCCCCGCCGCCCCTCGCCGTCCAGGATCTCCCCGCACCCAACATTCTCGTCGTCGTCCTGGACGACGTCGGCGTCGACATGGTGGGCTGCTATGGGGAAGGTCCGGATCCCGCTCCGACTCCGGTGCTCAACGCCCTGGCTGCGGAAGGCGTGATGTTCCGCAACGCTTGGGCCAACCCGGTGTGCTCGCCGAGCCGTGCGGAGCTCCTCACCGGCCGCTACGGCTACCGCACCGGCCTTGGCCGAATCGTGACCGTGGCCGGCTGGGCGCTCCACCTCGACGAAACCACCCTGCCCGAGCAACTCCGGGCTTCCCCGACCGACTACCGCAGCGGGGCCTTTGGCAAGTGGCACCTCTCCAACGATGTCGTCGGAGGAGGGATTCACGGGCCGAACCTCCAGGGCTTCCAGCACTTCGTGGGCACGGCAGGGAACATCGGGGATCCCCAAAACTACGAGAGCTACCAGCTCATCGAGAACGGCGCAGTGAGTGAGGTCCAGGACTACGCCACCACGCGCTCCGTCGACGATGCGCTCGAATGGATCCACCGGCCAGACCAAGCCGACCAGCCCTGGTTCTGCTACGTGGCCTTCCACGCCCCCCATGCCCCCTATCACGCTCCCCCGGACGGGCTGCACACCCAGCAGGCGGAAATCGCCGGTCTCGATCCGCGCATCGTCCCCCGGCCGTTCTACAAGGCCATGCTCGAGGCGGCGGACGCCGAACTTGGCAGACTCATCGCCGGACTTGGGGAGCAGGCCCAAAACACCAGGATCCTGGTCGTCGCGGACAACGGCACGCCCGCGGAATGCTCCCTGGCTCCATTCCTCCCCGAACATGCCAAGCTCACCCCCTACGAGGGCGGCGTCAACGTGCCCCTGATTGTGTCCGGGCCCGGCATTGCGTTCCCGGGGCGCGAGGCCGATGCCCTGGTGTGCATCACCGACGTGTTCGCCACCGTCTCCGAGTGGGCTGGCGTGGTCCCCACCGAGGCCTACAACCCCGACTACCTGGTGGATTCGGTCAGCCTGGTGCCCTACCTCGAAAGCATCGCCTCCTCGCCCCTCCGGGACGTGGTGTATGCCGATATGTTCACGCCCAACCATCCGTCTGGCTCCGGGGTCGTTCTGACCTGGCGCATGATCCGCGACGAGCGCTACAAGCTCATCCAGCGCGTCATCCCCCCAGGTCCGCCCCAGCTGTTCGATCTACAGACCGACCCCTTCGAGACCTACAACCTGATCGCCCCTCCCCTGGTCAGCTCACGCCACGCCGAGGTCGCGGTCACTCTGGCTCAGCGCATCGCCACCATCCTGGCCGGGACCAGCGACCAGTAACGACCCGCGTCCGGACCACGGGGACGGCCACGGGAGGTCCAGATAGGCTTCCCCTAGGGAAGCGGCCACCCCGTGCCCTTCGGACCTGATGCTGGCCAGGCGATGCCGACCAGCTGGTCATCGATCCAAAAAAAGTGGCCAGTCTGTCTACGGACAAACTGACCACCCGTGTTCGCTCCGGTCTCACTCGGAGCACTCGTGCCTCCTTGGCACCCCCCAGTACCGATGGAGCGCGCCATCGGTGACACGGGATTGGGCAAGATTTGCCAATCCTCGCTCCAAGCGGGCTGAGAAGCGCCTCTTGGGCCAGAACGCGACGCCCCGCGTCGAATCGCGGTCGGGGTGAGCAGCCGGGCGAGCCCGGGGCTAGAAGCTCTTCTGGACCTTCTCGCCGTCCATGCGGTAGCAGCCCGCAGCGTAGCCGGCCTCATCCTCGAGGGCAGCGATATGGAAGACGCCCCGCACGACGATCGGGACAAAGGAAAAATACTCCGAGCCCTGGCCCGCGGGCATCTTGACGCTGACCCATTCGTCGGGCTGGGGCGCACCGCCGAAGCAGCAGGCGAGCAGGTCCCGGACCAGCATGAACTCGACGACCTCGGTCTCTTCCCATACGACGGGGATCATATAGCCCTCAACGGCCACGTCCTTGCCGTCCAGGGCCTGAATCTGGGCGGGGAAGATGCGATCCGAGTCCTGGTACTCATCGGGATAGAGCAGCGCGTCCAGCAGATCTTCCAGCTCGATGTCATCCAGTTCGTCCAGGGAGAGATCCTTGAACTGGATCGAGACCCGGCCGCTCGAGTCGACGGCCGGTTTGGCCTCGGCGCCCGCCGTGGAGACCGGCTGTACACCGGGGCTTGCCAATCCGGCACCAGGTGCGGAGGAAACACC
>CAYWNK010000186.1:3754-13192 GCA_964459495.1 uncultured Planctomycetaceae bacterium
GGCGGAGGAAGCACCGGCGGAGGAAGCACCGGCGGAGGAAGCACCGGCGGAGGAAGCACCGGCGGAGGAAACACCGATCGCTTCGGGCATTTCGGCGGCAGCTTCCTCGGTCGCGACGCTGTCGTCGCTGCCATCGATGCGGCCCCCCTGGAACGCCAAGACCTCTGCACCATCCGCGGAAACCGCCTCGACCTCTTCGCCGCATGCGGCGAGGGCTAGAAGCGACGCGAAACCCGCAGCAACCAGAGAGCGCCGAATCACGGAACTACTCCTCGCCTCCGAACACGACCGCCTCGTAGACCATGCCGAGCATCTCGATCTTCGCGATCGTCCCGCCCTTTAGCGAGGCGCCCTTGAGCGCAGGATCGGTGAGGGCAAACTCCGAGGTGTCGCCGACGGTCTCGCCGCTGAGGGCGCTCGCGACAGCGGCCAGGGTCAGAGTCTGATCGACTCCATCGAGCGTCAGCTCGATCGACTCCTGGGCCACCCGCACCGGGGAGTCAGCGTGGGCGCCTAGCAGATAGGCTCGCAGCTCCCCCTTGTCGGCATCGTGCAGCAGTTCCACATGGGCGGTTTCTTCGCCAAGGATGACCAGCAGCCCACCGTGGGGCGCGGTGTGCGCGTGCCCTCCCTCGTCGGCGCCATGCTCTTCCCCGTCCTCGTGGGTGTGGCCGCCCGGCCCATGGTCATGACCGTCATGCTCACCGTGTTCGGAGCCGCAGCCGGCCAGTAGGCCTGCGGCCAAAATGAGATTGAGATGGGTGAGCTTCATGCGGCACTTTGCGAGAGGGTTTTGGCTACGTCGGTCGAATAGGCCTTCCAGGCGGGAATGACACCAGCGATTCCGCCGATCACGAGCATACCCAAGGGACCCCAGAGCAGGACGGGGTGGAGGGCCCAAGGATCGAGAATGACACCGGTCTTCTCTTTCACCTTGTCCATCGTGAGAACCAGGACCCAGAAGCAGACCCCGTAGCCCAGGAGCGAGCCCACCAGGGCGATCAGCTTGGCCTCGAGCACGATGGCCGAGAAGACGGTCATGCGTTTCGCCCCCAGGGCCCGCAGGATGGCGAACTCCCGGCGGCGCTCGTTCATCGTGTTGTAGATGCAGGCGAGCAGTGCGCCGCCCGCCACCACCAGGACGAGGTAGGCGATCAGTTGCAGCACCTCGGCCACCCAGAAGAGCTTGTTGTAGATCTCCGCCATAACTTGGGCCAGAGGCCAGGCGAAGGTCGCGATCTTGCCCTGCTTGTTGATCGTCTGCCCCAGGGCGAAACCGGGCGGGACCGCGCCGCGCTTGGCCAGCTTCAGCATCACAGCGCTGACTTCCTTGTGTTCGTCCGGAATCTCGCTGCCCGGCTGGGCGACGTACTCATCGCCAGCTCCGTAGAGCTTGTGATTCTCCATCCGGTAGATGCCCTCGATCGGAATCCAGATGACCCGGTCGTTGGGGGATCCTGTCGGCTTCAGAACGCCTGATACCACGTACTGCTCCGAGTGCGTGGCAGGGTCGTTTTCGTTGTAGGTCAGGCCGTGGGACGGCTGGAAGATGTCGCCGCGCTTCAGCCCAAGCTCCTCGCTCACCGAAGCGCCGACCACCGCCTGACGCAGTGCCGGGTCAAAGGGCTCGCCGGCCCCTTGGAACTCGTACCTGCGCCCGTCGTCGAAGGTGTAGGTGGTGAACAGGTCCAGGCTCGTCCCGATGATCCGAGCGCCCTTGTAGTTGTCCCCCAGCGCGTAGGGGATCGCCAGGTCCACCCGCCGATCCTCATCCAGCGACTTGTACAGGCTCCACGGGATGTTCCCAGGCGAAGCGTCGAGGTGGAAGATCGTGTTCAGCACGATCTGGGTGGAGCTGCCGCGGGAGCCCACGACCGCATCGAAGCCCACCGGACCGCCCGCGAACGCGTCGCGCGCCTGACCCGAGAGACTGAACACCGCCATCGCCAGGCCGCTCGCCAGGGCCGAGGCAAGAATCGTGACGCAGGTCGAAAGCGCGTGCTGGCGCATCGACCGGCGCACGATCAGAAACAATGTCCCTAGACCGCTCATCGCCCCTCCTTCGTGTCTCCGGCAGCAGAGAGCGCGCCGAACGCGCGGTTCACGTCCTTAAAGTCGACGCGGCGCTCGAAGTCGTCCAGCACCGCAGGATCGTGGCTGACCAGCAGCAGGGCCGCGCCGACGTCGCGGCAGAGCCCGCGGATCAGACCCAGCGCCTCGCCGGCGTGGGAAGGATCCAGGTTGCCCGTGGGCTCATCCGCCAGCACCAGCTGCGGACGGGAGGCCAGCGCACGCGCCAGCGCGACGCGCTGCTGCTGCCCCACCGAAAGCTGGTGGGGGCGGTGGTGCATGCGTTCCCTCAAGCCCAGATCCGTCAGCAGCTCGCGCGCGAAGGCCCGATCGGGGTTCCCGCCGAAGCTCATGCCCAGCTGCACGTTTTCGAGGGCGGAGTAGGCGCCCAGCAGGTGAAAGGTCTGGAACACATAGCCGATCGACTTCGCCCGCAGCGCGTCCCGGGCCGCCTCAGAGAGGCCGGTCAGGTCCTTGCCGTCGATCCGCACGGCGCCCGAGTCCGCGCGCAGGATGCCCGCGATGACGTGCAGAAACGTGGTTTTGCCGCTCCCGCTGGTCCCGGCGATCGCAACCTGCTCGCGCTCGGCCAGGAGGAACTCGGGCACATCGAGCACGGTTTGCACCTCGCCCTCGGGGGAACGATAGCGCTTGATCAAATCCTGAACGACCAGCAGCGACATAGGTCGAGCAGATTAGGACCCCAGGGGCCTCCCTGGAGCCCCTTTCACCCCACAGTTACGGATTTACTCCCGCGGGAGGATCCGCCCAGGGAGGGGGAGCAGGCCTAGGGCCCTGGGCGGGCGGGCCGATTACTCGTCGAGGAGACCCAGCTGCACTTGGCCAGCCGTCTCCTGATTCACCTGCAGGACCATCGCTTCCCCGATGGCCTCCCAGGATCCCAGGACGGGATCCGGAACGGAGCGCTCGAGCACAACGACCCATTGGCCAGGGGCTAGGACCAGGTCCGTCGAGCCGCTGAGGCCCGCGGCCCCGTTGACCGAGTGGATCACCGGGCTGCGCTCGACCACCAGCGCCGCCGGGGCTTCCGCAGGAGTGATCTCGGTCTCCGTGGGAACCGGCAGCCCATCGGGAAGCTCAGCGGAAGGCTGCTCTGCCTCGCCAACCTCGCCCGGATCGCTGGACTCTTCGTTCTCGGGCGCCGGCGATCCCTCATCCTCGGAACCCGTCAGGGCCTGCTGCTCGAGCGCCTGCGAAGCCTCGCCCTGGTCCTGGCCGGCCGCTTCCTCAGGCTCCGCGGGGACGGGCTGGGCCACGATGCGGTACTCGGCCTCATCATCACCCTCCGGCAAAGTCCAGTTCACGGCTAGCTCGCCCTGGACGGGAACCGTGAAGACAAGACGCCCGTCGGCGGGGTTGACCGTCTGCTCGTAGATCAGACCACCCAGGTGCAGCTCGACCACCTGATCGAGCGCGCTGAGGTCTTCGAGCACCTGCTCAGAGCCGAGCAGGGGCAAGCCCGTCACGCGCACGCTGGGGTTCACGGACGCGTGAATGGAACCGCCCGTGACGGGTTGACCAAGCACGTCGAGCACCTGAACCTCGACATCGTGGCCAGGGTCGAGAATGAAGGTGGCGGACTGACCAGGCAGGGGCAGCACGTAGTCCGTCTCTACCAGAGTGGTGAAGCCGCGCATGCTCACCCGTACCTTCACCCGGTCCGCGCCGAGCTGGTCGAAGCGGGCGATACCGTCGTCCTGGGTCTGGCTCTCGTGGGACTCCTCTGCTGCGATCTCGACCAGCGCGCCGACCAGGGTTTGGCCTGCGGAGTCCTTGACCACCGCATCGAAGGTCCTCAAGGGCTCAACCACCGTCAGGTCCAGGGAGCGCATCTCGCCGGAGAGCAACGACATCACATCCGTCGTCCCAACCAGCCTGCCAAGGTTGTCGAACACCTTCACCTGCATGGGAACGCTCGAGGCTACCCCGGAGAGCTCCAGATCGCCGTCTTCGCTCAGGAAGAAGCGGCCTAGCTCTTCACCCGGCTGCACCTCGCCGGTGCGGCCAGCCATCGTGACCTGGTCGAGCTTGCTCGGACCGTAGGGATCGCCCTCAGCGAACAGTCGGTTGGCCGCATGGACCTCGACCAGCAGGCCGGGCAGCGGAGCCCCATCGCTGTCCACCACACGGATGGTCAGCTCCGAAGCCGGCTCCAGATAGGCCTCGGCTGTGCCCATGCCGGTGTTGTTCCAGGAGAGGTAGCCGGGTGCATCGACCACGATCACTTGCTCCCCTTCCGGGGAAAGCTCCAGCTGGCCCCGGCCGTCGCCGCCGGTCGGGCTGCTGACAACCTGCGTGCCGACCTGCGTGGCGACCGCACCACGGATCGGTGTCCCCGCCATGTCCATCGCGATGAACTCCTGGCGAAGGCCCTGCACCAGGTAGATCGTCCCCAGGTCCAGGTTGCCGGTATCCGCCATCCCTGCGAGCTCTTCGACCGCCAGCTCTAGGCTGCCGAGGCCGCCCTCAACCGTGTTCTCCGCCTCGACGCGCAGACCGCCCGGGGCCCGATCGTCGAGCTGAATGCCGAAACGCCCTTCTGCGTTGGTGGTCCCGACCAAGGGCTTTTCCACGGACTCGAGCCAGACGCGAACCTCCGCTCCACCGACCGGCTCCGATCCGGCCCGGGCCACCACTCCGGTGACCAGGGGAAGGCGCTCGACCTCGATGATCAGATCGGTGCGCGGGCCCTCCACGTGCATGGCCTCGCCCTGTTCCTCACGCCGGTTTCGGCCCGCCAGGGACACCGAGGGGGGCAGACCCAATTCACCGCTCCAGTCGGCGGCCAGTCCGCGGAAATGGAAGTAGCCGTCCTGGGTCGTCGTCGTGCGAACCAGGCGCGGGGAGCCGAGCGCGCGGGCCACATCATCGGGGAATTCCTTGCCCTTCCAGATCAGGCGATCGGAGTCCAGCTTGAGCGCCAGGTCCGCCACCGGAGCTCCACCGGTGTCGACCACCCGGCCCACCAGGCTGGCGCCCGCGGGCAAGCGCACCTCTTGCTCGACGCCGTCAAAGGTCAGATCCTCGATGTGCAGGAAGCTGGCCTCGCGTGCGACGAACAGAGTTCCCGCCTCAGCCGATGTCGGGAACACCAGCCGGCCTTCCTCGTCGGCGGTTGCGTCAAAGGTCTGCCCGTCGGGCAGCACCAGCACGGCCGTGAGGCCTTCGGTCGGGAAGTTGCCCTCTTCGACGAGGCGCAAGCGCGCGGAACCGATCGCGGCCATCCGCCCCTGGGCCAGGGTCGGCTGGGTGATGGTCTTTCCCGCTTGCCCGCTGGACTGGGTGGGCTGAATGCCTTCGAGCAGCTCGGCGGAGCTCGCGAAGACGTCTTGATCGCGCAAGGTGTAGATGCCAGCACCGAGGGCAGCCATCACCGCGGCGGCCCCGGCCCAGGCGGCCAGGGTACTCGCTCCGACGGTTGTCGCAGCCGAGGTACCGACGATCGCTAGGTGCGTGCGCTCCATCGCCAGGAACGCCAGGCACCAGGCGCTGCGGGACGAGTAGTCCTCGTCGAGGCGTTCGCGGAGCTCGTCCAGGCCGCGCTTCAGTCGCCAGCGCACGGTGCCGGAGGGGACCCCCTGGCGGCGCGCGATGTCGGCCGAAGACATGCCCTCGAAGTAGCGCAGCATGACCGTAGTCCGATAGGGCTCGGACAGATCCATCACCACGGCGCCAAGGCGGCGCTGGGTGTCGATGTTTTCGACCAGCTCGGAAGTGGAGGGCAGCGCGTCTTCGCGGGCAGCCGCGGTCTGGCGGCGGGCGCGGCGACCCTCGCCCCGGGCTCGCATGCGGGCCAGGCGGCGCACGACTCCAGCGAGCCACGGACGCACAGGGCGAGCCGGATCCGGCGGGCTCTTCATCGCCGCCAGCCAGGTCTCCTGCACCAGATCGTCAGCCGTGGCAGCATCGCCAACGAGTTTGCGAGCCAGGGCTCGCAGCCAATCGGAGTGGTCGAGGAGTCGTTCCAGCTCCGGATCAAGTGCGCTAGCGTCCATATCTAAGGGGATTGGCCGGTGCATGGCTGGACGTTTGGCGAACTCGGAAGAAACAACTGGAACAGTCCCAGAACCCGGGCCCTTGGCTCCAGGCGTACCGGGACACTAGGGAGAGTACCTAGTTTTGGTGGCGGCGGTGCTTCCTCGCCGAAATGCCGCCCCCAGGCCTTCCAACCCTCAGTTGTTGTCGTTCTGCACCCTGCGGAAGGGGTGCACCCAGTTGGCCAGGCTCCGCGGACTGCGGGACTGCACCCAGACCTTGCCCCGGCCGGAGAATCGCAGCAGGAACTGGTCGCTGAAGAGGAACGAGCGCACTTTTCGAATTCGCTCCAGCTTGTAGGTGAGCGACGGCTCCCAGGCCACCGCATAGCCGTTGTCGACCACGTATTCGCCGTCGACCTCGACCTGGGTCATGTCCCCATATGAGCCGAAAAACAGGGGGCCCGTCCCGCTGCAGCGCAGCACGAAGAGTCCCTGCTTCAACAGGCCTGAAAGCCCCTCGAAGCGAGGGTCAATGCGCACATCGTCATCCGCAGCGATGAACGCCCCGCGCTCCAGGATCAGCTCGCCCCCGTTCATGTGGTAGGCGGCCACCTCTCCGGCGGCTCCCGCACACAGGGCGATCTTCCGCTGGCCCCCGCGCGCGATGTAGGTGTTCTGGAAGAAGCTCTCGCCCGCGAGGAACTTGCGCTTGAGACCTGTCATGAGCCCGCCGCGCGTAGTCGTTCGGGTCTCGATGTCGGGGTCCATCCAGGCCATCGCACCCGCCTCCGCGGTGATCGACTCCTCGTTCTCGAGGGTGATCTCGACCATCGCATAGCTGGGCTGGCAAAGCAGCGAATACTCCATCAGCCTCTCCGGGGGGGCAGGCGGCGTCCCAGGCGGGCGCCGAATTCCTTGGGGTTGTGGGACTGCACCCAAATGCGGCCGCGCCCCTCGAAGTGCATGACCAACCCCTCGCCAGAGAGGAAGGACTTGATCCAGCCCGCATTCGTCTTGGTGACCCGATAGGCCAGGGTCTCCTCGAACGCCACGAGGTGACCGCTGTCGACCACCAGTTCACCGTCTACGTCGATCGCGGTTATGCGCCCAAACGCGTTCACCAGCAGGCTGCCGTAGCCGCGCGCTTGGATAAAGAAAAGAGACTCGCCGCCGAGCAAGCCGCGCCCGAGGCCCTGGTAGGCCAGGTCCAGATGGACGTCGGTGTCGGAAGCTAGGTAGCTGCCACCTGCGCAGACGACGCTCTGCTGACCATCCAGGGAAATCTCGAACACCTCCCCCTGCAGCGTCGGAGCCAACCCCACCTCGCCGGGCTGGCCGTCCCGCAGCGTGTAGGTCGAGTAGAAAAAGTTCTCGCCGCTGATCAGACGCTTGAGGCCGCCGAGGACGCCGCCCTTGCCGCGGCTCTTCGTCGTCACGTCAATGTCGACGTTCGCCGAGGCGCGGAACATGGCGCCCGACTCGGACACAAATGACTCGCCCGCTTCCAGGCGCACCAACGCCGAGCCGAAGGCCCCTGGGTTTTTGATCTCGATGTGCATGCGCTCAGCCCGTTAGGAAAGGGGTGATCCAGCCGGCGGTGTGGCCCAGAGTGCGGGTCTGCAGCCAGATCTTGCCGCGGCCCTCGAAGCGCATCACCAGTCCCTCGCCGCTGAACAGGGTCTGCTTGATCCCACCCATGCCGCCGATCTTGAAGTCGAGGGTCGGCTCCCAGGCCACCAGATGCCCCGTGTCCACGTTCAGCGCGCCATCGAGCTCCCGCTCGATCACCGCGCCATAGGCGTTGAAGAACAGATCCCCTTGGCCGATCGCGTCCAGGAAGAAAGCTCCCTCGCCACTGAACAGCCCCTTGAGGCTGCCGAAACGGGTTTTGAGGGAGACCCCCGTCGTGCAGGCCAGGAAGGCACCGGCCGTCAACCGCAGCGGAACGCCCTCGAGCGGGTAGTGCACCACAGTCCCGGCCAGGCCAGGGGAAATGGCGACTTCCCCGCCACCGCCCGAACCGCCGTACTCACCGACGAAGAACGACTCCCCGCCCACCAGCTTGCGCGCGAGCGCGCCAAGCTTGGAGCCGATCACCCGCGTGCTCATCGGCAGACCCGGGGTCATGCGCGACATCGATCCGCTCTCGACCAGAATCTTGTCGTCCGGATCGAGCTGGAAGACCACTTCACCGTAGTCAGGATTGCCGCGAATGTCGTACTGCACGGATCGCTGGCGGGCTACAGGCTCGGACCGGGGTCTTCGACCGCGTGGGCCGAGAGCTCGCTGACCAGGTAGTCGAACGCCTCGTCTACCGAGTCGGTCTTGAGGAACAGGTCGGGATCGGTGGCGCTGATGGTGCCGAAGCGCACCATCGGCTCAAAGTCGATCACAGCGTCCCAGTACTCCTTCCCAAACAGAACGATGGGCAGCTTCTTCTTGATCTTGCCGGTCTGCACAAGCGTGACCGTCTCCATGAACTCGTCCAGGGTCCCGAATCCACCCGGCATCACCACGATCGCCTTGGCCAGGTAGTTGAACCAGAACTTGCGCATGAAGAAGTAGTGAAACTCGAACGACAACCGGCGGGTGATGTAGGGGTTGTCGTTCTGCTCGAAGGGCAGCGAGATGTTGAGTCCCACATTCTCTCCGCGCGCTTCACTGGCCCCGCGGTTGGCGGCCTCCATGATCCCTGGACCTCCGCCCGAGCAGATCACAAAGCGCCGATCCGAGCCCTCGAGGCCCTTGGACCATTCTGTCAGGCGGTGGGACAGCTGACGTGTCGCCTCGTAGTAGCGGGACATGTGCAGGTTCATTTCGGCCCGCTCCAGATCCCCGCCGACCTCCTTGGCGGTGGCGAGCTCCGCCTCGGCCTGCTCTTTCGAGCGCGTCCGGGCCGAGCCAAAGACCACGATGGTGTCTTTGACGTCGAGCGCCTCGAAGCGCGTCTCGGGCTCCATGTACTCAGCCATGATGCGCAGCAGTCGCGCCTCCCGACTGGCAAGAAATTCTTCGTTTCGATAGGCCTTGACGGCGGAATAGCGGCTTGTGCTCATGGGATGCCCATGGAAACCGCCTGGGAGCGTTGAAGCCAGCGCGCAGGCCGAAGATTCCATCCCGCGCGCTCTCCGCTCCGGGAATGGACCTGAGCGAACTGCTGGCCGGGGTGGCGATTCGAAGCCCGAATCCTCTCCGGAACAGCGGTCTGGACAGGTCGCCAGGCTAGGATCTGGGAACCAAAGCCAACGACATCGGCCCCGGCGGCCAGATCCTAGAGCCTTTCCCCCCTGCGCCCGCCCGAGCCGGCCCCTCCTCTCCGGCCGCCAAATTGCCCGCCACCACCCAGCCCAACGTAACCCTGCGGCTTGTG
>CAYWNK010000187.1:0-13113 GCA_964459495.1 uncultured Planctomycetaceae bacterium
CCACCACGGCCCCGGCCGCTGCCCCGGCGGCGGCCACCCTGACGCGGGGGCCGGTAGTCTAGGTCATCGACCCCCGGCTTTTGGCGCGTGCTCGCCATGTCGCGCATGCGTCGGCCGGTCACCTCGGTGCCGCCCATGTCACGCACCGCGATGCGCTGCCCAAGACGTTTCTCGATCGCGCGGACCGCCTGGCGATCGTCAGGCGTCACGAACGTGATCGCCTCGCCCTTGCGTTCCGAGCGGCCCGTACGGCCGATGCGGTGCGTGTAGGCGTCCGGCGTGTTCGGTAGGTCGTAGTTCACGACGTGGCTCACGCCGGCGACATCAATGCCGCGGGCCGCGATGTCGGTCGCCACGAGAATGTCGTAGGTCCCATCGCGGAAGCCCTGCATCGCGCGCTCGCGCTGGCCCTGGGACATGTTCCCCTGGAGCGCGACGGCCTTGTGCCCCATGCGTTCGAGCTTCTGGGCGAGGCGCCGCGCGCGGTGCTTTGTCCGCAAGAAGATGATGCCCGTGGAAAAGTCCTCGCCCTCCAGAAGGCGCACGAGGGTGTCCTGTTTCTCGTCTTCGAGGAGCGGGACAATCGCGTGATCGATCGTCTCCGCGGGCGCCGAGTGGGCCAGCTCCACAACATGGGGCTTGTAGAGAATGCGGTCGGCGAGCTGCCGGATCTCCTTCGGCATCGTCGCCGAAAAGAGCAGGTTCTGACGCTCCTCAGGCAAGGCCTTCAGAATGCGACGGATCGCGGGGAGGAAACCCATGTCAAACATGTGGTCCGCCTCATCGAGCACGAGGATTTCCACGCGATCGAGATGAACCTCCCCGCGCTCGTAGAGATCGAGCAGCCGGCCCGGGCACACCACGAGAATATCGACACCGCTTTTGATCGCCCGAATCTGCGGACGCTCCGATACACCGCCGAACACGGTGGTGACCCGCAGTCCGGTGTGCTTGCCGAGCATCTCGGTCTCAGCCGCAATCTGCAGCGCAAGCTCCCGGGTCGGTGCGACGATGAGCGCACGCGGATCCTTGCCCCGCCCGGAACTCAAGTGGTCGATGATCGGCAGCGCGAACGCCGCGGTCTTGCCCGTGCCGGTCTGGGCCAGACCGAGTACGTCGATTCCCTCGAGCGCCGAAGGAATCGTCTTGGCCTGAATCGGTCGGGGGTCATCAAACCCGGCGTCCGCGATGCCGCGCTCGATGGCGGCGCTGAACCGGAAAGGGCGGAAGCCCTTCGCAGATCCGTTGGAGGCGGATCCGGCCTTGCCGGTGGGCTTGGGATTGGTAATGGGACGTACCGTCGAGTTTCAAGAAGGAGGAGAGAGCTGGCAGGACAGTAGGCCCCCCGACGGGGGGGTGCTAGGGGCCGCGCCGAAATCAGCCCGCCACACCCGCGCCGCAGCCTGCCTTCTGGCCCTATGATCCGCGGTCAGAACCCCCAAGGCTCCCCCTCTATGACAGATACGTACTTCCTGACCGGTGCCCTAGGCTGCATCGGCGCCTGGGTCACCAAGACCGTTCTCGACCGAGGCGCGACACCCGTCGTGTTCGACCTAGGGGGCGACAATCGTCGCCTTCGCGATCTGCTCGGGCCCGAAGAACTGGCTCGGGTGCGCTTCGTCCAGGGCGACATCGGGGATGGAGCAGCCGTGCAGGACGCCGTCGCAAAATCGGGGGCCAACCGTCTGATCCACCTGGCCGGCCTGCAAGTGCCGTTCTGCCGGGCCGACCCGGCAGCCGGCGCGCGGGTCAACGTGCTCGGTACCATCCACGTCATGGAAGCCGCCCTAGCCGCCGGCATCGAGCGGGTCGTGTACGCCAGCTCTGCGGCGGTCTACGGTCCGCCTGAGGACGAGGCCGCTCCTGACGAGGGCCGGGCTTGTGACCCCGCCACCCACTACGGGGTCTTCAAGCGGGCCAACGAGGGCAACGCTCGGGTCTATTTCCAAGACCGGGGCCTATCCTCGGTGGGGATCCGCCCCCTGACCGTCTACGGCGTCGGAAGGGACCAGGGCATGACCAGCGGCCCGACGGTCGCCATGAAGGCCGCAGCTCTGGGCCGGCCCTACTCCATCGGCTTTGGTGGAGCGACCGATTTCAACTACGTGGGCGACACGGCGGAGGCCTTCGTCGCATGCGCGGAGCGCGGACCCGAAGGTGCTCACGTGTTCAACCTGCACGGTGACTCCGTCCCTGTGCGAGACATAGTTTCGACACTCCAGCTCCTGCGGCCGGAGCGCGCCGCCGGCATTTCCTTCGCTGGCCCGGAACTCCCCATTCCGGCCGCCCTCGACGGCTCTGCCCTCTCCAGGGCCGTCCCGGGACTGCCCTCCACCTCCCTAGAGGATGGCATCCGCCAGACCGTCGAGCGCTTTGAACTGCTGGAAGCAGAAGGCCGTCTCGATACCCGCGACCTCGACGCTTGACCCCCTCCGGCGTGCTATAACACCGCAATGACGTCCCCGACCCTTCCCACGCCCCGCCCGCTCGTCGAGTGCGCCGTGGTCGTCTCTCCCCAGGACAACGTCGCAGTCGTGAAGTACGGCCTCTCCCGCGGAGATGTCATCCAGTTCGACGAGAACACCGCCCTGACCCTCACCAGCAGCGTTTCGGCAGGCCACCGCTTCGCGACCGTCCCCATTCCGGCGGGGCAGCTGGTGCGCCAGTACGGCGCGCCGATCGGCACGTCCCGCGGCGTCGAGGCCGGGGACCCGATCACCCCTGAGAGCATGTCGAACGAGGTTCCCATCGTGAGGGACCTGCCGCCGGACTTGTCGAACCCCGCTCCCGACTACGTCCCCGACGATGAGCTCGGCACGTTCCGCGGCTACCGCCGCCCCGACGGCCGGGTGGGATCGCGCAATGTCCTGCTGATCGTCCCGACCTCGATGTGCTCCAGCCACGAGGCGGCCCAAATCGCCCTCAAGGCCGAATTCACCCTGCTCGACAAGGCGAAGTACCCCAACGTCGACGGCGTCGTCGCCCTGCCCCACAACAAGGGCTGCGGCTGCAACGACGGTGAGCCCCTCAACATCCTGCTGCGCACCCTGCGCAACTACGCCGACCACCCCAACGTCGGCGGCGTGATCTTCATCGAGCTGGGCTGCGAGAAAACCAATCTCTCGATGCTCAGCCGCTTCCTGAAGGGGGAAGGCGGCGCCCTATCCTGGGAGAAACCCGAGCGCTGGATGGGCGTTCAGGAGGCAGGTGGCACCCTTGAGGTCATCGAGAAAGGCCTCGAAGCCGTGGCCGAGATGCTGCCCCAGGTCAATGAGACCGCGCGCACCGACTGCCCGATGAGCGAGCTGATCCTGGGCGTCAAATGCGGCGGCTCGGACGGCTTCTCCGGGCTCTCTGCCAACCCCAGCCTCGGCCATACCTCCGACCTCGTCATCCGCCACCGCGGCACAGTCCTGATCACCGAGGTGCCCGAGTTCTGCGGCGCCGAACACATCTTCGCCAGCCGCGCCCGGGACGCCGAGGTCGGTCGCCAGATCTACGAGACCGTCGACTGGTACAAGGACTATGCCGCCCGCGTCGGAGCACGGCTCGACGAGAATCCGAGCCCCGGGAATAAGGCCGGTGGATTGCTCAACATCGCAATCAAATCCCTGGGCGCCATGGCGAAAGCTGGCACCACGCGCGTCGAGGGCTGCACCCCCTACGCCCAGCCGCCGGATTCGAATGGACTGCACCTGATGCAGGGGCCAGGCTACGACCAGGAGTCGACCCCCGGCCTGATTGCAGCGGGTGCCCAGGTCGTGGTCTTCACCACCGGCCGCGGCACGACGATTGGCAATGCGATCGCTCCTGTCATCAAGCTCGCCAGCAACACGCGAGTCTTCGAGCGCATGCGCGGCGACCTCGACCTGTCTGCAGGCGGCGTCATCGACGGCACCGAAACCATTGAAGAGGTCGGGCGCCGGGTGTTCGAGCACGTCCGCCGAGTGGTGTCTGGAGAGGTTCCCGCCAAGGCCGAGGAAACCGGCCACCGCGAGTTCCAGTTCTGGGCTGGCGAGTCCATTTCACTCTAGCGACGGCGAATCAATGGAACGCGCCGACCTGTGCGTGGTGGGCGGCGGCATCGTCGGCCTAGCCACCGCCCTAGCATTTCAAGAACGGCACCCCGGCAAGCGGGTCGTGGTGCTCGAGAAAGAGGGCGCCGTGGGTGCCCACCAGACGGGCCACAACTCGGGCGTTCTGCACTCTGGCATCTACTACAAGCCCGGCTCCCTCAAGGCGCGCAACTGCCGCGCGGGCAAGAAGGCCATGGAGGCCTTCTGCAGGGAAGAGAACATCCCCTACGACACCTGCGGCAAGGTCATCGTCGCGCTGGATTCATCCGAGGTCCCCAAACTCCGCAACATCTACGAGCGCGGTGTGGCCAACGGCGTCGCGTCGGAGTGGATCGGCAAGGAACGGCTCCGCGAACTCGAGCCCCACGCCAACGGCGTCCAAGCGATCCACGTGCCGGAATCCGGCATCGTCGACTACGGCCAGGTCTGTATCGCTATGGAGGCGAAAATTCGGCGCGGAGGCGGTGACGTCCGCACGAATGCAAAGGTCACGGCCCTGCGCCCGGAGGCGGGCGAGCGAGTTGTGGTTTCCGCTGCCGGCGAGATCCAAGCGGTGCGCGTGGTGAACTGTGCCGGCCTGTACAGCGACCGGGTAACGGAATTTTCCGGCGCCAAAAGGCCCGCCCGCATCGTGCCATTTCGGGGGGAATACTACGAGTTGGCCCCGGAGGCCCATCACCTGTGCCGCACGCTGATCTATCCCACCCCCGACCCAAACTTTCCGTTCCTGGGGGTGCACTTCACCCGCATGATCGGCGGCGGCGTAGAGTGCGGACCCAACGCGGTGCTGGCCCTGGCCCGCGAGGGCTACACCTGGGGCAAGATCCGCCCCACCGAACTCTTCGACACCCTGTCCTACGGCGCATTCTGGAAGATCGCCGCGCGCTACTGGCGCACGGGTGCAGGTGAGATCTGGCGCTCGCTTTCGAAGGCCGCGTTCGTGCGCGCTCTCCAGCGGCTCGTGCCTGATGTTCGCGGCGAGCACCTCGTGAAGGTGCCCGCCGGCGTTCGCGCCCAGGCCCTCGCCCCCGATGGAACCCTTGTGGACGACTTTCTGATCGACTCCCAAGGTCCAGTGGTCAACGTGCTCAACGCCCCCTCCCCTGCCGCGACATCTTCGCTGGCAATTGGGACCACCGTTGTCGAGCACCTCGATCGCAGCGCCTAGCCCAAGAGCCTCATCATGCCCAGCTACACGACGTATTCCGCCGACCGCCTGCATGAGTTCAGCAGTCGCGTCTTCCAGCACTTCGGCGTGCCCCAGGCGGATGCGAACCTCGCTGCCGACGTCCTCAGCCGCAGTGACCTACGCGGCATCGACTCACACGGGGTTGCGCGCCTGCACACCTACTTCGACATGCTCGTGGCCGGCAAGATCAACCCAACGCCAAACGTCAGCATCGTTCGCCAGACCCTAAGCACTGCCACGGTCGACGGTGACAACGGCTTGGGCCTGGTCGTTGGCCCGCGGGCCAACGGCATCGCGATGGACAAGGCCGCCGAGGTCGGCACCGGTTGGGTCAGCGTGTGCAACACCAACCACTATGGCATCGCCGGCTACTACGTCCTGGAAGCCCTGGAGCGCGACCTGATCGGATGGTCGATGACGAACACCACCAAACTGGTTGCGCCGCTTTGGGGGGCCGAGCGGATGCTCGGAACCAACCCGATCGCGATCGCGTTCCCCGGCCTGGAAGAGCCGCCGATCGTCATCGACATGGCGTCCTGCGCCGCGGCATTCGGCAAGGTTGAGATCGCTCACCGCCACGGGCAGCAGGTCCCTGAGGGCTGGTGCATCGATGGCGACGGCAACCCCACAACCGATCCCGAGACCATGATGAAGGGCGGCGCGATCCTCCCGCTGGGATCGGACCGCGAGCGAGGCGGCCACAAGGGATACGGCCTCGCCCTGATGGTAGATGTTCTGTGTGCCGTGCTCTCCGGCGCCAACTGGGGTCCGTGGACGCCCCCGTTTGCCCTAAAGCAAGCCATCCCCAGCCGCAGCGTAGGCAAGGGCATCGGCCACTTCTTTGGCGCCATGCAGATCGAGGGCTTTATCGACGCCACCGAGTTCAAGCGCCAAATCGACGACATGGTTCGCACCTTCCGGGCGACCAAGCCCGCTCCGGGCCAGGCCGCAGTGCTGCTGCCCGGCGACCCGGAGCGCGAGGCCGAGGCCGAGCGAGCCAAGAATGGCATTCCGCTGGTCGACGCCGTCACCCAGGACCTGCGCAGAATCTCCACCGCCACGGGCATCCCACTCGACTGATCGCTCGCTCCCCCCACCGACATGAAGATCATCAGCTTCCAGCCGAGCCCCGGCCCCATCCACACCGGCGCGCTCCTGCAGGGCGGCAACCAGGTCCTCGACTTCGACGCCCCCGGCGCCGGACTCCCCAAGGCCGACGGGCCCTTCACCTGGCTCGACCTCGACCACTCCTCCCACAAGGCCGCCGCCACGCTTGCGGTGAAGGCCGAGACGGACGCCGACGTCCGGGCGAAGCTGACCAACGCAGGCGCCATCCACCCGGCGGACAAGGTCTGCGTGCTGGCCCCGGTCCCGCGTCCAGGCAAGTTCTTCTGCATCGGCCTCAACTACCGTGACCACGCGGCAGAGTCCGGGATGGAGATCCCCTCCCGCCCTCTGATCTTCAGCAAGTTCAGCTCCTGCGTGGTCGGACCCGGCGCCCAGGTGGAGCTCCCCCCCGGCGCGACGGAAGTCGACTACGAGGCCGAGTTTGGCGTCGTCATAGGGCGAAGGACCAAGTTCGTCTCAGAGGCCGACGCCCTGAAGTCGGTGCTGGGCTACACCAACATCAACGACATCAGCGCCCGGGACTTCCAGTTCGCCGACGGCCAGTGGCAGAGGGGCAAGGCCTGCGACACCTTCGCTCCGATGGGGCCCTACATCCTGACTGCCGACCAGGTGCCGGCTCCCGAGGCCCTGACGATCCAGCTGCGCCTAAACGGCAAGACCATGCAGGACTCCAGCACTTCGCAGCTGATCTTTGGGGTCGCCGCGCTGGTCGCAGATCTTTCGAACTACTTCACGCTAGAGCCCGGTGACGTCATCGCCACCGGGACTCCGCCCGGCGTCGGTTTCGCGCGGAAGCCACCCGTCTACATCAAGGACGGAGACCTGATGGAAGTCGAAGTCGAGGGCCTCGGCGTTCTCAGCAACCCGGTCGTTGCTTCGCGCCAGTAGCCTGTGGAGGGCGGGCAAGAAACCGCCCTGCACCTACAGCTCGAGGATGCGCTTCGCGAGCAGGGCCGCCGCAAGGGCGTTCGCTTCCCCGTCCGGGTGACTGTCGTAGATCGGATGGGCCCAGTGATCGCGGCGGTTGAATCCCTCGAACGCGCGCTCGATCCGCACCACCGGAATGCCCATCGCCTCCGCATCCCGCGCCATCCCTTGCTCGACAGGCAGGTAGGCATTGCGTTCCGGACGATTCATGAAGGGGTAGATCGCGACGACAAGCGGAACGCCCGCCGCGCTGCAGGTCGCCTGCATCTTGGCGAATCCATCCCGGACCCGCTCGCCGCCCGCCCCGGCGTAGAGCGCCCTTTGGACATCGGCGGTGTTCCTGCCCAGGTGCACGCCGAGATCGGCGGCGATGTCACGCGTGACCACCAGGGTGCGCTGCAGGAAAGCCGAACGAAGCGGGAAAGGAGATACCTGATCAGGCATCCGCTCAGGGTCGATCTCGCCGTAGTCCTGATCGGGTTCCGCATCGTTGGCAAAGCCTAGGAAGACCACCAGGTCCGGCTCCAGCGGCATCACGTAGGCCGCCAGGTTGACCGCAGCGTTGCGGGTGTTGTAGCCCGGCACTCCGCAATTCATGACTTCGGCGGGTTGGCCCAGTGCGCGCAGGGCCGCTTCGAGTTTGACCCCGAGCGTGTCCTCCCATTGGACCCCCGAGCCGAAGACAAAGGAGTCTCCAACGATGGCGATGCGCAATGTGCCCTCGGGCATGTCCACAGCGGACGTTGGGTCCGGCCCGCGGAACCCGAAGCGATTCGTCTCGACGTCCGCTCCTTGCCAGACCAGCTCGATGTTCTTGCCGAGCACCGAAGGCAATCCATCGATCGGCGCCGTGCGGTAGGGGGTATGGCTGGAGGCCGGCATCGTGCTGCGAGCCCAGGCCTCACCGAGGACTAAGCTCAGGGCTCCGCCACCGAGTACAAGCAGAAAGAGGAGCGGCTTGGGCAGCATGTCGCGGGGGATTCTACACGGTGTTCGAATTCCCTTGGAGGGGAAGAACGCGTGCGAGCGGAATTGCGACAAGCAGTGCAATGACAGCGAACCCGGCGGCAGTCCAAGCGAACGCTCGGTCGTATCCATACACGTCGATCCAGTGCCCCAAGATCGGACCATAGAGGGCATACCCGAAGCGGACGCCAAGGCTCGCCACCGAGTTCGCCGTCGCGCGCATCTCCGGGGCCGTGCGGCGATTGAGTTCGTCCTTCAGCACCACCTGGGTCAGGCCCCGGCCAATCTGAAAGCAAAGGCCCAGGGCGACACCGATACAGGCCGCGGCGAAAGTCGCGCCCTGACCCCCCTGGGCCGCGATCAACGCCATTCCCCCGTAGCCGGCCACAGGCAGCAGCGCGATGCATGCCACGGTGCGCCCCGGCCCGAGCCGACCCTCTACGCTGTGAGCCATCCGCCCGACCAGCGCCACCGTCAGGTTGTAGCCCGCCCACAGGTAGCCGAACCACAGCACGTCGATCTGGAGGAACTCCCAATAGCCCTGGAAAGCCCAGACGGCCAGGAGTGTGGAGAGACCGAAGGCCACCAGCGCGATGAGCACGAGGCGCACCTCACGGTCCTGTTCGAAGAGCGCAGTTCGAATCCGGCGCAGGTTCTGTCCGTGGCTCCCCCCCTCCATCCGCTGAATGGGAACCTCCACGAGAAACAGTGCCACCAAAAGCGGCAGCCAACCCACGATCGCGTTCCAAAGTGCGACCTGGAACAGGCCGATAACCGCAATCCAGCCACCGACCAGCGCCGCCAGCGTTTCCCCCGCCTGCATCCAGAACAAGCGCAGCCCGAGAAACCGCCGCCGCTCATCGTGCTCCCCAAGGGCCTCGAGGGAGTCGTAGAGCAAAGCGACGTCGGTGCCCGAGAACAGGCACACGCCAAGCGCAGCCACGACCTCGAACAGGGCCACCCCCCAAAATCCCGAGACGACCAAGAGGAGCGAGAATGCAATGCCGTGCAGCACACCCGCCAGGATCAGGCAGCCACGCCGCCCGACGAGGTCGGACACGTAGCCCGTCGGCACCTCCAGCAGCACGACCGCGAGTCCAAAGATCGCCTGAACCTCGAAGACCTCACCGGGTGTTAGACCGAGCTCCTCAAAGTAGGGCACGATGACCGGCATCAATACGATGAACATCCACAGGAAGTTCATCACTCGAATCACCGCGACGTTGCGGCGCAGCCCTTGGGCGTTGGGCATGCCCATCAAGGCATGCTAGGTTCGCGATGCTGATGGGCCCAAACCATGGCCTGAATGAGGGATTCCTGCAGCGCCTGGTTCAGCGACTGAACCAAGGGAATCGGCCCCTCTCCCTTCACTGGCAGGCGGGACTGACTGTTGAAACCGGCACGTTCCCCGGACCCAGGTAGGTGCAGCACCGCGTGGATCTGAACCTTCGCTCCGCGTCCATCCTCGCCCCAGTCCTCCTCAAAGGCCTCAAGAGTAAGCTCGAGAGTCCGCTGATCGCTGGGAGAGGGGGGCACTGGCCAGAGTCGCGTGGCGGCCTCGAGGAATTCGACCGGATCATTCGTCCAGCGCCAAAGCTCATAGAAGCCGTACTCGGTCCGGTCCTTCCGCCAGGCGATTTTACTGCCTAGGTGAGAATCGGCCCGAATCGTGATGTTGCGAGGGATAGGGAACTGTTGAGAACTGGTGTTTGACCAGTTGTCCAGTTCGGGTCGGAACCAGCGTACCTGCGCGGGCTCGCCCCCGGGACCGACGCTGATGCATGCCGCGCAAAGCAGGAAGGGAAGCAGGGCCCAAAGTCGAGTGTGCATGGTTATTGCGGGGTGTTCGAGGGGGAGGAAGTCTCGCGGACGCGCCCGCGCATCAGAGCGCCCGGCTGCCGCTCAAAGTAGTCGGCGAGGCGTCGTACCGCTGCCAGGGTGCCGTCGAGTTGTCGCAGGGCGTTCGACGCCTGAACCGGCAAGGCGCCGCCCCGGTCGACCCAGCCCCGCACGCTCACCAGCGTAGCCTCGGCCTCGGTGGCCAGAGTGCCAAGCCTAGCGCTCAAACTTCGCAGATCGCTCGCCATTCCCGTAGCGTCGACCCCGCCGAGCACCTCCGCAGCCTGGCCGGTCAGTCCGTCGAGACGCGTAACGAGCTGATCGGCGTTGCCGGCAAGCTGCTCCACCCGCTCTCCGGCGCCATCGAGCGCGCCGACCGCCTGGGCGAGCACGCCGGTTTCTCCCTCCAAGGAACGCAGGACGCGATCGGCGGATGCCAGCGTCCCGCGTAGGTCGGTCACCGCGCTGCGCAACTCGTCCATCAGGCCTGGTTGACCAGACGGACGGGACTCGCCCAACGCTCCCACGATTCGGTCTAGGGCGTCCTCCATGCGCCTAGAGAGCGGGCCAAGGTTGAGGTCTCCAAGCTTCGAGTCCGCCGTCACGAGCAGACTCTCCGCCCGACTGAGTAACTGCGGCAGCTGAACCGCGACGCTGTTGACGCCATCTTCAAGGCTCTTGAGCGTGCTCGGGATCGAGGGGACGTATTCGATGGGCGGCGTGAACGCCAACTCAAGCGGAGGGGGCGGCGTGTTGAAGAAATCCACGAGCAGGAACTTCACGCCCGTGATGCCCGTGCTGGCAAGCTTCACCCGCAGCTGCTCTGGCACAACCAAAGGCTCAGTGGAGTTTTCGTTCACAACATCGATCAGCCCGATCCGGTCGAGGAGGTCCACATAGAGATCTGCGTCGACTCGGACAAGGCGCTGGTCCGCGGCGATGGTGATGTCGCTGACCCGTCCGATCGTGACGCCACGCATCTTCACCGGCGCCCCGATTTCGAGTCCCTGAACCGACTCGTCGAAGTAGGTGACGCGCTTGACCGAGTGGCGCTGCACCCGGCTGTATCCCACATAGAACGCCGTACCGATCAGTGTCAACCCGGTCAGTATCACGAAGAGCCCCAGCTTCCAGGGCTGAATCCTGGCCGTCATGCCCCCACCTCGCGGCGAAGAAAGCGCCGCACGCGAACGTCGCCTGAACGATCGCGTAGCTCGGCTGGATCGCCGCTTGCGATCGGACCACCGGACTCCTTGTCCAAGAGGACACAGCGTGTACCGATTGCAAAAATGCTGGGAAGCTCGTGGGTCACAATCACCATAGTCATTCCGAGGCTCCGGTTGAGCGTGATCAGAAGTGCGTCCAGTTCGGCTGCGCTGACGGGGTCGAGCCCGGCAGATGGCTCATCGAGAAAGAGCAGCGCTGGCTCCAGCGCCAAGGCCCGGGCAATCGCGGCCCGCTTGCGCATGCCGCCGGAGATCGCCGCGGGTAGGTGGTTCTCGTAGCCGTCCAAACCCACCAGCCGCAGCTTCCCGGCGACGACCTCCGCAATGGTTCCAGGGTCTAGCTTGGTCCAAGTCTCCAAAGGCAGGGCCACGTTTTCCGCGATGGTCATCGAACCGAAGAGCGCCCCCCCCTGGAACGCGACGCCGAATGGGGGACGACCGGTGAGCTCCATCGGATCCCCGTACCCAAGTAGCTCCACGGATCCAGAGATCGGTCGCTGGAGGCCGATCATGTGTTTCAAAAGGGTGGACTTGCCCGTCCCCGATCCGCCCAGGATCAGAAACACCTCGCCCGCAGAGATCTCCAAGTCAATGCCGCTTTGGATCGGCTTGTCCCCGTAGCCGATCGCAAGGGACCGGGTCTTGATCAAGGTCTGGTTCATGTCGCTCGCTGGAGTCATGGGGCCTGGAGGTCGAGCATTGGAGAGTTAACTAGAGACCCCAGAGGCTGAACAACACTCCGAAGACGGCGTCCGCGGTCACGAGCGAGAACAGGCTGACCACGACCGCAGATGTCGTCGCTCGGCCGACCCCCTCCGCGCCGCCCCGCGTCGCCAGGCCACGCTCGCACGCGATCATCGCAACCAATCCGCCGAAGAGCACAGCCTTGAGAAGCCCGCCGAGCACGTCGAAAGCCGCCACGGCCTCGCGCGTAGACTGCAAGAAACCCTGCCAGCTGACCTCCAGACTGGTGAGCGCAACCAGTAGGCCGCCCGCGATCCCTACGAAGTCGGCCATCAGAGTCAGGATCGGTGCCACCAGAAGGAGCGCCAAGACACGGGGCAGCACCAGGTAGCGATGGGGGTCTAGGCCCATCACCCGCAAGGCGTCGACCTCTTCCGAAACCCGCATGGTCCCCAGCTCCGCAGCCATCGCTGCGCCGCTGCGACCCGCAAGCACGATCGCGGTCATCAGCGGGGCGAGCTCGCGGGTGATCGAAAGACTGACCAAATCGGCGACGAGGGTGTCGGCCCCGAACTTCGCCAGCTGCAGTGAGGCTTGAAACGCACTGACGGCGCCAACCAGGAACGTGATCAGTACTA
Source organism: uncultured Planctomycetaceae bacterium (assembly GCA_964459495.1). Classification (GTDB taxonomy): domain Bacteria; phylum Planctomycetota; class UBA1135; order UBA1135; genus CAYWNK01. The sequence goes on from CAYWNK010000187.1 coordinate 12,674, forward strand.
CGATCGGTATCCCATCCACCCCATGGCGCTCGACCTGCTGCACAACCGACGCCCAAGGCATGCTGCGCGGCCGCCGCACAAGCGCTGCACAGGCCATGGTAAATCGGCCCACGTACTCGGCAGCTCCGCGGAGCCCCGCGCCCAGCGCCGCCACAGCCTCGCCGACCTGAACGGTGACACCGGGCCTGCCCGGCGCGGGCAAGCTCGGAGCCGCTTCGGACTCAAGTCTGTACAGCGCGAGCATGGCTGCCGCCGGCTCCGAAGTACCGACCACTTCGATGGCTCCCTGGCGTCCAGCCGCCGCGATCACCGCTGCTGTCGCGCCGTCCAAGCCATGCACCTCGGAGAGATCGAGTCGCGCCGGTCGCCGGTCGGCCAGCAGAGCCCGCAGGCGCCCCGCCTCCCCAACGTTCCACCGCCCCCGGTGGAACGTTGGGGAG
>CAYWNK010000188.1:0-13033 GCA_964459495.1 uncultured Planctomycetaceae bacterium
CACGCGGCGCCGGAAGGAACCACCAGCCTGAGCGCATCCGCGGTCCGGGCGAACGTCGGGCCCGGAGCCAACGGCATGCCTCTAATCGAACGTGATCCCGATCGCGCTCGAGGTGTTGGTCGTGCCCTGGGGATTGGCGTCGCGGTAGGCGAGCTGCAGATACCAGGTGCTGCCGGGCAGGATCACCGTGCCCTGGGGCAGGTTGGTCAGGTCGATCTGGCTCGTGTAGCTGCCCGTCTCGTCGGTCACGGCCAGCGACGCGGTCAGGCGCACCAAGGGCGCCTCGATGCATAGATCGCCCTGGCCCAGCCCCTGGAAAGGCGGCACCGCGGCGGCGGCGGCCAGGAAGACGAGGCCTGCCTCGCCGGGCGGCAGCTGGGATCCTGCAAGGTAGAGCTGGTTGTCGGCGACCGTGGCGCTGCCCTGGGCTTCGAGCACAGCGCCGCTTCCCGCGGAGTTGGGTTGGCCCGCGCAAATCGTCGTCTGGTTCCCTGCGCCTAAGCCTGGCAGCTCAAACGCAAGCAGGGCGTCGTAGCCGAACGAAAGGTCGAGGGATTGCACCGTGGAGGGGACGGTCTCAAAGGAGCAGTTCAAGGTGAACGCCTGCACGTCGGGATCCGCCTGGAACCATTGCCCGGTCACGTCGACGCAGTTGTAGGTGGTGCCTGCGAGCTCCAGCTCGAGCGGCGCCCCCATCGGCTCGATCGAGAAGAAGTTCATCGCATTGCTCACCAGCCCATAGGACCAAGGCACCTGCGTCGTGGTCGTGCTGGCGGGAATCAAGGGGCCGGCTCCGCTGCTGAAGACCTGGGGGAAGCCAGCGTTCGGATCAACCGGATAGCGATCGGTCACGAGCCCGGAAGCCACATCGCGCATGCCGTGGGCGAAGAACGTGCAGATGTTCGTGTTGTAGCCATCGCTGCACGGAAGCCCTGTGATGCTGAGGTCGAAGTCGGCGTCGAGCACCAGCTGGGGGTCGCGTACGCCGAGGGGCGGACCGGGGTTGATTCCGAGCCCGGTCGTGATCACGGTCGGAGCAAAGGTGCTAGGAAAGGAAACTCGGTTCGTTGTGCGAATGGAAGCGGGCACCCACTGCACCACCGGAAGCGGGTCGATGCAGTCCAGCTCGAAGGCGACCATGCGCCCAAGCAGGGCAGAGGATCCGCTGGCGGTCAGGCCGGGTTCCGTGACGAGAATATGGCCATCGGTGAATCCGAGATCGACCCCGTACGCGCTCTCGGGCCCGCCGATTCCGTCCGCAGGCACCAGCGAGGAGCGTCTCACCCAGCTCTCCCCCGAGCCCGGACGCTCGTAGGTCAAGACCGGTCGCGTGACGTCCGTTCTGCCGAGGCCTGCCAGCGCGATCCAGCGGTCCTCGAGGGCCACGTCGAGGAGGCGAACCATTCCGGGTGCACCCAACACCTGGTCTTGGGTCCACATGCCGTTCGGGCGTTGACGCCAAACCTCGCCCTGGGTATCGCGGGCGAGGACCAAGCGGTTGCCGTCCAGCGCCAGGTCGACGATGTCCTGGCCCAGGCCCAGGGTCGCGGCGTGCTGATACTGGCCGGACGCGTCGAGCTCGTAGATCTCGACCGCTCCCTCGCTGAAATCCCCTGCGATCGCAGCGATCCGGCCGCCGTCGAGCTGGACGCTCTGGCCAAAGAGCAAACCATTGGTCGGGGGATTGTTGATCGCCTGCACGAAGCTCCAGGTTCCCAACGTGTCATCGCGCTCATAGACCCAGAGCCGCGGTCCCTGGGCCCGGGCCACAAGGCGTCCGCCCTCTATTGCGAGCGTTCCATTGAACGAACCGCCCGCAGTCGGCGGCTGAATCGCAGGGTCGGGCACCCAAGCGCCCGAAGGGTCGCGCCGCCAAACGATTGCCTCGGTGCTGCCGCCCGCGCTCAAGACCGCGACCACGACATCCCCATCGACGCTGAGGCCCTGAACGCTCGCTCCGGTGTCGATGCTGACCTCGAGCACAAAATCCCCCGGACTGGCCTGGGACCAGATGTGCACTCTCTCGTTACCGAATGTGTTGTCGGAGCCTGCGACGTACTCGTTGCCGCTGGCCAGCTGGTTTCCCAGCTGGTCGACGTTCCCGGTGGGCCGGGGAAGCTCCTGAATGCAGTCCTGGGGCGCGGAAACGGCGAGCGTGGTGAGCGCAACGAGGGAGGCAAGCATGGTGGGCAGGGGTCAGATGGACTCCGGGACAGGTGCATTTCAGGGTAAACCGAAAGAACTGCCTACGGCCCTGGGTTTTCCCCCTATCGCACAGCCAGACCGGCACAGCGGGCGGCCTGTAACTCCATCGCGAACAAGAATTCGGCGAGCAGGGGCGGAATCCTGACCCGAGACCTTGATCGCTTTCCAACTGCACGCTCAGCGCCCCGACTCTGCTTGCCACGGAATTTCGGGAGCCCGCCCATGGAGCCCCCCTTGGCCCTCGGCACTACGCCCGGAGCTGCAGCTCTACTTGCCGGCGTAGCCCAGGTCGCTCATGACCTCGAGGTGTTCCTCACTCAGGGGCGCAAGCGTGCCCGGCAACGGGGCAGGCTCGATGTCCCCGAGGAGCCGCGCCATCGCTGCGCGCAGCTCTGCAAAGCGTATCGGAGCCGAGTCGACCAGGGACGTCTCCTCCAGCGGGTCCGCGTCCAGGTCGTAGAGTTCGTGCTGGCCGTCCGAACTCTCGATGTACTTCCAGGGCCCCTCGACCAGGGTTCGCCGCACCCGCCGAAAGCGATCCCCCCAGGGCGCCTTCAGGTCCTTGTGTCGGGTGTAGTAGTTCTCGGACAGCAGGGGATCCAGCCCGCGGCGGTGATGCACGAGCAAGGCTTCGGCAGCTTCCCTATTGGCCAGCTCCAAGTGCTCCAGCAGCAGGCCCGCCATGTGCACATGACCGATCCAGCGCTCGTCCGTGCGGGCCTCCTGCTGGCCGGGCGCCTTCAAGAGGAGGGGCACGTGGAGAACCCCTTGGTACACGTCCTTCGAGTGTTCGATGAGACGCTTCTCCCCCAAGAATTCACCATGGTCTGAGGTAATCAGAATGGTGGTGCCCTCGAATAGACCACGTTCGCGCAGACCGTCGAAGAGCTGGCCCAGGCCCTCATCCAGGTTGGCGATGGAAAGGTCGTACTGATCGTGGCAGGCCTGCAGTAGGTCGGTTGGCACCTCCGCATCTGGATTCAGAACCAGGGGCCCCACTTTCAGCAGCGCATCCCCGTAGGCACTGGCGTCTTCGAAGCCAGGCCGCGGTGTGCGGTTGACCGGCCTGTGCGTGTCCATGTAGTTGAGGAAGAGGAAGAAGGGCTGCTCCCCCTGCTCGTCGATCCAGCGCAGCGCCCGCTTGTTGACCCCCTGCCACTTGGTGCGCTTTTGATCGTAGAGGTCAAAGCCCTGCGCCACCCCGTAGTGGGGATCCATGAATGCCAGGTTGCAGACCACCGCGGCGGTGGCGTAGCCCTCGGCCTGAAGCACCTCGGCGAGGGTGGTGTGTCCATCGGCCAATGGAGCTGCGTTGTTGTTGGGGGTCCAGCCCTTGGACTGCAGGGCGGCCAGTTGCTCCACGGGCCAGGTGCGGGCCCCGTGCTCGTAGGGGTGCTTCCCCGTGAACAGGCTGACGTGGGACGGCAGGGTCCAGGGGGCCGCCGCCTGGGCCCGCGTGTAGACGGTGGCCTGGCTGGCGAAGCGTTCGAGCTCGGGCGAGGTCGGTCGCTCGTATCCGTACAGGGACAAGCGATCCGCCCGCAGGGTGTCGAGGCTGATCACGATCACTCTTCCTGCCCGTGCCGGTTCGTCAGAGCTCGCTGTGGACACCCCGGCGGGACTCTCCGCCCCCCCCGAACATCCCACGAGTCCTGCACAGGTGGAAAGCAGCAGGGTCTTGCAAGCGACGTAGAAGCGCATGATCAAGAGCTTAGCGGCCAAAGCCGGCGCCGCCCGGGATTCTTCCGAGCGGCCTGAGTGCCCACGCCTGTCCGCGGCCGAAATCGACCTGATCACCCCCGCGTGACACCGAGCTCACTCCGGCTCGAGCCGAACGAACACTCCCACCGGTAGATCGACGAAAGCCCCCTTCGGCCCCGCGCTCGTGTTGCTCGCCACCCGGAATCCAGGTAGCTCCACGTCGATGCGATCCGGCGGCGTCTTGCGTTGGATCCAGAGCTCCCCTTCCTCGTTCGTCCAACCGGCCTCGCAGCCGTCGACGAGCACTCGCGATCCCGGCATGCCTTCGCCGCTCGCCTTGTGCCGCGCCGCGACGACCGTCGCCCAACCTAGCTCCAGCTCGATCGTTCGCTCCTTCTCACCGGCCTCAGGACGGATCTGTACGGCCCGCATTTGATGGCCCGGTGCCCGGACAAACAGCCGTGAGACCTGGTCGAGCGGGAACAGCAAATCGCTCTGGTAGCCAGGGCCATCGAGGTTGATCACACTGGCATTCTCCCCCGTGATCCACAGGTAGGCCGTCCCGCCGGGGATCTCTTCGCCGGACTGCGCAGAGACAGCACGGATCTTGACGGGCGTTCGTTCGCGCACGAGGTAACTCACCGGTACAGGCGGAACTCCGGCTTCGACGCGCTGCGTGCGGGGCTCGAAACGAACAGCCGCGAAGTCGCCGGGAAACGCGACCTCAACCGGTCCCTGGGGCAGGCCTTCCAGCGCCACTCGCCAGCCCCCCGGCGCCCCGCTCGCCGCGATTCGAAGGGGAACCTTCAGCGCCATCTGCGGGCGGTCGACTGGAGTCACCATCACAGACATCATTCCAAGGTCCGGTGAGCTCCGGCCCACGTCCACCGGAATGCTCAGGTCCCAGCGGCCTGCGGATTTCCGAACACGGCGAACCACAAGCCCTACAGCCTCGCCAGCCGTCAGCTCCAGCGTCCCGCTCTGATCTCCATCGAAGCTGCGCACGATGTAGCTGTACTTTCCCGGTGAGACATGCGGGATGCGCTGCGTGTCTTTGGCTTGGAGGATCCTGCCTTGCTGCTGATCTTCGCCCGCGAGACCGAGCAGCAGCAGGTAGGTCGCTCCCTCGCGGCGAGCACCATCCTCGAACTCAAGATCGACCCGCCCGGTATGCTGGAAGCGGATTGCCAGCGGCTCTGGGGCTTGGCCCACCGCGCGTTCCAAGGGTGACGTCCCTAGCCAGAAACCCTCTTCGTCAGCGACCCGTATCTCGAGTGGTTCCGAGCTTTCATGCAGGTCGGCGGAATATGGAAAACGCACCCAGGGCAGGGCTCCCTTCCGCAGGCCAACGACGGCGCCCCATGGACCGTATCTCACCTGGGCCCGTGATCTGTGCCCAAAGAGAGTCCACCGTCAATCCGCCGGGCGGGGTCAAGTCGAAGGCAACGGTCGCACCGACGTGCACCCGCAGGGGTCCGTCGAATGGGTGCTGAAACCCTCGAACGAACATCCTCTGCACGCTCCGTCCACGATCGAACCAGCACTGCAGAGCCACGTTGCCCGACTCGATCGCGGTGCGCGACTCGAACCGGCCCTGGGCATCGGTCACCAGGCTGACGCGGGAATCCGAGGCGACCAAGTCGAAGTCCAGGCCGGTCAGCGCTTCTCCCGTCACCGCGTCCAGCACCATTCCCCTGGGACGCATCGATGTCGCGGCCTCCGGGCCCGCAGCCAGCGCCTCTCCGGGCACCGACACGGGAGATTCGCGGCGAGCCTGCGTGATCGGCTCGGATGCGGGTGCGATGGCCGGCGAATCGGCCAAGGCCGGCGCCGCCAGGTTCTCCGCGGGCCCCTGCCGGCCGAACCACCACCAGGTGCCTAAGACGGCGGAAGCAGCGGCGATCGCCACTGTGGAAATCGAAGTCACGGTCAGCGCTCCAACAACGGGAAGCGTCATGGCGCGGGGAACACTGTCCCCCACGCCCGCTTCGGGAGGGTTCATCCCCTCGCTGGCGGGCGCGCCAAAGAGCGCCGCCGCAAAGGGGGCCAACACCGTGCACCACTGCTCGCGGCCGCCCTGTCGACGGTCGAGCCTCGCGCGCAGCGCAGCCAAGCCCCGGGCCAGATGGGCACGGACTGTGGCAGGCTGGACACCCTCTCGCTTGGCGATCTCCGCGGTCTTCAGGCCTTCCAGATAGCGCGCGGTCACCGCCCGTCGGGCGGGCGCCGGCAGCTCCTGGATCTCTTTCAGAACGATGCGAAGCAGCTCGACACGCTCGATGGACTCCTCATCCAGATCGGACAGATCGGGCTTCGCCGCCTGGGACTCCCTGGTCCTCCGGCGATCCGAATCCCGTCAATGCCGCAGGGCCAAGCGACGCACCGTTCCCGCCAGAAATGCCCCGAGGCGATGGGCCGGGATCTCGCGGGTGCCCGCCACCTGAAAGGCGTCTTGGACCAGATCCTCCGCCACGCTCTCGTCGTGGACAAGGGCCCAGGCCAGCCGCCGAAGGGTGCCCGTATGCTCCAGAAGGTCCCGCGTGGAAGCCACCAGGAGTGCGTTCGTAGGGTCGGGTTGCACAGTACCCACCTAGTGCCCGCCCGGCCCAAAGTGCTGTGGAGGAATGGAAAGAAACCCGATCGTCCCTGATCGGGAGCTAAGGCCCCGGGTCCCCGCTGCAGGTCGCGGTGCCTGCGCCAGCTTGCCCTCACTCGCCGGTTTGGTCGTCGATGAAGAACTCGACGACCAAGCCTTCCTTGATCCTGAAGTACCAGGCAGGTCCGGGGCTCTGAGAGGGTCCCCTGTGGTAGTAAAAGGCGAGATCCCCTTTGGGCCGATGGATCGCAGTGGGCGGACCGTAGGCCTCCACCAAGTCCCGTGCGGTTTGAAAGTACTGGGATCGGTCGGCCGCATCGGGGTCGGACCTCCAGGCTGTCTCGAGGACTTTGAGAGCCTCCCAGTCCACCTCCGAGCGGCGCTCTCGAGCGGCGCGCACACTCTCCCCTCCCAGAGCTGGTGCCGACCGCAAGATCTCCTGGGTCTCATCGGACTCTGCTTCGTAGGCAAGCCGCAAAGCGTCCATGCTTTCGCGCAAAGCGGCCATGCTCCCATCGAGCATGGTGGAATCTCCGCCGGCAGCGCCGGAAAGCGGCGCTGCATGACGCTCAAGCCCGACCATGGGGTCAGCCAATTGCCCTTCGATCCGGGCAAGGACCCCCAGCGTACGCTCGCCAACCTCGCGCAAGGAACGTAGCTCCTGGACCAGAACCAGGCTCGGACCCTCGACCGCAGCGCTCGCCGGCAACGGACCCTGACGCAGCAAGGCAACCCAGGCCGGGACCGCCAGCGCCAAGACAAGGAGTCCACCAACGAGCAATCTGGGGTTCAGCATGACTGCACTGCAGACGCGCTACAGGACCCCGCGTCGACGCACAAATCCGGAAAACTGCACGGCTAGCGGCCGCCCTCCCCCGTCGCTGCCGCCTGGAAGACCTTGGACTTGCGATCCCCGCCGGCCACTAGGTATGCGACGAGGTCGCGCAGCTCCTCGGGGTTCAGGCCGTCGACCAGGCCGCTGGGCATTTGGGAGAGCTTGGACTCACTGATGGTGTCGATCTCCGAACGCTGGTAAGTGCGCGGCGGGGTGTCCATGTTGCGGGAGTACAGCGTCACCTCGTCCCCCTCCTCCACGAGGATGCCCTCGGCAATGCGCCCGTCGGTGTCCACCACCAGATGCGATCCGTACTGGTCCGAGATCACCTTGCTCGGCTCGACGATGGCCTCGAGGATGTCGGCGATCGAGAACTTGTTGCCGACCGTCGAAAGGTCCGGACCGATGGCTCCACCGACCCCGTCGAAGCGATGGCAGGTGCTGCAGGAGGCTGCGTGGAACAGGTTCTGGCCGCGGTCGTAGCTGCGGGCGCTCAGATCCTCCCCCAGGGTCGAAGCGGCCTCGGCGTGGGTCCATTCCCGGCCGGGGCCTTCGGGTTGCGTAATCCCCTCGGGTAGGGGTGCGAGCAGCGAACGGCCCAGCAGCTCGGCCAGGGAATGTTCCTCGGCTACGCTGAGGGTCTGCATCGCATCCGCACGGATCCCCTCAAGGAACCCGGGATAGCTGGCGCCACCGGGGTGCTTGGCGGCCTGCACGAAGAACTCGAAGTACTCCCTGCGCATGGGCAAGCTCCAGCCTTCGATGGCGTTGCGCAACAGGAAGGCCAGCTGAATGTTCTGCACCGGTGGCATATCAGCCAGCATCTTGGCGATCGGTCCACCGTAGGTGTCGTTGCGCTGAATGAGCTCAGCCCACTCCGGCAGCGGCGTCGGAGGTGCAGTGCGCATGAGCGCGAGGGTCTTCTCCACCACCGAGGTCGAGCCTAGGTCGATCAGCAGGCGCGCAAGCTCGGTGTTGACCGCGTCGCTGGCGGCGGGCATGAGGCCGTCGATCCGGGTGAGCACAGCAGAGCGCAACTGACCCTCGGGCCGCCCCAGGCGGATGAAAGCCAATGCGTAGGTGCGCAGCGCCCCGAGGCGCTGATGTTCTTCCATGGCGCTCCAGTCCAGGCTCTCGAGGGCGCTTAGCACCGGCGCAAGATCCGAGGGCTCGCCCTGCCGCGCGAGGGCCATCAGGGCCAAGATCGCCGCTTGGGGATCGCGTTCCTGCAGAGCGCGCTCACGCCATTCGGCAATGGGCTGGGACTCGACGGCGATCCGCGCCGCGAAGCGTAGATGCCGATCGGGGCTCGCAAGATCGGGCCAGGCGGCATCGAGCGCAGCACCATCCACCTTGCCGTGGAAGGCCTCCAGGCTGTGCCGCTGCGCGCGTGCAGCGGAACCGGCGTCCTCTCCATCAGGGACGACCGGAGCCACGGACTCCTCCCCCTCGTAGCGGATCCGGTACAGGGCGGACTGGGCCCCGCGCCCCCCCACGGTGAAATACAAGCAGCCGTCGGCTCCGATCACCGCATCGGTCACGCCCAGGGGCTTGGCCCAGGCAAACTGCTCCTTGTCTGCGCGGTAGGTCGCGCCGTCGGGCTCAAGGTGCAGGGCGTAGATCGTCCCGAAGGTCCAATCCAGCAGGAAAAGGGCCTTCTGGTACCTGGCCGGGAACTTGGCACCCGTGCCAAACACAATGCCGGTGGGCGAACCGGGCCCGATGTCGACCACCGAGGGGAGGGAGTCCTCCCAATAGGACGGCCACTTGCCGGTGCCGCTGCGCCACCCGAACTCGCTACCGCTGGTCACGTGGCAGACCCGGGTGGGTCGGTACCAAGGGGAGCCGTGGTCGTACTCCATGTCCGCGTCGTAGGTGAACATCTCGCCCGCATGATTCAGCGCGATGTCGTACTGGTTGCGGTAGCCCGTGCTGAGGACTTCGATCTCCTCCCCATCGGGATTGCAGCGCGCGATCCATCCGCCGGGCGCGAGTTTGCCACGCGCGTGTCCGCGTGCGTCCCAGCGCCTGGGCAGCAGGAGGTCCTCGCCCCAGTTGCTTGGCCCGCGGGAGCCTTGAAACTCGGGCAAGTCGGTGTGATTGCCCGCGATGAAGTACAGGCCCTTCCCGTCGAGCGTCTTGAGCAGCGCGTGGGGCCCGTGCTCGCCCCCATTCCCCAGGGGGATCAGGTTCTTGGCACCATCGAGCTGGTCGTCACCGTCGGTGTCGGTCAGGCGCCAGACACCTTGCCCGTTCACGTTGACGTAGAGGGAGTCGAAGGCCCACTCCATCCCCTGGGCTCCACTCACCTCGACGGGCACTCGCTCCACGGTGGTGAGCGCATCGGCCTTGCCCAGTTCCGCCGGGGTGATGCGATAGATCCCACGGCCCGCCTGGTCGCTCGCGTAGAGCCGCCCCTGCTCGTCGTCGGTGATCGAGACCCACGAGCCTTGCAGCTCGTTGGGAACGGTGTAGAGGAGTTCGGCGACAAAACCCTCCGGAAGATGAATGCGGTCGGCGATCTTGGGCGCCTGGGGAGCGCCCGCGGGCGTGGAGCTCAGCTCTCCGGCGGGTTCGAGGAACTGCTCCAGCCCGACCACGCGACTCCAGGGCAAGTCCGGCGCCCCCACCGCCCCGAGGACCGTCGCATCCGTCCAGCGGTTGCGCAAGGCGCGCTGCGGCAGCGCGACCTTCCAAGAAGAGTCGGTGGCGAGAATCCGCCCTGCACCCAGGTCGAGCCGCAGGGCCAGTCCACCGGGGCCCGTCTCATTGCCCGCCCGCACCTCGAGCAGGTTGCTGCCCGCCTGCAGGAACTCGGAGACATCCCGGGAGACCACCCGCTCCCACTGCCCGTGGGAGCCCACCCGCTTGCCGTTGACCAGGACGACCATGGTGTTGTCGCAAGAACACGCAAGCGAAGCGGCCGGCGGAACGCTGTCGAGCTCGAAGCTCTTGCGAAAAACCAGCTCCTGGTCGTTCTCAGCGGTCCCAAGCCAGATCCAGCTGGGCACGTCGACAGCTGCCTGCGAGGCTTGCAGGGGCGCCGCCCCGCAAAGCTGGGTAGGTGCGATCGCGATCTGGACCCAGAGCAGGGCCTTGGCCATGCGGCGGATCGACGGAAGGGGATCTCGTGTGCGTTGCGCTTGGGTTGCCATCCCACGCAGTTTAGCGTGCATGCACGCTCTGCCGCTGCACTCGCGCGGAAGGAACGCCCGGGACCCACCGCCAGAGCCAGGGTGGCCAGGCTGACGGTGATCGCCCCGCCCAAGGCCTACTTCACGACAAGCTCAAGCGGACTGGAGTCCTGCAGCCCACTGATGCCCGTCCCCCGGTACTGCACTGTCCAGGTCCCCTTCTTCAGAGACCACGAGGGTACAAGATCCACCGTGGCTTCCATCGAAGCGCCCGGCTCGACCAGGAGATAGTCGGCGGGACCCGGCGGGCGCCGCTTGGCCATCATTCCCTGGTAGCCCAGCTCCCGCCCCCCCTGGCTCACCCGGAAGATGTCGTTGCGCACGCCCTCGAAGGGGGTGTGGTAACGACAGAACCGAATCGCGGCCCCAGTTGGATTCGACACCTGGATGGTCACGCTGGTTCCCCCGGCGGCGGCCATGGAAACCTGGAGGGCTTGCGCCCCATCGAGTGCCGGCTCTTCTTTTTTGCGATCGGGCATCGCCCCAGGATTGCGGCCCGGCCGGTCTGGCGCAAACCGAGGCGCGAACCGTCGCCGGCAGATGGGGCATGTCGTGGCTCCGGCTTCAGGCCCGCGAGGTACCCGGAGCAGCGCATTTCCCTGTCCCACCGCGCCGCAGCTTGCCCCCTGAAAAGGGGATGGAGCGTAGGTCCTCGACCAGCAGCCTCGAATCGCGCTTCCCCCCAGACCCTGATTTCGGACTCACGACCTGGATCCCCGTCAGGATCCGCATGGACTCTGGGCCGGGAAGACCGCCCTGCCGGGCCTCAGGAAGGGGGCGTGGGGCCGGGCATCTAAGAGAACTTCGATTCAAGCGTGACGGGCGCCCCTCGACGGGGTCCCTGCTGACGTCGACCTAGCCAGCCCCTTTCCCGGGGGCTGCAGGGTCTGTTCGCTCGCCCCCCTCTCGCCCATGACCAATCCGGAATTGCCCGGAGTGGGTCTAGGTCCCCGATCGCCCCGGCTCCCGAGTTGGTGTGGGACCTTCTCGCTCTATGGCAGCCTGCTCGCGCTTAGCCTGTTCGTCCGGCTGGCAATCCTGCTGTCCCCACGCTCCGACCTCCTTGGCCGCTCCAACGGGGAGTCGCACCTGTACTACGGGGAGGAGATCTTCCGCGGGGATGTGGCATTGGAGCTGCAGAAGGGCCTGCTGATGCCCTGGCACGACTATCAGTACACGGCGTTCTTCGGTGGCTCCCTCGTGGTCTCGGTGGTCATTCTGTGCTGGATGCTGGTGATCGGCCCTCGGCTGCTGGCGGTCAAGCTCGCGCCGGTCTGCTTCCACATGGTTGCGACGCTCTTGGTGATCCGGTTGCTCGACAGGTACGTCTCCCGGCGCGCCGCATGGATCGGCGGCCTCCTGTTCGCTGCATCGCCACCCGGCTATTCCCTCGCTACGACGATCGCCTGGGGGAGCCACATCGAAAGCAATGCGTTGGCCGCGGGGTACCTCACTGTAGCTATGGGCATTTGGACGATCGCTGGCCAGCAGCCCTGGCGCCGCCTTGCCCTAGGCCTTTTGGGCGGCTTCTCGATCTACTTCGGCTACCAGTGCGCCCTCTTCCTCCTTGCGGTCGCTGCCGTCGATCTCGCCCGGAAGGCACCGATCGGGCGCAGGGGATTCACGGCACAGGCCACCGGCTTCCTCATCGGACTCAGCCCCTGGATTTGGACTTGGTGGCATACACCCAGCTCTGCACTCCGGATCTACGACAAGTCTCTGCTCGGTCACCTCCAGCCCGCCTTTGCCGCGGAGCGTGCTTGCACCCTCCTTCTGGATTCGCTGCCGGGCGCGTGGTGTCTCCCGCCAGACTGGGGCTGGCTGGCGAACGCCTTGGCACTGGCTGCAGTCGTGTGCATGGCGAGCCTTGCGCTCCTTGGCCTGGGCACTGCGCTTCGATCTCGAGGATCACACGCTCAGCTCCTGGCTACCACCGGGATCTATATGGGCCTGCTAGGCGCTGCTCTCGTCCTCACCGACTTCAGGATCGCTGGAAGAGCCGGGGACCCTGCCGGTTTCCGATACACCATGCTCTTCGCACCCTGGGTGTGCATGGCGGCGGGAGCCGGCCTCGACCGCTTGACACGACGCCGATCCGTGCTGGCCGGGATCGGAACCTTGGCCTTCGGCGCAATGATCGCGGTGAACCTCAGCGGCACCTGGGGGCGCTGCATCGACCCCGCGCGCGCACTCGCCGATTTGGACAGGGCCGCCGTGCCCGAGCCAGCCATCTCCGTCTTCGTCGCGATTCGCTATCAGGAGGAACCCGAACGGGTCCTGGCCTACTGCCAAGAACTGATCGATCATCGCTCTACGGCAGACGCTGCCCGCAGCCTCCGCAGACTCGCGGTTGTCCTTCGCAGCCTGTCCCGGAAAAGGCGTGCAAGGCCCGGGGAAGACACCTCCCGTGCGCAGGTCGAAGCAGCGAACCTGCGCAGGGTCCAGAGAATCCTCAAGCAGCAGCTCCCCGCTCCCTTTCGCGACGGGTTCCGAGGGAGGTGG
>CAYWNK010000189.1:0-12927 GCA_964459495.1 uncultured Planctomycetaceae bacterium
CCCCAACCCCATCGATCACGGATGCGCTCGCAGGCGATCCGTGATCGCAACTTTCCAACCGAAGACGCCCATGATCTCCAGCTTGTTCGTCGTTGCTTCCGTCGCTCTCTTTCCGGCCCGGCCTGTACCCGCCGCGCCCGCGCCCCTCACCGGCGCCCTGAGCGGCATCGAAGCCTCGAGCCAACCGGTGCGGCTGCAGACCGCCGACAAACAGGACCTGGCCGGTCGCTACTTCGCCCCCGCGGGGAAGCGCAAGAAGCTGGCCCCCGCCGCACTCCTGATCCACGAGGCCGGCTCGACCGGCCAGCCGATGGAAGCCCTCGCCGGCTACCTTCAAAAGAAGGGCTTTGGCGTGCTCGTCCTCGACCTACGCGGACACGGCGACAGCGCCGCCGAGCAGCTGGACTGGTCCAAGGCCGATGAGCAGGAGCGCAAGGCGATGTGGGCCTTCGCCGGCAAGGACGTCGACGCTGGCGCCTCGTACCTGGCCAAGCAGTCAGGACTGCACTCGTCGAACCTGACCGTGGTTGGCACCGGTTCCGGTGCGGCGCTGGCCCTCCGGCATGCCATCGACGACGACGCCACGCGTGCCGTCGTGTTGATCAACCCCAGCAAGGAGGCCTTCGGCTTCGATGTGGCCAAGGGCGTCGCCGACCTCGGCGGCCTGCCGACCTTCATCCTGGCCTCGAAGTCCGAAAAGAAGGTCGTCACCGGCATCCAAAAGGAAGCCCACGAGGACAACGACGGCTATGAGTTTGTATCCATCAGCTACGTTTCCTCCAAGGTGGAAGCGGCCATGGAGGACAGCAAGCTCGGCAGCTTCGCCTACGGCTGGCTCAAGGACCAGGTCCGCGACTAGCTCTGCGCTTGGCCCAAGCAGCGGGGCGACTGCCGGGTGCGATCGCACCCGGCAGTCGCCCCGCTCCGATGGAGCGTCCCGCACGCGCTCAATACCTTCGCTGCAGCAAGCACCTAGCCCCCGCGGCTCGACTCATCCCGCTCCCAAACGTAGTCGTCCAGGTGCTGACTCTGGGCCTTGGCCCGCCGGCGAATGCGCAGTTGGACCATGGCGTAGAGGGGGAAGTACGGCCACAGGGACATCGGAAGCTTGGCCGCCTTGGCCCCGACGCCCGATCCCGCCTTGGCTGCCATCAGCTCGGGGAAGCGGCGGCGTAGCTCCAGATTGCCCAGGCGGCTACGGCTCTTGATCTTGATCAGTTCAGCCAGGCGGCGCGGGGCGCGTACGCGACTCGTCGTGCCAGCGACCTCCACGATCTCACCTGGAGCAAAATGGGCGCGCACGAAACCATCGTCCGCGATGACCCTGGGAAACTCGCCAAAGCGTGCGCGCCCCTCCTCGGAAAGCGCGTAGAGCCCCGAGCCGACCGCCCCCGGCCGCGCCCCATGCAGCGCCTGCCAAACCGGATACCAGGCGAGCACCAGCGAATCCGCTCCCTCGAGATCGAAGATCGGCCGCGGCTCGGCCGCCACTGCACCCTGCTCCAAAGCCTGGAAGATCCGGTTGGCGTCCGCGCCCGAAAGCTCCACGTCGGCGTCGAGGTACATCCGCGGAAAGCCGGGCGCCGCCGCGTCGCCCGCGTTCAGCGCGGCGACCTTGCTGGCCTCCTCGACTTCGAGCACATGAACTCCGGCCTCGCGTCCGAGCGCGGCGGTCTCATCGTTGCAGCCGTTGGCCAGTACCCACACCTCCACGTCCGGCCGCAGCCCGTCGAGCAGCACGGACAGGGTGCGCGGCAGAACGGCGGCCTCGTTGTGGGCCGGGATTAGAACGACGGGCATCAGGCCAGGATGCCGCTCACGACGCGCCCATGCACGTCGGTGAGTCGGAAATCCCGGCCCCGGTAGCGCCAGGTGAGCCTTTCGTGGTCCACGCCGAGCAGATGCAGCATCGTCGCGTGCAGGTCGTGGACGTGCACGGGATCTGCGGTCACGCCGTACCCGAGCTCGTCGGTTTCCCCATAGGAGGCCCCTGCACGCACACCCGCCCCCGCCAGCCAGCCCGTGAAGGCCCGCATATGGTGGTCGCGACCGGGCCCGCCCTTGTTGGTCTGCGACATGGGCGTGCGGCCGAATTCGCCGGTCCAGATGACCAACGTTTCATCCAGCATTCCGCGCCGGTCGAGGTCGCGCAGGAGCGCCGCCGCCGGCTGATCGGTGTGACCCGCGCACACGGGCATGAACCTGTCGAGATCGTTGTGGTGGTCCCAGCCGCGGTGATAGAGCTGAACAAAGCGCACGCCGCGCTCCACCAGCCGGCGGGCGAGCAAGCAGTTGGATGCAAACGAATCGGCCGCGAATCGGCTGCGGGCCTTGGCGATGTCGAGACCGTATTCCTCGAGTACGGCGTCGGATTCATCTCCAAGCTCGAGCAGCTCCGGCACGCTGGTCTGCATACGGAACGCGAGCTCGTAGGCGCGCACGCGCGTCTCCAGCTCGGGGTCCCGCAGGGATTCGCCTGCAAGCCGGTTGAGCGACGTGGTCGCGTTCACCACCCGCTCCTGCGCGGCGGCATCGACCCCGGGGGGGCTCGAGACAAAGGGCACCGGCGCGCCCGCTCCCTGGAGCTCGACCCCCTGGAATCGGCTCGGCAGAAAGCCCGCATTCCACTGCCGGGTCGAGATGGGCTGGGGATTGCGGCCCCCCTTGCTCGTCAGCACCACAAAGCCCGGCAGATCGCGCGCCGCGCTGCCCAGCCCGTAGGTCGCCCAGGCCCCCATGCTTGGCCGCCCGGAGATGGACGTGCCGGTGTTCATGAACGTGTGCGCGGGGTCGTGGTTGATCTGCTCGGTCTGCAGGGAATGCACGACGCAGAGCTTGTCGGCCACCGACGCCAGGTGCGGGAAGTAGTCGGAGACGAAGTGCCCGGATTGGCCGGCGCGCCGGAACTTCGCCCGGGGCCCGAGCACCTTGAGGGCATGCCCCTGCAGCTGCGCGATGGGCTGCCCGCGAGTGAACGACTCGGGCATAGGTTGCCCGTCGAGACGCTCCAGCTCGGGCTTGTAGCTAAAGCTCTCGAACTGGCTGGGGCCGCCGGCCATGCAGAGAAAAATGACGGCCTTGGCCCTGGGCGGCACATGCAGGGGACGCAGCGCGCCGGGCCAATGCCCCTTGGCCGCCCTTTCGCCGCCGAAGGCCTCTGGGCCCAGCAGCGTTGACAGGGCGAGGCCGCCAAGGCCGCCCACCGAACCCTGCAAGAACGCCCGCCGGGTCGCTGCACTCGCGGGCGGATCCGGGCTGGAATCGTTGGGAACGGTCATGGCCGCAGAATCGCTTCGTGAAGGTTGAGGACCGCCCGCGCCGCCTGGGTCCAGGCCGCGTGTTCGCGCGGATCGAGGTCCGGAGCCAGCGGCGCCACGCCGACCGCAAGCAGCGCCAAACGGTCGGTTTCCACCGCGCGCTCGGCATCGACAAGCTCCTGCACGACCGCCTCCTCGGCGGGGCTTGGCGAACGCTGCAGCACGCGCCGGAACAGCTCGGCCACGCGGGTGGCGTCGCCGCCGGGCTCACTGGCCAGGTGCGCCCCGAGCACGCGCCCGGCCTCCACGTAGCTGGGGTCGTTCAGTAGCACCAGCGCCGCAAGCGGCGTGTTCGAGCGCGCCCGCTGGGCCGTCGATTCCTCCCGCGAGGGAGCGTCGAGCGCCAGCAGAGCGGGATGCAGATAGGTCCGCTGCCAATGGGTGTAGAGCCCGCGCCGGTGCTGGTCCCGGCCCTCGCTCGGCTCCCACTTGCGGCTGGGGAAGTTGAGGTGCTGCCAGTAGCCGGCGGGCTGGTAGGGCTTGACGCTTGGGCCACCGATGCGGTCGTCGAGGAGCCCCGCCGCCTGCAGGGCAGCGTCACGCACGAACTCGGCGTCGAGTCGCCAGCGGGACTGGCGCGCAAGCAAGCGATTGGCCGGGTCGATCCCGTCCAGCTCCGCCGTCGAGCGTGCGTCCCGGCGGTACGCGCGGGAATGCAGGATCGTGCGCAACACGCTGCGCACGTCCCAACCCGATGCCAGCAGCTCGGCGGCGAGAGCATCCAGCAGCGCGGGGTGACTGGGGTACCCGCCCTGCACGCCCAGGTCGTCGAGCACGGGCGAGAGACCCGCACCGAAAAGGAGGGCCCAGAGACGATTGACGAGCACACGCGAGGTCAGCGGATGATTGGGCTGAACCAGCCAACGTGCCAGCTCGAGGCGGCCAGGCTCGCCCCCCCCGGAAGCCCCGTCCATCGCAGGCAAACTGGGGGGCGTCGCCGCCCCTACCACCTCACCCGACTCGTCCATCCAGTCCCCGCGTCCGAGCACACGCACCGTGCGCCGCATGCCTTCGGGAACCGACACAGTCGCCACGCAGGTGGCCTCGCTGCCGTCGAGCGCGGGCGCCTTTTGCAGGGGCTGGAACTGGCGGTAGTCGCTCAGCTCATAGACCCCCACCTCCTCGATGTCCGCGAAGAAGGCGGCCATCGAATAGAAGTCGCGCTGCCGGATGGGGTCGTATTTGTGATCGTGACACTCCGCACAGCCCACGGTCAGCCCAAGCCAGACGGTGCTCGTCGTCCGGACCCGATCGGCCGCGTACTTGACCACGTACTCCCCCGCCTGGGCGCCGCCCTCATCGGTGGCCTTGGACAGCCGCTGGAACGCTGCCGCCGCCGCATCCTCGGGCCGCGCGTCAGGGACGAGATCCCCCGCCAGCTGCAGCGCGGTGAAGCGGTCGAAGGGCATGTTTTCCATGAAGGCCCTCAGCACCCAGTCCCTGTAGGGCCAGGCGGGCAGGGGCCGGTCGGAGTGGTAGCCCGAGCTGTCGCCGTAGCGCACGAGGTCGAGCCACCAGACGGCGAGTCGCTCGGCGTGCTGGGGCGAGGCGAGCAGGCGCTCGACGTGCTCGGCGTAGGCCGCGTCCCGCGCCTCCCCCGCCGGCAGCGCGGCGAAGGCGTCGACCTCATCCGCGTCCGGCGCCAGGCCCGCGAGGTCCAGGTGCAGACGTCGCAGCAGCGTGCGCGGGTCGGCCTCCGGGCCTGGCTCGAGGCCGGCCGATGCGAGGCGCGCGTCGATGAACTCGTCGACGCTGGCGCCGGAGCCGCGGACAGGCTGGAACGACCAGAGCTCGTCGTAGGAGGCTCCCTGCCCGATCCACTCGGCGAGGAGCGCCACTTCGCCGGCACTCAGGGATTCCTGGTGGGCATCCGCCGGGGGCATGCGCTCGCCCGGGTCTGCGGCGCTGACCCGGGCGAGCAGCTCCGAGCCTACGGTGTCTCCAGGGGATAGCACCTTCAGGGCGGCACCTCGACTGTCCAGGCGCAGGCCTCCTTCCCGGCTGCCCCCATCGGGACCGTGGCAGGCAAAGCAGCGGCCCGCGAGCAGCGGCCGGATGTCGCGCTGGTAGTCCACATCCAGGCTTCCCGGCCCTAGGGCCAGGGCCAGGACCGACAAGGCGGTGATCCCCATGCGCACCATCCTAGGCAGCAGGGGGAAGCAACGCAGCCGTGAGATCAGTCAGGCCCGGATCGAGCGTCCCGATTCGCCTGTCCGCGGCCTACACTGCCCAGCTTCCCTGCTCCCTGATCAGGTTGATCTATGCGATTCAAGCAGCTTCGATTCGGCCCGCGGCTTCTCGCGGCCTCCCGCCAGCCCGGATTCTTTGACGCGGTGCACGTGGCCATCGGCGGCACCGGCGCCGTGGGCGGCGCCACCGTTTGGCAGTGGATCTCGATGTACGAGGAGGCCCTGTCCCGGGCGCCCGAGGGCAGCGAGGCCGGCACCCCGCGGCTGCTGGTCACCGCGCGCACCAAGCTGGAGCTGCGCGGCTTCACGCGCCAGCTCTTCCGCCTCCAGCAACGCGACCACCGCGCCGACCCCGAGCACGTCGAGGGCGTGGGCTACCGCACGGCCGGCGGCGTACTGATCGACCTGCGCACCTTTGGCATCGACCCCGCGATCGAGGGACTCTCCGGCTGTGCCTCGATGGGCGACGCGGGCCGCGAGGCTGCGGTGGCCGACTTCTTGACCAGCGCCGGGCTCGACGATTCAGCCGATGCCGAAGCAAGGGCGAGCGCCCTCGAGCTCGCCGTGGCCGAGAAGGTCGCCCGCCCGTTCTCAGACTTCCTTAGCGGGATCGCGGACGAGATCGCGAGACCTGGCGAAGGCCGCCCTTTCCGCTCGGTGGTTGTCGGCATTCCGATGGCCAGCGTCGCGACCTACAAGCTGGCCGACCTCGAGGTCGCTGGCCCCTACCTGGGCATCGAGGCAGGTTCGGAGCGCATGGAGCGCCTGAAGGACGCCTACCTCGAAGCCGTCGTCGACGACCTCGCCCAAGTTTCAGCCCAGCTCTCCGACGAGGTTCTCGTCGCGCACACCACCGCGGTCGGGGGTATGTACGACGAAGACGCGGACGGCGAGCGTCAGATCCGCCTGGGTTTTGCGCACAGCGCGAAGGGCGACCTGCTGCGCGACAAGCAGAGCTTTGCCCGCAAGCTCACGGCCCTCTATTCGGCGCGCGACATCAAGATGCTGATCACGGCTGCCGCCATCGGTGTGGATGCCGTCCTGCGCCGGGAGCGCGTGCCCACCAACGGCCGCATCAAGAGCGCGCTGGCGCGGGCGAGGGACGAGCACCCCGAGCTCCTGCCCGAGCAGGAGCTCGCCTGGGTGCACACCTACCCGCCCCATCAGGTGCCCCTCGAGGAAGGCGGCGACGAGGCCGCCGAGCCACTGCGCTTCGAGCAGGGTCGCCTGCTCCTGCCCGAGTACATGATCCGCTCCGGTGAAAACGGCTTCTTCAGCGTGCCCAACGCCGACGCCCTCTACCGGGTGATGCGCGTCACCTCCGCCACCGAGCTGGGCCTCGTTCTCGCGCGTACGGCCGTCCTGGGCGACGACCCGAGCGCACCGCGCTTTGTCGACAACATCTACTACTACACGGAAACGGACAACTCGCGGCAGGTGTTCGACCTGCTCGCCGACCCGCCGCTGCTTTACGATCAGCTGAGCGGTCTCTCCCCCAATGCCCTTCAGGACCTTGGCTCGGCCAAGCACCAGGCGGAGCTGCACGCCCTGGGCCTGGTCACCCTGCTCATGCGTCTGCGCACCCTCGACCTGGACGAGATCCCGCGCAACGGCGACCCCGCCGCGTTTCAACCCGCGGCCTATTTTGAGGCCCATTCACCGCCTCTCACCATCGAGCGCGCCGCCGAGGCCGACCAGGATCAGCTCGCTGCAAACCTGCGTACGCTGGTCACGGCCACTGAGCCGCGGCACCTCTACCAGCTGCTCTCCCGCCAGCCCGCCGACCAGGACCGGGAACTCGTGGACCTGGTCCTCGCCGAGGTCCTGAACGCCGTTTGGACCGTCACCAGCCTGGGTACGCCCATCCTGGTGGACGGCAACGACGGCGCCCCGATCGTCCTGGTGGGCCCCTTCGCCGCCCCTCTCGACCTGCCCCTGCCCCGCGCGGGTTCCCTGCACGAGGCCGTGGCCACGGAGTACCTCGCCTCCGGCGGCGACCCCGCCGACGATGCGGCGCGCAACCGCTTCGGTGAATTCCTCATCGCGGGGGCCGGCTTCTGCGACCTGCGAGCGGGAGCCACCCTGGTCACCGCCCGCACGCCGGACGGCGGCCTGGAGGACCAGGTATTCCGCGTCGCCGACGAGCACGAACTACGCAACCACCTCGAGTCGATCGAGCCCTACTCCTACTTCGCCACCAGCGGCCTCGCTGCCCTTCTCGCCCGCCTGCGTGGCATGGCCCGCATGGCCGCCGACTACGACCTGGAGCTGGGCTCCGCTAACGAATGGCGCTCGAGCCTCGTCCACGACGCCACCGGCCGCGCCCTCCTTGTCCCCGGTGTCGCCGAGTCCTTCCGCATGGTCTGGGAAGGCCTCGAAAAGAACACCGGAACCGAACGCCTCGACGGCGCCTGGGGCTACCCGGCGGGCAGTTGAGACCCGTGACACTGCAATCCAAAACACCAAATCATGATCACAGCAATCCTCCCGCAGCCGGCTCTCGACAAGGACAGCCCCGTCAATCAGTGGCTCAATGAGAACCCGGCAGTGCTCGGTGCCGGTTTCCTGATTCTCGGCGCGATTCTGTGCACGGCAGGAGTACGCGAACTCCGAAGTGGCGTAGCAAAGGACAAGTACGGCACCGAGCACAGCGGCGGAATGGCACGAACCATGAGTGTCGTGCGAGTGGTCGGAGGTGTCGCCGCTGCTGGTTTTGGGCTGTACAAGCTGATCGCGGGATAGCCGCAGGACAGCACCCGATTGCCGGAGCTATCCAGCAGGCGGCTTGGCTCCATCCTCCGGCACAAGCCGCATCCAAAGCCGGTCGTGTCCCGCACCCTGGTCCAGGTACACCGATCGCCGAACCCTGGAGCAGGATGGCTGCCTGCCGCCCGGGCCTGCGACCGGAACGAAGCACCGTATCTCTGGTGTCCGATGAGCCGGGTAGGGTCAGACCGAACGCTGGCGCCAAAGAGCGCCGAACGGTGATGCACCATTGCCCGGCATAGCCTCAAGCCCTCAACCGTCTCCTGTTGGCGGGCCGGCATTCACGGGCTAACGGTGGTGCTTGAAGCCCATCGCCATTCTCACAAGCACCGGCTTCCATAGCAGAGTGCACTCCCGCCGAGAGCGACCTTAGATGCACTGCTGCCCCTCGGAGCCGTGGCGCGGCTGACCGGCCAGAACCTCTCCCCAAGGACCGTCAGCTCGCCTTGGTCGAATTCAATACCCTGGCCTGCGCGCGGGGGTCTCCCATGCGCGAATTTGCAACTCGAGTTCGTGCCCATCAAGCAACGGCGTCGCCGAGGCGGTCTCGAGGGCATCTGGCTGGCGGGAGATCAGGTCGGCAACTGGCTGAATCGGCTGCGAAGAACCCCACTGCGCCCCCAGGAACGTACTGCGAACGCCCTGCGCTGGGTTCAACACCTGAGCGCCAAAACGCGCAAGGCAAGCAAAGCGCTACCGGTGCATTCGCGTAGACCTTCCTGAGCGGGGTTCAGACCTGGGTCCATTCGTAATTCCCTGGATTCGAAAAACTCTCAGTCCATTCGAGACGCCAACCCTCGGAAGGCTCGCGAACGAGCCCCCATTCCACAACCCGATTCTAGGGAGTCGCCCCATGCTTGCACCTCCGAGGTTCTTGGCCGCCCTCGCTACCGGCCTCGCTTCCACTTTCGCTCTAGCGCAACCAGCTCAGGCCCAGTTCGGCCTCGAAGTCGCCGGACACATTCTCCGCCGTACGAGCTACGGCCCGAAGCCAGCCCAGCTGATCAACCTCATCGATCTCGTAGGAGATCCGGCTGCCCAAGCCGTCAAGATCAACCAATACATCGACGACCAGCTCGATGGAGATGACCCGGATCCCATCGTGGGTGCGGCAGACTTCCTCTTCTTGCCCAGCGTCAAGGTCCAGAATCCAACGGGCGGCAATGACTGGGACATTGATAATCTAGCCCGCTACAACCTCACGCTTGCCCTGTATTCCGAAAATCAACTGCGCGAGTTGATGACCGGATTCTGGCAACAGCACTTCAACACGAGCCACGGCGCCGTCGCATTCAAGCTGAGGACTCAGCATGGTCTGTCCGACACCGAATCCAACCGCATTGCGGCCTGGTTCGAGTACCAACAGAACGAAGGCTTCCGAGAGCATGCCTTGGGCTCCTTCCGCGAACTCCTCAGAGTCAGTGCGGAGGGCGTTGCCATGCTGATCTATCTCGACAGCAACAACAATAAGAAGGCGTCCCCCAATGAAAACTACGCCCGTGAGTTGATGGAACTCCACACTCTAGGCACGGACGCGGAGGGCAACCCCAACCTCTACCTGCAACCGGACGTCGAAGAGGCCGCCAAGATCTTCACCGGTTGGTTCGCCCTTCCGGATTCAAGTGGGATCTGGACCTTTGCCTACGACCCCAACGAGCACAGCGATCTGCCCAAGACCATGTTCGCCCATTCGGCCGAGCCCACCTTCGCACCACCGCTTGACATCGCAACCCCCAGTGAGGGGCGCCTGCTCCTGGACTACCTCGCGAACAGTGAGGTCACCGCAAAGTTTGTCAGTGAGAAGCTCTTTGCGTTCTTCATCTCTCAGGACCCACAAGACACGTCTCCGGGCAGTGACTACACAAAGCTCATCGATGATTGCATTGCCGCCTGGACGGCACCCAATGCCGAGATTCGAGACGTGCTTGAGGTTCTGCTGAAGTCCTCCCGCATGATGTCGGCCGTCGATGCCTTCAGCCTCGTCGAACGGCCAATCGAGGCCTTGACGTCGACCGTCCGTTCCCTGGACGGGCTCATATTGAACCCAGACGAGCTGAACTTCCTTTACAACCGCCTGAGGGGAGAGCTCGGCCAGGCCCTGTTCCGGTTCCCATCTCCCGACGGCTACTCGTTCGAGAACTTCGATCAAATCTCCACTTCCCAAGTCCTCTACCGGACCCGGGTCAACGCCTGGATCGACTCATCCTACGTCTCCAATTCTACGGGAGCCGATGCCAGAGTCGCCTACAACTGGGGCCCCCTGTTTGCTCAGAATAGCCTGGGTCTCTTGGACCCTTCCAAGGAGTTCGACATGGTCCTGTTCTTCTTCTTGATGATCCATCAAGGGCTGCCCGACCCTGCGAGCGGTTCCACGGAGTTCAACGACGCCTTGACGTTCCTCGCGACCGACGACTCCGGACTTCCCCACAACCTCTCGCTGAGCGAATTGTGGTCCGGCCCCAACGCCAATCCGGATCTGTACCAAGAGCGCATCGACGGCGTCGTGCGCTACATCGCCTCCCTGCCCCGCTCGCTTCAGAAATAGGACCAAGACCACCATGGAGAACAACATCAATCGGCGTAGTGCGCTACGTCTCGGGCTCTTTGGCCTCGCTGCAGGAGGCGTCGCTTCCTCCCTCGGACCCCGTGCCTTCGGCGCTCCGGTATTCACTGGACCGGGCAACCAAATGGGAGCCAAGAAGCTGCTCCTGATCTTCTTGCGAGGCGGCAACGACGGAATCAATACCCTCATCCCAGATGGCGATCCGGACTACCTTGCGGCACGTCCGGCCCCCGGGCCGGGTGTTCCGGGAGACCCGATCGGGATCCCGACGGCTGACAGCCTTCCCCTCAACAACTTCGCGCGCCTGCACCCAGCCCTCACCGAAATTCACTCGTTGTTCGGAGACGGCGACCTTGCCTTGATGCACCGCATCGGGCACCCCTTTCCGAATTTCTCTCATTTTACCTCCCAGCAATACTGGGAGACAGCCCACCCCGGTCAGCTGACCTACGCGTTCCCGGGCGTGCAGATCTTGCTCGAGAACGGCTTCGTCACGCGGGCGTTTGCAAGCGCCAGTTCGCTCTCGGGCTTCGCTCTCCCGGGAGCCAGTCTCTCCGGGAACCTCATGCGGCTCTTTGCGAGCGACAATCCAAACGACGTGCTCGCCCACATTCCCTCCGTCGATGGATTCAGCCTGAATGATGGGGCGCTGCCCGATGGCCCCAACAGCCCCCTGGGCAAGCTCCGGAATGCACTCCGAGGGGCCCCCGGTCAGCCCGGTGGCGCCTTCGGGAATCCGCAGGGTGGATCGAATGCTCTGCTCCTTGGCGCGACTGGCAAACTTGCATTCGATGCCGAGGAACAAGTCGCGGCCGCGCAGAACTACACCCCCTCGGGGACCGTCACCTATCCGGTGAAAAACGCTCCAACGCCGACGGGGATCCCGCTCCCGAACAGCGGAGCTGTAGACGCTTTTGGAAACCGCCTGAAGGACGCGGTGGCGCTCCTAAAAAACACAAGTGCGCGCATCGTCGGTGTCGAATTGGGCGGCTTCGATACCCACTCCAAGCAGGGAGGGATCATTGGTCAGCATGCCGATCAGCTCCGTGTCCTGGCCGCCGGCATGCGGGCCGTGTACGACGACATGCAGAACAGCGACCCAGACCTGGTAACGCTCACCATGAGTGAGTTTGGGCGGACCTCGGCTATGAACGGAAGCGATGGTACCGACCATGGCACCTCTTCCGTCATGATGGCGATGGGTCCGTCTGTTCAGGGCGGCGTCTACAACTGCTCTACGGCCGCTGGCCCCGGAATGTGGGAGGTCGGCACTGGTCTGCTGGATGGGGACATGTTCGGCCAGTCCGACAAGTACCTCCCCTACTTGACGGACTATCGGGCCGTGCTCGCTGAAGTCCTTGACAAGCACCTTGGGGTGAGCCGCACAACGGTCGGACTCGCCAAGTCGGAGATGGACTCCGTCGTCTTCCAGTACGACTTGGTGAAGCAGCTCAGCGTATTCGATCCGACTCCCACAGCGATGGACGACCTGAACTTCCTGTAGGCCCCCGCCATTCGACGACACATGCGAGGAGGCAGGCAGTGCATGCCTGTCTCCCCATGGACTACGCGAGGTGTGGACAATGGGACTCTCCGTAGAGGCCGTGGCAACGATTGGCTCGACGCAAGAGAACACCGAGGCTCCGATCATTGAGGGCGGCGGCTGTGACCGGAACTCAAGACGGCAATGACCCCGGCAGATCGCATTTCACACCCACAGGCCAGCCAACTCGATTCCGCCCCCTGCCGTGGGACACCCGCACAGGGCCGGGGTCGGGAGAAGAGTTCCAAGCGATGAGTTGCGTGTAGGTGAAGGGTGCCTAGCAGCTGATCGCAGTGCTCCCCCCCTGAATGGAGCGGCCCACCGCCCTTGACAGGCTCGATAGTGCCTCGGTCCGACGAATCCGAGAAGGCCTCGGTACCGGTAGTCTTCACAGTCGGATATCGGGAGAGTGGCGTAGGTGGTCAGATACCCGCGTCATCTCACGAATGCCGGCTGCTGAACAAGGAGCTTGTGGTGGATGGGGATCAGTGTCCTGAGTCAGAAATTCTGGGGCACATTTTCGGGAGCACCTTCGTCGTATCGTGTGGA
>CAYWNK010000190.1:0-12568 GCA_964459495.1 uncultured Planctomycetaceae bacterium
GCGCGACCCCCTTGCCGGCGGGGTCGGTGTCGAAGTCCAGGAAAACGAACAGGATCAGCCCTGCGATGACCAGCATGGCGATGAAGCCCAGCACCAGGAGGCCAACCTCGCTGGCTCCTGCGTTGGGGCGCCCGGCCGGAGCTGCGCTCGACTTGGCGGTGGGGGCGGGGTGGATGGGATGGCTCACGCTGCGACGTTCTCCTGCGATTGACCCTTCGATGAACCCTTCAATTGACACCTTGCTCGAAGCTCTCCTAGGCTGCGCGGTCCGATTTGCTCAAACAGGGCAATCGGGTCCGCGTACCACTGCCCTCCAGAACTCCCCGCATGGGGCGCGCAGTCTAGCCCGCTCCCCAACCCCGGCGGCCGCCTACTTCCTCCATGTTCCAGCAGAGTCCCCTCCTACGCATCTTCCGCCTGCTCCTGGTCCTGACCCTCGGGGCCGGGGCGGCTTCCGCCCAGGGGCGGGTCGTCGTACTCGGCTTTGACGGGGCGGACGCGCGCACCACCCAGAAGATGATGGACGCGGGCGAGCTGCCCAACCTGTCCAAGCTGGCGGAGCAGGGCACCTTCGCTCCCTTGATCTCGACCAACCCCGCGGAGTCTGCGGCGGGTTGGGCGGCCTTGAACACCGGTCAGAACCCGGCCGAGAACGGGGTGCCCAGCTTTATCTTGCGCGAGGTCGCGGGCAGCTCGATCAGCCCGAATCAGGCCCATATCGGCATCGAAGACAAGGAGCTGTCCGAGCTCGAGCCCAGCGGGGTGATGGGTGTTTTGGCCGGCAACGATCGGGTGACCCTGATGGCGGGCGCGGCAGCGATTCTGTTCGTTGGTTTCTTCGTGCTTTTCGCGCTGCTGCTGCGCATGAACAAGGTGGTCGCGTTCCTGCTGGCCGGGTTGCTGGGCGGAGCGGGTGCCTACGGCGCTGCCGCCGCGAAGGACTACGTGCCGCGCGAGGTGCCCAGCGTGTACGTGAACAAGGTCCGGGTTCCCGCCATGTGGGACTACGCCGCCGAGGCCGGCCAGCGTGCGCTGGTTCTCGATGCCGCGATGGCCTTTGGACGCCCTGCGACCGATGGCGCGCGCGTGCTGGGTGGCCTGGGGCTGCCGGACATTCGCGGTGCGGGCAACGGCGAGTGGTTCACCTACACCACCAGTCCGCTCTCCTATGAGAAGGGGCCCAAGGGCTCGTCGCTGGGCTCGACCGGCGCGGGCACCGAGTTCAAGGTGGTCGAGCGCAATGGGCGCATCGACGCCGAGCTGTACGGCCCCGTCGATTTCTACCGCCGCGGCCAGCTGCGCGACCAGTGGGAAGAGCTGAACGGCCGCATGGAGAACCAGCCCGATCTCAGCTGGAAGGAAGTGGGAGAGCTGCGCAAGCAGCGCGACGCGGTCCAGGACCAGCTCGCTCCCTTCGGCATCAAGGGCGACGGCAGCCCGAACTACTCGGGCCGCGCCCTACACGAGGTGCGTACCAGCGTACCGATGGTGATCGAGCGCGAGGGCAGCGATGCTGCCAAGGTCACCATCGACGGCACGAGCCAGACGCTGAAGGTCGGGGAATGGTCGGACTGGTACCACGTGTCGTTCGAGATGAACCCGCTGCTCTCGGCCAACGCGATCACCCGCGCACGCCTGAACAGCCTGGATGACGACCTCGTGCTCTACGTGTCGACCCTCGATATCGACCCCGAAGCGCCCCCGTTCTGGCAGCCGGTCAGCTCGCCTGCGGGCTTCTCCAAGGACCTGGCCAAGTGGGGCGGCGGCCCCTACGAGACCCTGGGCTGGTCGTGCATGACCAATCAGCTGAAGGACAAGGCCCTCGATCCCCAGCTGTTCCTCGAGGACATCGAGTTCACGATGAACTGGCGCAAGCGGCTGACTCTCGCGGCGCTGGAGCGCGACGATTGGGACCTGCTGTTCAGTGTGTTCAGTACCACCGATCGCACGCAGCACATGATGTACCGCTTCCACGACCCGCTGCACCCCGGTCACGACGCCGAGATGGCCGAACGCAGCGTGGACTTCTTCGGCGAGCCGACGCGCTTCGCCGATGCGATCCCGGCGATCTACCGCGCCATGGACGCGCGCGTGGGGGAGGTGATGGAGAAACTGAATCCCGAGGACACCCTGATCCTCTGCGCCGACCATGGTTTCACGAGCTACCGGCGCGGAATGGAGGTGAACAACGTTCTGGCCAAGGCCGGCTACCTCCACCTGAAGGATGGAGTGACCAAGAGCAGCGGCGGCTCCATGGGCAGCTACATCGACTGGAGCCGAACCCAGGCCTACTCCCTGGGTCTGGGCATGGTCTACCTGAACCTGCAGGGCCGCGAGCCGAACGGGATCGTGCCGGTCTCCGAGGCACGCGAGCTGCTGGAGCGCATCCAGGCCGATCTTCTCGCGGCAACCGACTCCGGTCCCGCCGATGCTCCCTTCGCTGAGCCCCGCAAGCCCGTGCAGGACGCCGAGATCATGTGGGACAAGTACCCCGGCGACTGGAAGTCGATCGACTACGTGTGTTCGGACCTGATGATCGGATTTGCGGAGTACTACCGTGCGTCCTGGGGCAGCGTCACCGGGCGCATCAAGCTCGTCGAAGAGGGCGGCAACGTGGCCGTTGGGCCTTCCTACAAGGACAACACGAACCGCTGGTCCGGGGACCACGCGTCCAACTCTCCGCACCTGGTCACCGGCATCTTCTTCAGCAACAAGAAAATCGAGGTGCCGGCGGATGGGGTGAGCGTGATGCACATCGCGCCCACGGTGCTCGACCGCCTCAACGTGCCAGTGCCGGGCGTCATGAAAAAGGGCGCGCTGTCGCTCTCCAAGTAGGCTTTCTTTCGCGCCAAGCATGCTCCCCCTCCAGCCCGCAGAACTGCGCCAGCGTCTCGACGCCGGCGAGGACCTCGTGATCCTCGACGTGCGCGAGGACGACGAGATCGCGATCTGTGTGCTGCCGGGGGTGGTGCATATTCCGCTGGGTGAGCTCAGCGTGCGGCACACCGAGCTCGACCCCGACGCGCCCACCGTGGTGGTGTGCCACCACGGGGTGCGCTCGGCCCACGCGGCGATCGGCCTGGAGCGCCTAGGCTTTGAGACCCTATTCAATCTGTCCGGCGGGATGGACCGCTGGTCACGGGACGTGGATCCGGCGGTGCCGCGCTACTAGCGCGGAGTGCCCTTAGGGGCCTCAAGAGGGCCGTCCCGGCCTGGGTCATTCCGCCCCGCCCCCCGGATCCCTGGGGGGGCCAGCCCCTGCGTTTTTCATTCGCTTGACCGCTCCCTCGCAAGAGCCGGGCGCGGAATGCCAATGATCTCCCTGGGCCCATGGGGGCTCGACAGCCCGTAACGCTTGCGTCTCACCGATTGGACGGACTCCGATTGGATGAAATATCTGAGAGGTTCAAGCGTTTATCTGGCTGACAAGGAGCTGGCGCCGGGGGGCGCTGACTCCAGCGAAACCCTCTAGCGAGAGAATCCAATGACTCATCAATCCAAAACTCGACAGGCCCGTCAGCCCCAGGTACGTGCAGCCGTTTGCGCTGCGCACGAGGGGTCGAAGCAGGGAGTCGCCTTGGCTTGGTGCGACCCGGAGACGGGGGAAAGGATCCAGGTTGAGGTCAATGGAACCCAGGAGTGGTTGGAGCGCCTGCTGGCGGCCGGTTTTGTCCTCTGCGAAGGGGACCCGAGCGATGAGGACCAAAGTCCGAAGCGCTTGGCCGCTGCGAGCGCGCCGCATGCCCCTGGGGCACCCCACCTCGCGCTCGACGGGAATAGCACCGGGGTCCCCCGGATCGGTCCCTCCCCGGGATCGCCCGCGGGGACCCCGTCCTCCATCGCCGGCTGAACGCAGCACGGAGGGGGAAAGCAAATCCTCCGCTTTCCAATGGGACAGCCGCCCTAGCAGCTTTGCTGCCAGGGCGGCTGTCCCGTTTGAAAGCGGGGGATTTGCTTCCCCTCTCCGTGCCGCGTTCAGCCGGACTGCCCAGGCTGATTCGATGGCCACCCCGGGAAAGCCTGGCCGTCCGTTGATGCGGTTTCTGGTGTTGGGGGCGCTGCTGGGGGCCGGGTACCTGCTCTGGTCGAAGTTGCGGGGGCCAATCGCCCCCTTGGACTCGGGGCCCGCAGAGACGGCTGCCCTGGACTCGGCTCCTGTTGGTCTCGCCGTCTGGACCCGGAATGGGCCGAGACTGCTGGCCTAGGTCCAAGCCCTGCCAGCGACCCAGCCAGCCTCGAGTCACGGTGCATTCCTGGCGATCCTCTTCGATGTCGGGTCCCCGGACGATCCCGGGGCAGGCAGCGCGCCCTTCCCCAGGGTTTGGAAGGTCTGGGAGGTCTGGGGAGCCGAGCTCGCGCTGCGGCGCACGCCTGGTCAAACCGAGTGGGAGCTGGAAGTGGATCCGGGCGACTACACCGTGCACCCAGGGCCCGGCTGCGTGGCAAGACCCGGCTCGCGCTGGCGGCGGGGGAGCTCAGCGTGCGGGTGACCGTGCCGCAGGGTGAGTCTGTGAGCCTTCGGGGCGTGGAAACCGTCGCCGACCAGCCGGCTGATGTTGGCATTGAGAAGCTGCGCCTGGGCGTCCGGATTGGCTTTGACCTATCGAGCTTCCAGACGGACGCGGAGCCCGTCCAGGTGAAGCTCGAGCATCTGGAGCTCGCGGCAAGGCGCCATTTGGTTTCGCTCCGCTCGGGGAAGTGCTGGACGCCTTGGATCGCCCCAGGTCGTTGGTCAGCCACGCACTCGCTGCGGGAGGGCGGGAAGATCCAGCGCGAGGTCCTGGTCGAGGGGGGCGTCGAGACCTTGGTCGAAGTCGTGCGCTAGGCCTGAAAGCGGTTAGGCTGCCCGCATGGAGACAGCGGAGCGCAAAGGGATGTCCCTGCACTGGAAGGTCCTGCTTTGGATGGTGGCTGGCGTGGCGGTGGGCATCGGCCTGCAGCTGGGCTTCCCGGATGAGGCCTGGATCGGTGGGCGCTTCGAGGCCGCCGACGGCGGGGTGCGGGTGGCCAGCGTCCAGGCCGGTGGGCCGGCCGCGAAGGCGAAGTTGGGCGGAGCCGCCGTCTACCGCGGATTCGTGGCCGAGCGCGGCACCGACGCCGAGCGGGTGGAGACCCTCAGCGGCCCCGACGACGTCCGGGCCAAGCTGCTGGGGCCCGGGAAGAACGGCCAGGTGGTGTGGTTGCTGCCCGCCCGTGCTGGCGGCGTAGGCGGGGATCCCGGCAGCTGGAGCCAGGACGAACCCGGCATCCAGGCCCTCTCCTTGGCCCAGAACCCGGATTCTGCACGCGCCCGCTGGCTGTGGCCCTTCGCCTTCGTGGCCGATCTCTTCATCGCGCTGCTGAAGATGCTGATCGTGCCGCTGGTGGTGACCTCGATCGTGGCCGGCGTGGCCGGGGTCGGGACGATGAAGGATTTGCGGCGCCTCGGCGGCAAGACCTTCGCCTTCTATATGGGCAGCTCGCTGCTGGCGATCCTGGTGGGCCAGACGCTCGTCAACGTGATCAAGCCCGGGGACGGGGCCCAGCTTGGCCTGGCCTACGAGCGCTTCGAGGGCGAGGGGGGCGGGGGCACCACCCAGTTCCTAGAGGTGCTCAAGCGGATGGTCCCGACCAACATCTTCGAAGCCCTGCGGGACAACTCGGCGATGCTCTCGATCATCTTCTTCGCCCTGCTGCTGGGCTATTTCATCACCCGCACGCCCGATCCCCACGGCAAGCGGGTGCGCGAGGGCTTCGAGAGTTTCCTCGAGGTGATGATGACCATGGCCAAGGGGGTGCTCTCCCTGCTGCCCTATGGCGTTTTTGCCCTCATGGTGAAGGTCACGGCCGCGACGGGCTTTGCGCCCTTCAAGGCACTGCTGCTGTACATGCTGACGGTGACGCTGGCTTTGCTGGTCCACTCGCTGCTGACGCTGCCCCTTTTGCTGAAGTTCGTGGGCGGGCTGTCTCCCCTGCGCTGGTTCAAAGCCATGTCCCCGGCCCTGATGACGGCCTTCAGCACCAGTTCATCCAGCATGACCCTGCCCGTGACCATGGAAACGGTCGAGAAGCGCGGCCGGGTCAGCAACAAGGTGGGCTCGTTCACGCTGCCCCTGGGGGCGACCATCAACATGGACGGGACGGCCCTCTACGAGTGCATTGGGGTCATTTTCCTGGCCCAGTACTACTCCTCGGTGGGGGGCGACCCCCTGACCTTCGCCCAGCAGGGCTTCATCGTGCTGCTGGCCCTGCTGGCCAGCGTGGGTGCCGCCGGCATCCCCAGCGCCGGCCTCGTCATGATGCTGACCATCCTCTCGGCCCTGCACCTGCCGGTGGAGGGGGCGGCCCTGCTGCTGGCTGTGGACCGGCCCCTGGACATGCTGAGGACGGTTGTCAACGTCTGGTCGGACTCCTGCGGGGCCGCCATCATCAGCCGCAGCGAGGGCGAAGAAGGACCCCTCAACCCGGTGACATCCAGCTGACCCGGGCGAAACCTGCTGCAATCGGGCCCCCAGGCCATAGAATCCCGGCAGTCCGCACCCCCTTTGGTGAATCGACGCATGCAAGGAAGTTTGAACGAACAGATCACCCGTTCCCTGGCGTACATGCTCCGGCATCAGCCGGAGGAGTTCGACCTCGAGCTCGACCCCCAGGGTTGGGGCGATCTCGGAGACGTGGTGGATGCTCTGTGTGAGCGCCTCGGCGAGGACGTCTCTGAGGAAGAGGTCCACGAGGCAATCGAGTCCGGGGATCGTCCCCGCTATCAAATCGAAAAGGGCCGCGTGCGCGCGCTTTACGGGCACTCGATCGAGATCGAGCCCGGCGAGCCCGACGAACCGCCCGAGTTCCTCTATGTGGGCATCGGCAGCCGCGATGCGGACCGCGCCGAGCGCAACGGCCTCAGGGCCGGGCGCCGGACGTTCCTGCACCTCGCCCTGACCGAGGACGACGCGCGCGAATCCGGCCGCCGGGCCGCGCCCGAGTACACCGTGGTCACCGTTCGGGCCGGCGACGCGTGGGAAGACGGGGTCGACTTCTACGACCGCAAGTCCCTCTTCCTGGCGGAGTCCATCCCGGTGGACTTCCTCGAGGTGGGTGAGCTCTACGACGACGGCATTCGCCGCGACACTGGCCGCGGGCGCGGCGGTGAGCGTGGCGGCGGCCGTGGGCGCCGTGGTGGCGGCGGCGGTCGCGGTGGACGCGGCGGCCGTGGAGGCCGCGGTGGGCATGGCGGCGGTCGTGACCGCGACCGGGACTACCAGCCGCGCCTGCGCGAGGAGCCTGCGCCCCAGGGCGGCGATCGGGACGACGACAACCGCCGCGAGCGCTTCGCCGAGCCGGCGCCTCGCCGTGAGCGCGCGCCGCGCCGCGAGCGGGACGAACCCGCCCCGCGGGCGGAACGCCCGGAGCGTTCCGAAGAGCCGGCCCGCGCACCCAAGCGCGAGCGTCCGGCGCCCAAGCAGGACCGTGGCTCCTCGCCGGCAGCTGGCGGCGGCAAGTCGGGCGGCGGTGGCTTCGGAGCCGGGATCTAGTCCAGCACCTCGGGGCGGCCTGCGGGCCGCTCCGCCAAGACCCGCATGCCGGACCTGGGCTCTTCCACCACGCGGCCGCCGATCGACCTGCCCGCGGGCTACCGCTGGGCGGGCTCGGACGAGGGTTGGCTGGCGCTTTGGGACGAGCGAGCGCTTGAGCTTCAGCGCGCCGGCTACAGCGCGGCGAGCGATGCGCCGCTGTTGCCCAGCAAACACGCGGGTCGCGGCAACTTGGCGGAGATCGATCTAGCGGGGGGCAGGCTGCTGGTGCGTCGCTTCCAGCACGGGGGCCTGCTGCGTGGCGTCACGGGCGAGCGCTACCTTTCCCCGAAGCGTCCATTCCTCGAGCTTCAGCTCTCCGAGCAGTTGCGCGCTGCCGGCTTCCGCACCCCCCGCGTCGTTGCGGCTCGGGCCCGGCGTTCGGGCCCGTTGGCCTGGCACCTGGAGCTGATCACCGAGCGCGTGCCCGGCACGCGCGACCTGGGCTACATGCTGGCGGAAGCCCGGACTGGAACGCTGTCCGGCGAGCTGCGGCGCCGTCTTTGTCAGGGCGCCGGCGAGCTGGTGCGCGACCTGCACGGCGCCGGATTTCTGCACGCCGATCTGCAGCCCGCGAACGTGCTCTGGGAGGAGGGGGATGATTCGCCGGAGACCGGGTCCGTCGAATCCGACCAGCCCGCCCAGTCTGGCGAACCCGCCGATTTTGCCCTCTCGCCGGAGGGTGAGACCCATGCGGCGGCTTCGCGCCCCCCGCGCCTGTGGGTGCTCGACCTGGACGGCTCCGTCTGGCGCTACCCGCTGGGCAGGCCCGAGCGCATCGCCAACCTGCGCCGCCTCTGGCGCAACGTCGAGCGCCGCGAGCGTAGTTTGGGCCCGTCCCTCACGGGAGCCGATCTCGCCCGCTTCCTACGCGCTTACGACCCGGCGGACTGGCGCAGCTTGGCCACCGAAATCGAAGCGAGCCGCGCCCGCCGCGAGCCCCTCCACCGTGTCGGCCACGCCCTCGACGGCGGCCGCCGCATCGCCAAGGACCCACGCAGCTAGGCGACTCTCGGGACCGCGGCAGGCGCTGGAGTGCCGCCGGGCTCGCTCCCTGCGCGAGGAGTTGGCGTCACCGAATGTGGATTGGGTGGTGCCGAGCTCGCCGCCCATTGAAGGGATCCGTCGCGAAGTGCGTGCGCGGGCGAGCGTTCTATCCGTGCCGGACCTCGTTCCCATCCCAACCTCAAGAGTCGCGGTCTATCGGCAGGCAAGCGAGAGGCACCCGGGCCGGTGGTGTGGTGCTCTCCTCAATTTCCATATTCGGGCCCCTGACATTCGTTGCTAGACCGGTCATATCGAATTCAAGATCAAGGCTCGTTGTCATGCTCGCTCCTGCTCTCGCCTCGCTTTCCGTCAGCCTCGCTCCGGCGCTGCCGCCCCAGATCACTGACTCGGATCGGATCGAGGTTCTACGGCGCGTGGGGGGAGCGGCTCCGGGGTTTCAGGCCGGCTGGACGATGACCCGATTCTCTCGCCTGGCGATACCTACGGGCCGGATCCATCGTAGGCATGGGATGTGCCTAGGGCCCATTGGCTGCGGGGCGACGGAGCGGTCATCGCATTGGGGACCGTCATCGCGCAAGAACCGTTTGACGCGCGGAGAGTGTTGAGCAACCTGATGACCGGTGAAGAGATCGTCGGAGAGGGGGACGTCGTGCCCCGAACTCCCGCACCCATCGACTTCTTTCAAGGACCCTTCGGCTTCAATTCGAATGGCCGGCTCCTCGGGTTCAAGGTGATTCAGGAGGTGGATGGGCGTCGCGCGCTGGTCGTGGAGGGCGAAGTTTTGGAAGTGCTCCCAGGTTCGCTCGTCCTGGAGGGGGAGTTGGTTCCAGCGGACCCCAACGGCGGCATCAGCGCTCAGCGCTGGAGCAACGACCTCCGACTTCACATCAGCGATCGCCATTCCCTTCCTGTCGGTTGAGGAGCCAAGACTCGCCACCAGGAGCGAGCGGGCGGCGCAGCTGCCCGTTTGCACCAGATCCGCGCGGTCCTGGTGACGAGTTTGGGCTAGGTCTTCGAGAGCCCGCTGGGCTGAGAGCCTGCCCTGCGTCGACTCGCCCGCCGCCTCGTCACGGACGAAACAGAGGCAGAGGGCGTGGCGCTGGATGCGCTGCAAACGGCACAGCAGGAGGGCTCCGGCATCCTCAGCCTACGCGCTTACGCCGCGGGTATCGTCCGTTTTCGCATTCAACGCAGGAAGCGTGCTGTGGCACGCCGACGATACCACGAAGGTCTCCGAGCGGCAGAGCCTGTACGGGTCCCTCCCGCGCCGGATGAGCGCGTCGAACGGGTAGAGCTGTTGCGCTCGTGCTCGAAGAGATGGGTCGTTTGCCGCCCGCACAGGGCCGGTCCCTGACGCTGCACTTCCTTGACGAGCTCTCGATCCCTGAGATTGCCGAAGGGGAAGAAAAGGCCGCCTCGACGGTGCACGCGCACCTTCCCGGAAGCGCTCGAGTTCCCCTTCGAAGATGACCCCATGGCGGATGTGCCTCCGGCTATTCGGTTCAGGTTCGAGGGCATCGATGTGCCCAGGGACAAGCGATGCATATGCTACACCAGCGACCCAGGCGCAGTCCCCGGCCTTCTCCCTGGAGGACGGATCACAGCATGCAATCGCCAGCTACCTCGAACCGGGTCGCTGTCGCTGGTCCTATCAGCTATCCGATCGGGGGAGCGCTGGTGAGTGCGTTGTGGAGCCGTTGCAAACGACAAGGGTCAAGCTGGAGCCCGTCGAAGCCGGTGAAGAACGTAGCGACATTCTGATCGACGCCTTCGCGGTCCCCGGGGAGGACCTCTCCAGGTGGGTCATGCAAATCGTGGACGGAGAAGATCCCACGCGCAACGTCCTGCCGGCCATCGAGGCCGAAGGCTCCACCGGATCGGGACTCTGGGGGGTCTCGGCTGGAGGTTTGCCCCAGGGCAAGTGGATGCTCTTCATCATCTGCAAGGAAGGGCTCCGCGCAACCCCCGAACTCACTCCCCTGGTCCTCGGCGGCAGCGCAGGCCCTGTCGTCATCGCCCCGGCGCTGTTCACTCAAGTTCGCGTTCAGATCGTCGACGCGGACAGCGGAACTCCAATCCCGGGTGCGGAGCTGTGGGTCCAGGAGGGGCTGAGTTGGGAGCATTCGAAAACCTCGGACACCGGTGTGTTCGAAGGCATCCCACTCTCGCAGGCGCAAAGCGCTTCTCTGCTGGGCCGCGCCAGAGCCTACGCTCTCACACAGCCCAACCGTGTCGCCACAAGCGAGGTGATCGACCTTGTCCTGCGTCTCGAGCACGGCTGGCGCAGCCGCGTGTACGTTGTCGACCTGGCGAACAGGCAGCTCGCCGAGGGCATCAACGTTCACATCGATGGCGAGTCCGCCGGCCAAACCGATGCACAAGGTGCCCTCTGGTTTGATCGGGAGGGGCGGCCGAAGCGAATCGAAGTCGGACGCGACCAAGCCGGCGTTCAAGTCAAGATCGACCCTTTCGAGATGGGCCAAGCCGAGAACACGGATACCCCGGGCTGCATCTTCGTGGTGAACCGCGATTGACCCAGGAGAGCACCCCGCTTCACGCATCCCTAGATACTCCGAGGAGTGGCAAGGTAGCCACCGGGACTCTGCGGCTCGAAGGGTGCACAGCGCTCTCTGACCCATGACGCTCGTGCGCGAGGTCGCGGGTTCCCGGCAGGTGCAAGGCCGGGGATCGACCGGCAAGCTGGGCCCAGTCTGGCCGGGGAAATCCCGGTGTCGAGCCCGGCACGGGGGGGCATCGCTGTCTCACTGGGGAGCCATCCGATCGATCGCCCCACGGGCCGGTCGCAGCACCGCCGATTGAGCCTGTAGCGGGATCGGTTCTTTGACGCTCACCGACAGGGGCTGGGCGCGTGACGGCCTGCTGTATGCCGCGATCCATACCAGCGTCTGGCTCGCAGGCGAGCTACGCGTGCCTTCGGCTCGTGCTTTCAGAAGCCAGGTGTTCGATTCCCGATCCGGGACCGGCCCACATCTTCAGGGTACTGAATGGGGCAGTGTTCGGAATGCCTGGGGGAGCTAGCAGGCATGCCCTTGTGGCTCCATGGACAGAGTCCACGTGTCAAAGCCCCGGAGCGACGGGTGTGAGGCCTCACCGAGGCGGCAGGCGATCGAACTGATGGGCCCTACCCTGCCATGGCTCCCCACTTGCCAAGCCGTTAGTCTAGAAGGAAAGCAAGCTGCTAGATTCGGCGGCCCTCTTGGGGGCCTCCAGCCAACCCGGACCTTGAAGACTCCAAGACGAACCATGCTGAAGACCGTCCCCTGTGCCCTGCTGCTCAGTGCTCTACTTCCTCAAGTGGCCAGTGCGCAGAACAATGCCGTCGTGATCCTGAGCAATTTCTCAACGTCGACGACGTCGGACATTCCGAACCTCCCGGGCTTTCAGTACCAGGTGTTTGATCGGCCCTTTGTGAGCCCCGACGGGGAACACTGGATCCTGAACGGAGAATCCAACCACTCCAGTGGGGAGAACGACCTGGTCATCGTCGATGGCACCGTCGTCTTGCGCGAAGACACCACCCCCTCGTTCTTGGTCACGGGTGACGCGATCAATAGCTTTGATACCCGAGTTGAGATCAACAATGCCGGTGAGTACTGCGTGGTGTTGAATTCGAATGCGGCGGCGAACGAGAACGACTTTGTGGTTCGAGGCGAAAGCAATGGGGCCTTCACCGTCATTGCCCGCGAGGGATCGCCCATCACGGGATTGCCGGGGCTGACCCATGGGCCGTTGAGCAGCGCCGTGCTTGCAGCCTCCGGCACGGTTGGCTGTGAGAGCGACCAGGTCAGCGGGACTCCTGGGGGGACCTTGGATGACAACCTGCTCCTACTCGGGAGCACTGTCCTGGCGCAAAACGGAACCACCATCCCCACGGGGCCGCTCAATGCTGGCATGGCCCCGTGGAGTACATTCAACTTTGCGGACTATTGGATCAGCGCGGATGGTTCGAGCTACATCGTTCAGGGCAACCTGGATGCCGCCGGCGGCAT
>CAYWNK010000191.1:0-12552 GCA_964459495.1 uncultured Planctomycetaceae bacterium
GGCCTGAACCCGCACGCGGGGGAGGGCGGGCTGCTGGGCGCTGAGGATGGGGCGATCGTGGCGCCCGCCGTGGAGGCCGCCCGGGGCCGCGGGATCGACGCAACCGGGCCCAGGTCCCCTGACACGGTCTTTTTGGAGGCCAGCGAGGGGCGCTGGGACGGGGTCTTGGCCCTTTATCATGACCAGGCCTTCATCCCTTTGAAGCTCCTGTCGAAGGGCAAAGGGGTGACCTTGATCGCAGGCTTGCCATTCCTGCGTGTCAGTCCGGTACACGGAACGGCATTCGACATCGCCGGCAGGGGGCAAGCAGACGAAGGAAATCTGGTCGAAGCACTCTTCCAGGCAGCTCGCTGGGCAGGAGTGCCCACTCGGGGGTAACCTGTAGGCGGAGGTCCTGCTGCTTCTCCGCAGGACTCAAGCGCTCTCCAGCCATCCACCGCGCACAGCTCCATGATTCAGAGGAAGAAAAAGATCGTTCTCTACCAGCCCAAGCAGGTAGACGAGACCCTGGGACTGGAATCCAGCAAGGACATGCTGCCCCTGGAGCTGCTGACCATCTCGGCCTACCCCGTCTCCCAGGGGTACGAGGTCGAGATCATCGACGGCAGCCTCTTCTTCGGGGACGCGGGTCACAAGCGCCTTGTCGAGGCCTGTGAGGGCGCGATGATGGTCGCCACGACCGGCATCCTGGGCTACATGGTCAACGATGGCTTCCAGGCCATGACCAAGGTCAAGCAGCGCCACCCCGACCTGCCCGCCGTGATCGGCGGCTGGTTCGCCAGCGTGCGGCCTGACCTGCAGCTGCAGACCGGCCTCTATGAGGCGGTGGTCATGGGTCAGGGCGAGCTCGCCTTCCGCGATGTGGTCGACGCCATCGCCGCGGGTGAGCCTTTGGACGACGTACAAGGTCTGGCGCTGATGCGCGACGGTGCGGTCATCAAGACCGAGAAGCGTGCCGTCGTCGGCTGGGACAAGATCCTGCCGGTCCCGTGGCACCTGATCGACATCGCGCCCTACCGCGACCACCAGATGCGCGCCAACTCGGCGGGGGATGTGCTGCGCATGCCCACGCCCCTGGCGATCGGGCAGAACAAGCCCTACTTCGGCATCACCTACTTCGGCAGCTACGGCTGCCCCGAGCCCTGCACCTTCTGCTGCTCGCCGATCGTCACCGACCGGCGCTGGAAGCCCATGCCGGCGGACCGCCTGCTGGACGACCTGACCGACTTGAAGGAGCGCTGGGGCTTCGAAGTTGTTCGCTTCCACGACGCCAACTTCGGCGTCATGCAGAAGCGCACCAAGGACTTCGCCCAGGGCGTGCTCGATCGCGACCTGAAGATGCACTGGAACTCGTTCATCGAGACGCACTCCATCTTGAACTACAAGAAGGAGACGCTCGACATGATGGCCGAGTCCGGCATGTACATCGCCGAGATTGGCGCCGAGGCCGGCACCAACGAGATGATGAAGCGCATCGGCAAGCCCATCGTCGACGACGACAACATCCATGCGTCCGTCGAGATGGACAAGCGCGGCATCCAGGCATCGGTGACCTACATCATCGGCTACCCCGGCGAGTCCGAGGAGTCGATGCTGGCCACGATCGATCAGTGCCGCCGCCTGCACACCGCCGCGCCCCATTCGCGCGCCACGGTGTGGCCCTACCGTCCGATCCCCGGCACGGTCATGTGGGACGAGGCGATCGCCCTCGGCTACGAGGGTCCCAAGAACCTGGCCGAGTGGGGCTCGATCGGCGAGTACCACCTCGAAGAGACCTGGCCCGGCAACATTCCGCCCAAGGTCGCCCGTGCGCGGATGATGTACCAGCACTACGCCACCCTCAACTGGGGCCTCGTGCGTCCCAACCGCGGCTTCTGGGAGAACCGAGCCCGCAAGCGTCTCGAAGACGGCAGCTACCTTACCGGCGGCCTCGAGGCCAAGGCGTTTAGCGTCTACAACCGGATCCGCAAGAAGTTCACGAACGTGGCCGAGAAGCCCCGCTCGTGGGTCGACCCGGGCCACAAGACCGGCACCGCAGGCAACGAACGCTCGGAAGCCAACAAGTCAGTGATGACGGACGCCACCCGCGGGTAGCGCACCGCAGCCGGGCAGGGATTGCCCGGATGGAACGGACGGAGGGGAGTCCCGCGCACGGCGCGGGGCTCCCCTCCGTCTGTTCGATCCAAACGATCCCTGCCCGGCTGCGGGCCGGCCTAGCCCAGAGCGGGGCGTTGGCACCCACGTCCCGCCGCGCCACCCGTAGGCCTGGTCCATGCCGATCACCAGCGCCCTGCTCCTCGCCCTAGCCCTATCAACGGTCCCCCTCGTCAGGCCAGGCTTCCCGCCCCCTCAGGACTCTGCTCTAGGCCGCACCGTCACCCAACTCGATGCGCGCATCTGGTGCCTGCATCAGGCGGCAAACGGCGACCGCTGGTTCGGCAGCAATGGGGCTGGAATCTACCGCCATGACGGCAAGGTGCTCACCCAATTCACCCGCGAGCACGGCCTCGCTGGCAACGCCGTACGAGCGATCCAGGAAGACGAGCAAGGCCGCGTCCTGGTGGCGGCGGGCGGGGGCGTGTCGCGCTTCGACGGCGAGCGCTTTGACCCGCTCGAGATCGTGAAGGCTCCAGCCGGCGAGGGATGGATCCTAGACCCGGGCGACATTTGGATCGTGGCGGATCCCGGCGACGGCGGTCCGTGGCGCTATGACGGGGAGAAGGTCATCGAGCTGGAGCTCAGCAAGAGCCCAGCGGCC
The DNA here is from genome assembly GCA_964459495.1 of uncultured Planctomycetaceae bacterium. Lineage (GTDB taxonomy): Bacteria > Planctomycetota > UBA1135 > UBA1135 > CAYWNK01. The sequence continues at coordinate 2,759 of CAYWNK010000191.1, forward strand.
GCGACCGAGCGGGACCGGTCCGGGGGCTTCTCGCAGTCCGGCATCTACAGCACTTACCGTGACCGCCGTGGCCACATTTGGTTCGGCACTGCCGGCGTCGGGCTCTGCCGTTACGACGGACAGAACCTCGACTGGATGTATGAGGAGCGGCTGACCTCGATGCCGGGGGGCGGCCAGTTTGGGATCCGGTCGATCTTCGAGGATCGAGCCGGCGACTTCTGGATCTGCAACACGCGCCAGCGCTACCGATTCGAGTCCAAGTCGAAGGTCGAGGGCGGCTTCCGGCGTCTGCAATACGAATCCAAGGTTGGTCTGCCGGCCTCCCAGTCGGACGATGCCAAGCATTTCAACTACTACCCGTCGATCGTCGAGGACGCTGAGGGCGTGCTATGGATGGCCGGCGGCAGCGAAGGGGTCACGCGATTCGACGGCAAGGCGGTTCGCCAGTACGCCGTGGGGGAAGGGGCCTACGTTTTGCGGGTCTACCTGGACCGCAAGGGGATGCTCTGGGCGGGAACCCTTGAGCAGGGGGCCTACCGCCTAGGGGCTGAGGGATTCCTGCGTTTCGAGCCGTAGTTCGAAGATGGTGGGCCTCTCCCTCGCCGTACTTCGAGCCGCAGTCCAAGGGGGAGCGCTGGGAATGCGATGTACCCACGCTTGACCGCCTACCCGATCCAACCGCTCCTCCGCTTGCGCTCATCCACCCGTACAGAAGCCCTGCCCCTGGGACGCTCTGGGCTGTCACGGGTGAGGATTCTGGTTGGGATTCGCCGGATAGAGGGCAGGGAGGGGAGCCCCACGCAAAGCGCGGGGCTCCCCTCCGCCCCTATTCAGAAGGTGGCCACGGAGCCGGGAATCGCATGCGATCAGGGCAGGATCAGAACAGCGCCCGGCGTACCGCCGTGAATCGCATTGCCGGCCGTATCCTGGTCAACGACCACGGCCTGGAACACAACTCTTGAACATACCTCGCGATGAGCTGTGTCGGGCAAATTTGGTCGCTGCCTGTGCACATGGATTCCGGTCCATTGCACAGCCATGGGGGGGCTCTGGGGGGGGCAAACCCAGACCACACTCTGCTCACTCGTAGAAGTTTGGTCTTCGGTGAAACCAAGCAGCCTGATCCGAGGTCGATCCCCTTAGAGAACCAGGCGCAGCATGCGGTCTGAATAGCTGCTGAGCTTCCAGTGTCCCGGTGCCCAGCCCGCAAGGAAGCGGTGAAAGTCCGCCCAGGAGTCAGGCCAGAGAGAGCGCCACTCTTCCTCGATGTTGGGGCCGTCGTGGCGTTCGTCGAGTGCTGCTCTAAGTTCTTCAAAGTAGAAGTCCAGATACCCGTCCGCGTCCCGCTCGAGTCGGTCCTCATCCATGCAGCTCCCCAGAAAGTAGCTGAGGTCCTGAACGCCGACTCCGCCCCCGACGTACTGAAAGTCCACCGCCGCCACCTCCTGCGCAGCGTCCCGTGGACCGCCCCCCCGGAAGCAGAAGTTCGCGATCTTCGCGTCCCCGTGCACAAGGGTGCGAAACCTCGCCGCCCCAAGCCGCGCGTCGATCCCCGGAGCAGCAGCTCGCAGCCGTTCGTCTTGGATGGCAGCGAGCTCGTCGGGGCGTGTTTCCAGGTGCCAGTAGGTGCCGCGCTCCCAAAGCCCTTTGGGTTCTCGCCCCAGGAACGCGGCATGGAAAGCAGCGAGCCATCGGATGCACGCCTGGATCTCCGCATCCACGCCCGCAGAGCGGCGTGCACTGAAGCCAGAGTGATTCAGGTCCTCGAGGATCAACATCCCCCCGGTGGGCGTCTCCTTCTCTGCAATCCGGGCCGCAGTGCGGGGGACACCCGGGAGGTCTGGGAGGTACCGGCGATAGAACGTCCGCTCGATCCCATAGCTCTTCCGCTTGCGCTCGTCCGACCGCGTCGAAGCCCAACCCCGGGGGTGCTTTTGGCCTTGGAAGCCCGGGTCAACGACCTTCAGGATGACCGACCGCTGGCTCGCCTGCGCTCCAGCCGCGTCCCGCAGAAACCAGCGCTCGATCCGTCCGTAGCCGCTCCAGAGCTCCTGAACCAGTACCGGCGCATCGGCAACCTCAGCACCAGTCGCCTCCTCCATCCACGCGCCAACGTTCACCGGGTGGATTGTCCTGAAAGCGCCGCGGAGGCGGAAACAAATCCGCCGCTTTCGATTCTCCGAGTCCTTGGCGATCTCTGAAACCAAGCCGTTCCAGGCGACGCTCGTTCCGCGGCACGATCGAGCCGGTGCCTACGATTCGCGCAGCCTTCGGGAGCCGACGGAAATTGGATTCGATCCACTCTCTGGACCCCACTTGTCCTGGCATCGAGGGGCCGAGCCCCGTGCATCCGGCGCCCTGCCCTAGCTCCGGATCGACTCTCTCCGACTTCCACCATGCTGCTTACCGCCCTCGCCCTCTGTGCGCCCCAAGCCCCCGACTACCAAGGGAAGTTCAAGGACCACGCCAACCTGCCGGAACTGATCGCAATCGTGGAAGAGGTGGCCAGTGACGGGCCCAAGGAGTTGCCCAAGTGGCTGGGCAAAGAGCGGCCCACCGTGACGGTGAAACTGGTGGATCTGGAGGAGCCCCTCGGGCGGACGGATTGGCCCGGCAAGCTGCCGATGATCTTCTCGACCGAGGACCAGAAGAAGGGCTGGTCGTGCGTGATCAGTCTGCCGATCGACAGTCTGATTCGGGATCGTTCCCTGATCGCGCCAGCGCTCAAGCGGCAGATCTTCGGAGTGGCGGCGGTGCGCGCGGAGTTGAAATCGGGGGTGAGCGTGTCGGACATGGGGAGTCAAGGGCTTGCCAATCCCTTCGTGGATGCGATGGCGTCCCACTGGGCAGGTTCCCTCGATTCCGAGATCGACTATGCCCTCTTGCAGCACCTCGAAAGCGATGAGGCGCTTTTGGCCTTGGTCACCGGGTTCGAAGAACCCGAGGAGGGCTTCCAGCTGACCGGCGCGGCCGAACACGACCTGACCGTGCTGATGTTCACCAAGATGGTCGCGCCCAGGAACGACAAGAAGCTCGGGGCCTTCTTCGAGGCCATGCTGCACAAGCGCCCATTTGGGTCGGTCCTCAAGGCAGCCTCCGGAAAGAAGCTCGATAAGCTCAACCAGGAGCTGCAGAAGTTCTAAGGGAAGTTCCTCGAGAAGCGCTTCCTGAAGAAGGATCGACCGCGCTACCGGCGCCTGATCGAGGCCTATGAGTCAGACGACTGGGAGGCATACGGCAAGGCAGTGGATGATCTAAAGGAGCCCGAATTTCTTCTGACGCGCCTGATGGTTATCTCTGCCCTCTTCCTGGGTCGAGGGGAGCCATTCACCGGCGATGCCGAGCTTCTGGAGCGGACAACTCTCCTACTGCTCCTGGCGTCGCATCGCGTCGGATCCGATCCGCTTGCTTCTTCAGCCCTCGTGCGTGCGGGTGAACTCTACGCGGTGGCAGGTGAGAAGGACAAAGCTCGGGAGGCCTGGGAGTCCCTGCGTGATGAGTACGGATGGCAGCCGGGCATTCGGGAGAAGGCGGGCAAGCTGCTGGAATCCCTGGATGGCTAGCCTGAATGCGGCACGGAGGCGGGAGTCAGTCCACCGATTTCCGGCGAGTCGATGTAGCGTGACAGGGATCGCGAACCGCATCGAGGTACCGAAGAACAATGCAGCTCCTTTTCGCCGCCACCCTCCTGATGACTGTCGCAGGCCCGCTGGGGGAGTCAGCAGGAGCCCAGGAATCGCCAGCGCCGCCGACCTCGCTTGAGCTGGTCGACCAGGGGCGCCGACTGCTGCCGCCCTATACCGGAAAGCACCAGGACTTCCTGAGCGCGGACCAGCGACGCGGGGTTGAGGCGGCAGCGCACCTCATGGCAGCGGCTTTGGCGCTTGAGCCGGAGAGCACCTATGCGCTCTACTGGGACTGCCACTCCCGCAAGCTGCTAGGGGAGGACAGCCGCAGCCGAGGGAACTTCGAGCAGGCGCAGCTCGAGTTTCAGGCGGCCCTGCGGTCGATCGATCGAGCGCTGGCGCTTGAGCCGGAATCCTACTGGGCCTGGTACAGCCGCGGGTTGGCGTTGCTGCGTTTGGGGCGGCCATTCGAGGCGATTGGCGATCTCGATCGCTGCGTGCAGGTCGCGGCAGCCGCAGCGGATGGCGCCCCCGACCAAGCGTCCCGTCAGGACCCCGAATACGTGCGCTTCAAAGCTCGCGAGTGGGGAGCTGAGGCTCGGATACGGGTGCTGCTATTCGAAGAGGCGCGCGAGGAGTATCGCGCGTTCCATGCAGACTATGGAGCGAACGCCTGGAACCTGGCCTTCGATCTGACCCAGACCTACCTGCGCGGTCGGGATTTTGAGTCCGCCCGCGAGACGCTGGAGGAACTGCTTGGGGTGAACGACTACAGCAACTTCGATCGCGCCTACGCCGACCTCGGGTACCTGGCGGGGCTGCGCGGGGATCGGGAGGATGCGACCAAGCGCCTGGAGGAAGCGCTTGGCCGGGAGCGCGCACCGAGCCTCTACCCGCGCCTGTGGCTGGTGATCCTGGGAACCGACGGGGCATTGCCGCGGGCTAAGAAGGGCCTCCAGGGATTCGTGGACCATCCTCCCCGCGAGGTTCCTGGCTGGGACTTGGAGCTGGGGCGCTTCGGCCTGGGCCTGCGCAGTGCGGACGAATTCCTGGCCAGCGCTGAGCGGGAGCTGGAGCGCCGCCGAGCCAATGGCACGAACCTCGATGATCTGATGTGCGAGGTGCACTACTACGTCGGCTGGCATCATGAGCAGGCTGGGCGCTACCAGCAGGCCCAGGCCAGCTATTGGAGTGCACTCGAGTTCGTGCCGGAGCGCTTCAAGTGGGAGTGGGCATTTGCCCGCGTGGGCTACGCGCGGGTGGCGGCCCAACGGGGCTTGGGTTCCCACTTGCCTGCGGCCGCTGCGGGTGCGGGGGTGCGCACCCTGGTTCATCGCATTGGTGGAGAGCCCCAGACGGAGATCGACAGGACCGAGCCCACGCCGCCCGGCCTCCTCGTCCAGCGGGTATTCCGGCTTGCCGACGGCACACTGGTGTTGGAAAGGGGAGTCGCGAAGGCCGTAGGAATACGGTGAGCTGGTTTCCGCCCCGGCAAGGCCCCGGCGCCAGTTGGGACCGGGGTTTCCCAATTCGCGGCTAGCGATGACACGGCATTGGGCTGGACCCCGGCGATGTCGATCGAGGCGCAGGTTGGCGGCCACTGGCCGCTCGCCAAGCGCCAGCCATGAAGATTTCCCAGAAGCTCATGATCATTGTTTGCCTGACCCTCCTCGAGGTCAGCATCACGGTTTGGGCTACCTTTCAGATTTCCAAGGGAGCGACCCTGCACCAGCTGAACTCGCTCCACCTGAAGTACAACGGTGCTTTCAGCGCCCAGGTGGCCGAGACGCGAAGTCGCGGCGAGGTGGATGTTCAGGCACTTCACGACGCACTGCTTTCGATCCAGGAGCAGCCGATCGAGGCGAAGAAACTGGTTGGATTCGTCGACCGGCAGGTGATGGCATTCATCGGGGCCGAGGTGGCTCTCGAACTCATCGACAAGGATCTCGAAGATCTAGATCACGCCTTGGGTTGCCTGCGTTCCTACGAGGAAGGGGACCTGGACTTCGATGGCCTAGTGGGGGAGCTGGAGCAGGCGGCGCTGGTCTTTCATACCAACTCCAGCCAGTTCGAGGGACCCGTCACCCAAACGGTGGAATTCACCCTGAGGACGATGATCCCTTTGATCATTGCGATCTCGCTGTTCAACGTCTGCTTCATCACCTACCTGTCCCGTAGCATCTCCTCTTCGATCCTTGGGCTGATCCAGCTGCTGCGGTCGAACTCTAGGGAGCGGATCGAGGCGACGACCCGGGGGGCGCGGGTCAGCGGGGAGCTGCAGGAGCTCATGTGTGTGACGAAGGAACGACTGCGCAGCGAGTTGATGAACCTGGAGACCAACCAGGAGCTGCAGGATCTCATCGCTGAGCAGACCGCTTCTCTACAGGCAGCAACGGACGAAGCCAGGTCGGCTTCCGAAGCGAAGTCGCGGTTCCTGGCCAACATGAGCCACGAGATTCGCACGCCGATGAACGGCATCCTCTGCACTTCTGACCTGATCCTCCAGGATCTAGACCGGGATCATCCCCACTGTGAGCTCAACACCATCATTCGGGACTCCGCAAGGGCTCTCCTCAACCTGCTGAACGACATCCTCGACTTCTCCAAGATGGAGTCTGGGCAGATCACGCTCGAATCCACGGCGGTCGATCTGTTGGATACCACGGAGCAAGTCTTCGCGCTGCTCCAGCCAGAGGCTGGGCAAAAAGACCTCGAGTTCGAGTGCCTCTCGGACTTAGATGAGCGGGACCGGTACATCCTGGGCGACCCCACCAGGATTCGTCAGATTTTGATCAACCTGCTCGGCAACGCGCTGAAGTTCACCGAGTCTGGTTTCGTTCGGTGCCGGCTCACAATGGATGAGCCTGAGTCGGAATCCCCCCAGCTCGCCATTGTCATCGAGGATTCCGGCATCGGGATGACCGAAGCGCAGCTTAGCCGCCTCTTCGATCGCTTCGTGCAGGCGGACCAGAGCACGACTAGGAAGTACGGCGGCACCGGGCTTGGGATGTCGCTTAGCCTGGATCTCTCCAGGCTGATGGGCGGCGACATTGCGGTCGAAAGTCGATTCGGCGAGGGCACCACGTTCACGGTCTACCTGCCCGTCGAACGCTGCGAGGCGCCGGCTGTCGAGGCGACTCCTGCGGCGGATCACCCCGGCTTCTGGGGCAGTCACGTCCTGCTCGTCGAGGACAACGTCGTCAATCGCAAGGTGTTTCAGAGGCTCCTTGAGCGCCTGGGGATTCAGGTCACGATGGCGGAGAACGGACTCGTTGCACAGGATCTCGCGACCGGGGAGATCGATCTCATCTTGATGGACATCCAGATGCCGATCATGGATGGAATTCAGGCGACCCAAGAGCTCCACTCGAGCGGCTGGTCCAAGCCGATCATCGCTCTCAGCGCCAACGTCTACCCGGAAGACCAGGCGCACTTCGCGGAGATCGGGATGGCGGGCTTCATCCCCAAGCCGGTTGAGAGCCGCAGGTTCATCGAGGTCCTGGATCGCCACCTCTCCCGCAAGGCTGCCTAGACCCGAATCTCCGGGTGCGCAGGGGCAACGTCGCACCCCCAGGCGTTGGCGGTCATGCCGGCCCGCACGCAGCGAACTCGGTGCATTCCGATGCGGCCGAAGGGAACGCCTTGGCCGCTTGGAATCGGCTGCGGCTTTCCGGGGGATGGCCGGCAAGGGGTCAAGTCCCGGTCCACCTCCAGCCGATTGGCTGGGAGCTGCGCCGGTTGGCGGCGGGCCGGGCCCTTCGATCTTGATACAAGGGGGGCGCTGCTCCTTGGAGCTGCCCTCAATGCCTTCCGATGACCAAGTCGACGCCGGGGGTGCCGCCAGCTGGTCAGCGTCTAGCCGGAGACCTTAGGATGCTTGCCATGAGGCTCCTCCGCATCCGTGTCGCGGCAACTTGCTGCGCTCTTGCTTTCCCGTTGGTCGGCGCAGGCCTAGCCCAAGACGAGCGACCCAACGTAATCCTCGTGATCACCGACGACCAGGGCTATGGGGACCTGGGCGCCCACGGCAACACGCTGCTTCAGACGCCCCACATGGATCGGTTGCACGCACAGAGTGTCCGCCTCACCGACTTCCACGTGGACCCGACCTGCTCGCCCACGCGGGCGGCGCTGATGAGCGGACGCTATTCCACGCGCACCGGCGTGTGGCACACGATCCAAGGGCGCTCGCTGATGCGGAGCGAGGAGGTGACGATCGCCGAAGTCCTGCAGGATGCGGGCTACCGCACCGGGCTCTTCGGGAAGTGGCACCTGGGGGACAACGCGCCCCTGCGGCCCCAGGATCAGGGCTTCGACGAGGCCTTCTATCACAAAGGGGGAGGCGTGGGGCAAGGTCCCGACGGCTGGGGCAACGACTACTTCGACGACACCTACTTTCGCAACGGCGTGCCTGAGCAGGTCGAGGGATATTGCACCGACGTCTGGTTCGATGGGGCGCTGGACTTCATTGAGCGCAGCAAAGATGCGCCGTTCTTTGCCTACATCTCGACCAATGCTCCCCACGGGCCGTACCTGGTGGAGGACGCGGAAGTGCAGCCCTACCTGGACGCGGGGGTCACGCCGACGATGGCCAAGTTCTACGGCATGATCACGCGCATCGACCGCAACCTCGGACGGATGCGCCAACGGCTGCAGGAGATGGACCTGGCGCAAAACACCATCTTGATCTTCATGACCGACAATGGATCGGCGGCGGGCTGGCGGGTTCGAGACCGGGAGAAGGAGCAGGGCACCTGGCCAGGCTTCAATGCTGGCATGCGCGCTGGCAAGGGATCCGCTTACGAGGGCGGGCATCACGTGCCCTTCTTCCTGCACTGGCCGGCGGGTGGCTTCGACGAGGGGCGCAGCGTGCCGGGGCTCGCGGCGCACATCGACGTGTTGCCGACGCTTGTCGATCTGTGCGGCGTCGAGAGAACCGCAGGCCCTCCGCTCGACGGCATCGTCCTGTCCGATGTCTTGCGCGGCGAGGAACGGATCGCGGCGGACCGGACGCTCTTCGTGCACAGCCAACGCATCGAGACCCCCGTGCCCTGGCGCAAGACGGCGATCCTGCGGGGCAGTCAGCGGCTCGTGGGGGAGGGGGAATTCTATGACCTGGCGCTGGACCCCGCGCAGGGCTCCAACCGGCTGCCGGAGGAGACCGCAGCGGTGGGCGAATTGGTCGAGGCCTATGAGCAGTGGTGGGGGAGTCTGGCGGACGCGATAGAGCGGCCAGTGCGCATCTCGATCGGGCATCCAGCCGAGCCGGAGGCCGGTCTGCATTCGCACGATTGGCACGTTGCGTCCCAGGCACAGTCGCCCTGGAATCAAAACCACATCAAGCGCGGGCTGATGAGCAGCGGGTACTGGGAGATCCAGGTCGAGCGGGCCGGACGCTACAGCATCCAACTGCGCCGCTGGCCGGACCATCTGGATCGGCCCCTGGATGCGGTCCATGCGCGCCTGCGCGTCGGCGAGGTCGAAGCGGAGCAGGAGGTGTCCGAGGGCGCGACCCACGCGACTTTCGAGCTGGACCTGCCGGCGGGGCCGGCTCGGCTGCAGTCTTGGCTGCGGACCTCGGACAACGGCGAGCGTGGGGCCTACTACGCCTACGTTCGCAGGATTGGGGGCTAGGGGACCACCGCCTACTCCCCGGAGGTTCCCCGTGAGAGGGGAGTGGCAGTGGGAAGCCTGGACCGTTGGCCCGGGCCCCCCGCGTGACCGGCCGCCTTTTCCTTCAGGGGCAGATGGTGAAGTCCAGCCCGTCCGACAGGGACTGGCCCGTACCGTCCGGATGACTCGGGTCGCGGTACCAGAACTGGGCGTAGACACGGGTGCCGGGCACGAGGCCCTGGGTGGACATCAGGGCTTGCGTGAACGCGAAGCTGATGGGCGCGCCGCCGCAGGCTCCGGTCGGCATCGATCCGGACGTGACGACAGGTCCGCGCGTGATCGGGCTGGCGACGCACAGGATGCCCCCGGCGAGTGGAGCGGAGGCCGGGCTCGCGCTCCAAACCGGAATGCCGAACTGGCCCGTGGGCAGATCGGAAGCCACCAGCACGAAGTCATCGGGACCGCTGGCGCTGGGGAAGCCCTCGAAGCTCATGTTGGCGAAGCAGCCCAGGGAGTTGACCTTGGCCGCACAGTAGTTGCTGGGCGCGGCGCAGT
>CAYWNK010000192.1:0-12518 GCA_964459495.1 uncultured Planctomycetaceae bacterium
CCGGCACACCGTCCCCGTTCCAGTCCAGCGGCTCGGACGTGAAGCCGAACGCACCGCCCGCAATCGGGCAGGGCGGCTCGATGACGAGGGACTCAAAATCCCTAGGAGGATCCTGAAGGGGGGGACCGCCCGGATCGCCAAGATCGTCATCTCCCCCTAGGGAACCGCCCCCACAGCCGGCCAAGCAGCTGGCCAGAAGCAGCGCGGCATGGAATCGACGGGAGGCGCGTAGGGGATGCGCTGACGTGGACGTTGCGAACATGGGGGGCTGGGGAACCGGGGGGTCCATGTAGCCATAGACCCCGCAGCGGGACGAAGTTACCTGAACAACCGAAAGGAACCGGCGGACGCCCGGGGTTTTGGACCGTTGCGATCCGCCCCGGAGCACCGTTTCGATCCCAATCGTGGACCACCTCCCTTTGCCGACCTAGCCCGGGAATGCGGGCGGAAACCGGACGGAAATCCCCGCTGCCCAAAATGCCGCCCAAGGAGAGACCGGCGCCCCCCTTGCAGGGAGGCGCCGGTCTGCGGCAGTTCATTGGGGCCAGGCGCTACAGCGCCCGGCAGGTTCTATGCAGGTATGCCCGAGGAATTCAGGTGGGTTCAGCCGGTGCATCCGGCTCCCCCAACTGCTCAGGACTTCACTTCGAAGTCGGCGTCGACGGGCTCGTCGCTGTCCTCATCCGTGCCGGCGGAACCCTGGGCTCCTCCGCCCGGGGCACCGTCCGCACCGGCCTCGGCCTGCTGCTCGGCGTAGAGGATCTCGCCCAGCTTCATGGCCTTGGCCTGGAAGGCTTCCAGCGCGGCCTCGATGGCCGCCTTGTCCTCGCCTTCGGCCGCCTTCACGAGCTCATCCTTTGCGTCGCGAATGGCCTGGGCGTCTTCCTCACCGAGCTTCTCTTTGTGCTCTTCGAGCTGCTTCTCGGTTTGGTGAACGACGTGGTCGACCTGGTTTTTGAGATCCACCAGCTCGCGCCGCGCCTTGTCCTGTTCCTTGTTGGCTTCGGCTTCGGCGGTCATGCGGGAAACCTCGTCCTCGCTCAGACCGGACGACGCCTCGATTCGGATCGACTGCTCCTTGCCGGTGCCCTTGTCTTTGGCGCGCACGTTCAGGATGCCGTTGGCGTCGAGGTCGAAGGTGACCTCGATCTGCGGTGTGCCCCGGGTAGCCGGCGGAATGTTGTCGAGGACGAAGTTGCCCAGGAGCCGGTTGTCCGTGGTGAATTCACGCTCTCCCTGGAAGACCTTGATGTCCACCGACGGCTGGTTGTCGCTGGCTGTGGAGAAGGTCTGGCTCTTGCTGGTCGGGATCGTCGTGTTGCGCTCCACGAGTTTCGTCATCACGCCGCCCATGGTCTCGATGCCAAGGGACAGAGGCGTCACGTCCAGCAGCACGACGTCGTCGACATCGCCGGCCAGAATGCCTCCCTGGATCGCAGCGCCTAGGGCCACGACCTCATCGGGGTTGACGCTCTTGTTGGGGTCGCGCTGGAAGAACTCCTGGACCTTTTCCTGCACGAGCGGGATCCGGGTGGAACCGCCGACCAGCAGCACATCGTCGATATCAGAGGGCTTGAGGCCCGCGTCCTTCAAGGCGGCCTTGCAGGGCTCGATGCTGCGCTTGACCAGGTCCGACGCCAGGGTCTCGAACTTCTGGCGCGAGATGGTCACCAAGAGGTGCTTGGGCCCAGAGGCGTCCGCGCTGATGAAGGGCAGGTTGATGTCGGTCGTCGAGGCGCTGGAGAGCTCACATTTGGCCTTCTCGCAGGCCTCACGAACGCGCTGCAGGGCCATCGGGTCCGCACGTACGTCGATGCCCTGGTCCTTCTGGAACTCGGATGACACGAACTCGATCAGGGCCTCGTCGAAGTCGTCGCCGCCCAGGTGCGTGTCCCCGTTGGTGGCGAGCACCTCAAAGACCCCGTCACCGATCTCCAGCACGGAGATGTCGAAGGTACCGCCGCCCAGGTCATAGACGGCGACCTTGCCCTCCTTCGCCTTGTCCATGCCATAGGCAAGGGTGGCGGCGGTGGGCTCGTTGATGATCCGCTCGACCTCTAGGCCGGCGATGGTGCCAGCATCCTTGGTGGCCTGGCGCTGGGCGTCGTTGAAGTAGGCGGGCACGGTGATGACCGCGCGGGTGACCGTCTCGCCCAGGTAGGCTTCTGCGGCCTCCTTCAGGCTAGAGAGCACCATGGCGCTGATCTCCGGCGCGGTGAACTGCTTGCCGTCCACCTCGACCTTGACCAGGTCCTGGGGTCCACCCACCAGCTTGTAGGAGACGAGTCGCTCTTCGTCGGCCACCTCGTGGTGGCGGCGACCCATGAAGCGCTTGATCGACGAGATCGTGCGCGTGGGGTTGGTGACCGCCTGGCGTTTGGCCGGGGCTCCCACCAGCCGCGCACCCTCGTTCTGGAAGGCCACCACCGAGGGCGTGGTGCGGTTTCCCTCGAGGTTGGTGATGACGACGGGCTCCCCGCCCTCCATGACCGAGACCACCGAGTTGGTGGTTCCCAGGTCGATGCCGATGATTTTGCTCTTGCTCATGGTAGTTCGTGGCCTCTTGGCGCCGGTGCGGACGCGAGCCCATGAGCAAGCTCTGTGCCAAGCCCCCACGATAGGCATAAACCCTTTGTTTCCAATGGTCTAGCCAAGGGGCCCGAGCTCTCCACGGGCCCCTCCCGCGCCATTCTGACAGGCCCTCCTGCCGGCTGAGAGGCGCCCTGCCGTCCTGGCAGGGGTCAGCCCCATGGGGCCCATGCAGGTCCTCCAGCCCGGGCTCGCTGGCGCCGACCGGGCGCCAGTGCACGCGCCTTGCGTCCCCGCGCTGCTCGCAGCCGAGAACCGGCCTCGCCGACCAGAAAGCCAGAGCACCTGCGTGGGGTGCAAGGCCTGCTCTGCTGGGGCACCGCAGCCGCTCTCGCTTTCCGCGCACCCGTCGTCGACCAGCTCAGTCGCGAAGAATCCACCTCGCGCAAGCACACCAGGAACCGGCTTCCCATCCAGTACCCCATCGCCCCTGCGCCAACTTCCTTCGCCATGGATCACGAACGATCCGCCGTCGTCTGCAGGGCAGCCCCGCCGGGAGTGGACCGGCTTGACTGCGCGGGCGAGCGAATCGGCCAGCACAAGCCCCTCGGGGCGATCGCCCGCAGAGGTGACCGGATTGCGATCGACGGTCGACTCGACCACGAGCAGCGGATGATCACGGGGCGCGCTCACCTGCAAGGCCGCGGCCCACTAGCCCAGTGAGCCCAGCAAGCACGAATCGTCGATGCAGGACTGCCGAACGCCTCCCGAAGCTAGAGCATCACCGTTTAAGCAATCCCGCCCCCGGCTTCGATGGGCCTGCCGAGACCTAGGACGAAGCCCGGCCTTGTGCAGCGAATCCTAGAGGAAGGACCTGCGGACCCTTTGCCGTTAAGGGCAATCCACCGCTACCGATTCGAATCGCGGGAGGATCCGATGTCGCCGCGCGTCCCCCCGACCTCGCCGGATGCGGGCTCTGCATTTCCAATTCGATCGATCCATTGCCAACCAGAGCTCCATGCTCAACACCCGTTTGCTGGCTGCTGCTTCAGCCGCCCTTCTCGTTTCCCATTCCACCCTTTTGGCCCAGTGTGGCTTCCAAGCCCAGACTGATCTGGCAGCACCCGCTGCGTTCGAAAACTTCGGCATCGCCCTCGGGGTATCCGCCGACTCCCTCGCCGTCGGCGCCCCCACCTCTGATCCCGCCGGCTCCCAGTCGGGCACCGTTTACCTTTACCGCTGGACCGGCGCCGACTGGATAGCCGACGGGAACCTGCTGGGCAGCGACACCGGCCCCGGCGACAACTTCGGCGGCGCGGTGGCCATGGATGGCGATCTCATGGTCGTCGGCGCCTCCCGTGACAATCCGCTTGGCAACCTGTCCGGATCGGCCTACGTGTTCCGGCGCGACTCGTCCGGCAACTGGATCCAGGAGGCGAAACTCGTCGGCTCAGCGGCGACGACTGGGGCGCGCTTTGGCTTCTCAGTCGCGGTCTCCGGCGACCGGGTCTTTGTCGGTGCCCCCAAGGAAACCGCGGTCGCTTCCCAGGCAGGCGCGGCCTATGTGTTCTCCAACAGTGGCGGTTCCTGGACCCAGATGGCTCGCGTGCAGGCCTCCGACGCATCCGCCAATGCGGACTTCGGCTGGGACGTCGACGCCGACGGCGACCGCTTCGTCGTCGGATCCGTCGGTGCCGACAACCTCCCCACACTCAACACGGGTGCAGCCTACGTTTTCGAGCCCAGCGGAAGCACTTGGGTCGAGCAGGCCATCTTGAGTTCCAGCACCGGCGACAACAGCGATTTCGCCGGCTGGCAGGTTGGAGTCGTTGGTGACCAGATCGTGGTCGGTGCCTACGGAGACGACACCCTCGGTGTTCCCAACTCCAACTTCGGCCAAGTCCTGCACTATTCCCTTGTCGCCGGTACCTGGGTGGAGCAGGCGCCGGTCTACGCCCCCGACGCAAGCGAAGCCGATGGTTTTGGCTACGACCTGGAGTTCCGGGGAACCTCACTCCTTGTCTCTACCTTGGGCTCGCTGAGTCCGGTAGCGCGCCCCACCGAAGTCTACGTCTACGGCTTTGATGGAGCAGGCTTCTCCTTCCTCCAGGATCTCGGCCGACGCACCGCATTCCCGGGCGCAACCGGCGGCGCGGCGATCGACTTCGAGCAGGGGCGCCTGGTCAGCTCCTCCGCCGGCACAGACACCGTGACCCCCTTCTCCCAGCTCATCCTTCAGGAGCAGGTTCTGTTCCAGGACTTTGATGGAGCCTCACTGCCACCGGGGGTGCAAGCGAACATGTCCGGCCTCTGGAACCAGACCGGTGCCTGCGACCCGATTGGCTGCTTCAGCGGAGAGCGCATGTACTACGGCCTGCCTTTCGGCTGCGACTTCGACACGGGCGGAACCAACGCCGGCAGCTACCTTCTCTCGGGGATCCAGGTCGATCCGAGCTTTGACCAGCTTGAGATTCGCTACCAGTCGCTCTTCGGTGGCGAAACCGGCTGCTCGGTGGACATTCCGCTCGTCAGAATCAACAACACGGTGGTCGACAACGCCTGCGTCGACGCGGCGTCCGGGTGCGAGACCCGCACCATCCTGGTTGAGCTCGCCTCCTTCTCCCAGCCGCTGTCCATTCGGTGGACATTCAATAGCGTTGACAGTTTCAACAACGACGGTCACGGCTGGTCCATCGACGACATTGAGCTCACCGCGATTGACAATGATGTCCTCGACTGCAACGGCAACGGCATCGCGGACTTGTGCGACATCTCCGAGGGCACCAGCACGGACCTGAACGACAATGGCGTCCCGGACGAGTGCGAGGACGTGGTCTCCAACTACTGCAGCCCTGCCACGACCAACTCCTCGGGAGGGCCGGCGGTGATCGGTTTTGCGGGCAGCACATCCTTGGCCAGCAACGACTTTGTGCTCACCTGCACGAGTACAGGCATCAACCAGTTCGGCTACTACATCATGAGCCAGATCCAGGGCTTCACGCCCGGCTTTGCCGGCAGCCAGGGCAATCTCTGCCTCGCCCCGCCCTTCGTTCGGTTCAATCGCCCGGGGCAGGGCGAAATCCTGTTTACCGGCCCTCTTGGGGAAGCAAGCCTAAGCCCCAACAACACCTTCCTCCCCCAAGGGACCGCCTGGGTCTCCGGAGAGACCTGGAACTTCCAGCTCTGGTTCCGCGACACCAACCCAACGCTGACCTCCAACACCAGCGACGGACTGCAAGTGCTCTTCCGCCCCTAGACAACGTGACGCGGCGAGTGCTGCCCAGCGGGGCAGCACTCGCCGCTTGCCGCCCCTAGCCCCCAGAAGGCGAGTGCTCCTGGGAGCCAGCGAAGCAGCGAACACAAGCGGGTGCGATGCCTGGGTGTGACCCGAATGGAAAGGCTGGATCCGATTCAATCGCAGGTCAGCGACAAGCCGGTCGTGAATTTCGAGGTCGCCGCGGGGTTCGCGTCGCGGAACCAGGCCTGGAAGCTCCAGGTTTCTCCGCTGAGAACCGGAACCGACCCCATCGGAGCCGGCACGTCCGCCAGGTCGAGGGTCAGGCTCGCCGCAACCCTAGCCCCGGTGGCAAAGACATCCGCGTTGTAGAGCGCGATGGATCCGCCCAGACACAGCTTGCCCTGACTCCTGCCGGGCTGCTGAGAGAAGCCCTGGGTTTGGGAGGCGAGGAAGTTGCCGAACTGCCCCTGCGGCATGCTGCCGGCCTCAAGCCTCAGGAAACTCAGACCCGTGTTCGTCGAACCGATGCCGGCGAGGGAGGCGGCCACGCCCGTGCTGTTCGGCACCTGCTGTCCGCAGAACACGGTAGGGGCTGATTTGCCCACGGGTGCCTTCCCCGCGAGCCCGACTGGAATCCGGCGCTTTCCCCATCGGCTTCCGCGCGGCCTCCCTCAGCCTACAGCCCGTACTCCTTGATCTTCCGATACAAGGTTCGTTCACCGATCCCGAGGACCCCTGCGGTCTTCGAGCGATTGCCCCCCATCAGCTCCAGATTGGACGCGATCAGGTCACGCTCGACCTCGGCCAGCGAACGGCCCGCCAGCGCGTAGCCGCCCGCTCGCTCACCGGCACCCGGACCGCTGCGCCGGATTGCTTCGGGAACATCGTCTACGGTCAAGACCTCGCCACGCGCGAGCACCACCATGTTCTCGACGGCGTTGCGCAGCTCGCGCACGTTGCCCGGCCACTCGTAGCGCACCAGCATCGCCCGCGCCTCGGAAGCGATCCCCGAGACCGATCGACCGTGCTCAACGGCGAATTTGGCCAAGTAGAACTCGAGCAGAATCGGCACGTCTCCCTGGCGCTCGCGCAGGGGCGGCAGCTCCAGGGTCACCACCTGGAGGCGGTAGAACAGGTCTTCGCGAAACGTCCCCTCGTCGACCATCTTGCGCAGGTCTTGGTTGGTCGCCGCGATCAGCCGAATGTCGACTTTCTTCGCCTCGTTGCCCCCAACCTTCATCACCTCGCGCGCTTCGATGACCCGCAGCAGCTTGGCCTGGGTCGTGAGCGGCATGTCCCCCACCTCGTCGAGGAACAGCGTGCCGCCGCTCGCGTAGGCGATGCGTCCTTCCTTGTCGCCGATCGCGCCCGTGAATGCACCCTTCATGTGCCCGAACAGCTCCGACTCGATCAGCCCCTCGCTCATCGCCGCCGAGTTCACGGCCACGAAGTTGCCCTTCGCGCGCGGGCTGTTGGAGTGAATCGCACGCGCCACCAGCTCCTTGCCCGTGCCGCTCTCGCCCAGGACCAGAACGTTGGCCCCGGTCGGCGCCACCGCGCCCAGCGTCTCCAGCAGGCGCTGCATCTGCGGCGAATGGCCGAGGATGCCCTCGAAGCCAAAGCGCCGATCCAGCTGGCGACGCAGCTCCGCGTTCTGGGCGAGCAGCTCCGAGTTGGCCGCGCGCAGCCGCGCCTTCTCCGCGGCCCGCGCCAGCTTCGCGCGCAGCTCGGCCAGGTTGACCGGCTTCGCGAGATAGTCCTCCGCCCCCTGACGCATGGCGTCGAGCGCCGTCTCGACCGTGGCGTGGCCCGTGATCAGGAGCACCGCCGCATCCGGCGCCTGCCGCTTCGCCTCCGCGAGCACCTCGAGCCCTGAATGGTCGTGCATGACCAGGTCCGTGAGGACCGCGTCGTAGCCGGCCTCGGCCAGCGCCGCGATCCCCGCCGCCCCGGTGTGCACCATGTGGCACACGTAGCCGTCCATCTCCAGCGCATCGTTCAATGCCTCCGCGTGCCCCTCGTCGTCATCGACGATCAGGACCCGCGTCGGGGCGGCGCCATCGCCCGCATCTTGACCTTCCTCTGCGCTCAAGGCCGGCCTCCCGCGACTTCCTGCACCAGGGGGAAGCGCAGCGTGAAGCTCGTACCCCGGCCCAGCTCGGAAACCACAGACAGGGTTCCCTCGTGCTCATCGACGATGCGCGCCACCGTGGGCAGGCCCAGTCCTGTGCCCCCCGAGCGCGTCGACCAGTACAGATCGAAACAGTGCTGTTGCTGCTCCTCGTCCATCCCCACCCCCGTGTCCGTCACGGTCAGCTCCACGAAGGTGCCGGCGCGCTGCACCTGCACAATCAGCTCGCCGTCCCCAGCCATCGCCTGGCGGGCGTTGACCAGCAGGTTCACCAGCGCCTGCTTGAAGGCTCCAGGATCCAGCAGCACCAGCGGAAGGGTGGTCGGAAGGTCGGTGTGCACCCGGATCCCCGCGGCTTCCTGCTCGGGCGCCACGAACTCCAGCACCCCGTGGATCAGGGCGACGATGTCCTGGGGCGAGCGGTTCACGTTGCCCCCCCGTGCAAAGCGCAGGAAGTCCTCCAAAATCCCCTCTAGGCGTGTCACTTCCCGCTGCAGGGTGCGCACCCGCTTCTCGCAGCGGCGATCCTTGGGCGAGGGTTGCGGGGCATCCTCGGCGCGGCCGCCGCTGAATTCCTCCTCCAGGAGGGATAGGTTGATGGCCATTGTGGACAAGGGGTTTTTGATCTCGTGGGCGAGGCCGCTGGCCAATCGCGCCAGGAGGGCCGTCCGCTCGGCGTTGGGGGCCGGCTGAGCTTCGCTTTGCTTCTCGTCCATAGGGTCGGGATCGCGGCTTGCCTCCGCGCCAGTCCTGCTACCCTAGCGACTGAGCCCGCAAATTCCCCGCCGTCAAGGGAGCCCGGGCCAGGCCATGCCTAGATCCGACTCCGACTCCGAGCCCCAGCCGAGCCGCAGCGCCGGCGCAGCCCCTGCGGGCGATTCCTCCCACCCCGGGCCGAATCCCACTGGGCCCAGCCCCCAGGCACTCTCCGAGGCGGCGCTCGCGCTCGAGCAGGGCGGCGTCGTCGGAGTCCCGACCGAAACCGTGTACGGCCTTGCCGCGCGGGCCGACATGCCCGCTGCCCTCGCGGCACTGATCGAGACGAAGGGTTCGCCCAGCGGCAGGGGCTTCACCTGGCATGCGGCGGACTCCGGCGCCCTGGACTTTTTCCCCGAGCTCCGGCCTCTGGCCGAGCGCCTGGCCCAACGCTACTGGCCGGGCCCCCTCACCCTGGTTCTCCACGGGGTCCCCCCGGGGCTGGCCGCAACCTGCGTCGACGGCTGGTGCGGCGTACGTGTCCCCGACCGGGAAGCCACCCGCGCCGTGCTCCAAGCGGTCTCCGGTCCGGTGGTCGCCACCAGCGCCAACCTCGCGGGCCAGGCCCCGGTCAATGACCCGGCGGAGATCCTGAGGATCTTCGCGGAGGCGGGGACCCGGCCATTGGATCACCTGTTGTCGGATGGCCTCCTGGAAGACGGCCAGGGCCCGGCGGGGCAGCCCTCCAGCATCCTCGCCCTGGGCCGCGGCCGCTTCGAGCTCCTGCGCGCTGGAGCGCTCGAACTCGCCGAGCTCCGGCGCGTCGCCGGCCTGCGACTTGGCTTCGTCTGCACCGGCAACACCTGCCGCTCTCCAATGGCGGGAGCCCTAGCCCACTCCGCCCTCGCCGAACGGCTCGGCGGCGACCCCGACAGCTTTGGCTTTCGCATCGACACGATGGGCGTCACCGCGGGCCCCGGTGCACCAGCCAGCCAGGGCTCGCTCGAGGCCATGGCCGAGCTCGGCATCGACCTCGGCGCCCACCGCTCCACCCCTGCTGCCTCGGCTCCCCTGGGCGAGTACGACGCCCTGTACTGCATGACCGCCAACCACCGCGCGATGCTGGTTAGCGCGCTGCCCCCGCCGCTCGGCGAGCGCGTGCACCTCTTGGATCCGTCCGGCTTCGATGTGCCTGACCCCTATGGAGGAGACATCGACGTCTATCGCAGCACGCGGGGAGCGATCGAGGAGTTCATCGGGGCGCGCCTGTCGGAATGGGCCTAGCGCGGTTCCTCCCGGCCAATCCCTAGGCGCTGCGGTCCCGGTGCCGCTCGTGCAGGGCCAAGTTGGCCTCGAAAATCGTGCTCATCAGGGCGGACTTCGCCTCATACGATTCGTCCTTCTCGGACAATCCTTGGACCTCGCGGTAGGTCGATGCCATTCCGCGCTCAACCTCCTCGGGCACGCTGACACCCTTGTCGATCGCCTTCTCGAGCAGGTTCGAGAGCTTGGCGAGTCGCCGTTCCAAGCGGCTCACGCGATTGCCGAGTAGCTCGTCTCCAGGTGCAGGGGCAGGGGCGGCCGTCACCGGCGCGGGCTGGGGCTCCGGCTGGGCCTGCACCAGCTCGGGCCGGCGCAGCGCAGCGGGCCGTGGCGGCCGGGCGGGAAGAATCAATTCATCCAGGCCGATTTCGCTGGCAGCTGGCGCCGGGCTGGGGCGCTTCGCCGCGAGGCGTTCCGCATGCACGACCTTGCCGCCACCGGCCAGCGACGCAAGCCGCAGGCAGCGCCCCGCTGCAGACACGAGTTCGTCCGGCGCCGGTTCGCCCTCGCCGCGACGGGGCAGCGCCACGTGGGCTGTGCCGATACTGACGCTCAGGCTCGCCGGTCCCCCCGCCGAAGCGAAGTTGATGCGGCGCACCGCAGCGACCAGCGCATGGGTACGCCCCGCCAGCTCAGTGGGCGTCAGTTGCTGCACGACCAGATAGACCCGCTCGCGCTCACGCCAGCCGCAAACCACACCGTCACCTAGGCTCGGTGCGACATCGCTCACGGTCCGGCAGAGCAGCGCCGCTCCGTAGGGGACCCCGCGCTCCTGGGCGAGGGCTTCGAAGCCGTCGAGTTGCAGCGCGATCAGCGCTAAGTCCGCCGACTCACGGCGAGCCCCGCGAAACGCGTGCTCGAAGAGCGCGCGCACCTCGGCGCGTGTGGCCGGCAATCGGCCGGCGAGTGCATCGGGGGTGAAGAGCAAGGCGGGCGTAGCATAGCGCGGGGCCCTGGGCTGTACGGGCCTAGCTCAGTCTCCGTTTCCAATGGACCGAGTCGTCATCCGTTTGAGGGCCCCGACCAGACGAGGGGAAAACCCGATGCCAACCGCAAGACGGCCCGGTCGGGTTTCCAAAATGCGTGGGCACTGCTCGAGGCTGCGACCCAGCGCCGCGAGCGCCACGTCCTGCTGACCAGCCCCGTCGGCCGCCAGGGCCACAAAGAGGTGAACGTCGGCCCGCTCCGGGCGCTGCTCGGCCGCAGCCAGCAGCTTGCTGAGTGCCGCGCGGCTCTGCCCCGCACGCAGCAGGCCCAGGCCCTCGCTCCGCCGGGTCTCAAAGGAAGCCACCCGGGCCAAATGCAGCCACTCCGGATCGTCCCCCAGGACGGCGGCGGCGCGCCCCGCATGGCTCGCGAAATCCCCAAGCCCCTCGGCGCCCGGCAGCCGGTAGCGGGTGCGCTCAAATGCTTCGCGGGCACGGTGCAGTTCCCGCACCCCGGCGAAGCGCTCGGCGCCCGCCTTTCCGCAGACCGACGCCCATGCCGCTGGCAGGGCCTGCTCACGGCCCCGCAGGGTCGCAAGGTTCCCCGGCAGCCAGCCGAGAACCTCAAGGCCCGGCGCCTTCGGCTCGAACAGCACCCAGGGGTCGGCGTCCGTGAGAGGGCGGGCGGCAGCGGGCCAACCCGCGCACACGAATCTCGACGCCAGACCGCTGGGCTCCGACATCCCGAGCGCTGCGAGGGCCTCGCGCGCCGGCCCCGATGCTGGAAAGCGCGCGGGGTCCAACTGCGGCTCCCGATCCCCCCCCACCAGCAGCACCTGGGTGCCAAAGAGGAATACGCCCGACCAGGAAAAGCCGCCCGAAAACGCCGCGATGACGGCGTCAAAAGTGGCGGGCCGCAGGGCGTGTGGGGGAACCCATTGGCACAGCAGTCCACCGGGCTTGAGGGCTCGGCGTACGGTCCCATAGAACTCCGCCGTGTACAGGTAGACGCCGAAGGGAGAGTCCGGCAGCAGCGGCTCCATCGTCAGCACATCCAGACCCTGCGGCATCCCGCCCAACGAACGGCGGCCGTCCCCCACCAGCACCTGCACGCGCGGGTCGCTGAGCACCCCTCCGTTGACCTCTTCGAAGTACGGGGCGAAGTCCAGCACCGACGCGGAGAGCTCAAGGATGCGCAGGGAATCCACCTCGGGGTGCAGGGCAACCGCTCCCGCCGTTGTGCCGGTCCCAAAGGCAAGCACCCCGGTTTGGGACGGCGCGGGGTGCAGCAGCAGGGGCACGTGCCCGAGCGCTCGCATGTAGAGGTAGTCGTCGCCTGTTGCCGTCGCGCGGAAATCGTCGGTGAGCAGGGTCCGTTCCGAACGGAGCTGGTCATCGACCACGGTCACCGCAAAGTTGGCATCCTCCTCAAAAGCCAAGCGCTCGAATTCCGGCCGGCTGAGCGCGGCGCTCGCGAGGGCCGGCGAAGGGGAACTGGCGGTCCACAGCCCGATCCCCGCCAAGACGCTCGCGCAGCCGATCGATCGAGGACCGAGCCGGCCCCCGAGAATCAACGCCGCCAGCGCGCCCAGGACCGGGCCCAGGGCCAAGACCGCCGGTAGACCCCCAGACGGCAGCAGCAGCCGCTGGATCAGCGGGACGAAGGCCACGGCGC
>CAYWNK010000193.1:0-12458 GCA_964459495.1 uncultured Planctomycetaceae bacterium
CACCATCCCGTGAGCGCCGTCACCAAAGAGCAGGTCCTCGATGCCCTGCGCAAGATCCAGGACCCCGACCTATTCAAGGACATCGTGACCCTGGGCTTCATCACGAAGGCCGAGGTCGACGGTGGCAAGGTCAGTGTGATCATCAATCTGACCACCCCGGCCTGCCCGGTGAAGGATCAGATGAAGGCCCAGGCCGAGACCGAGATCCGGGCCATCCCCGGAGTCACCGAGGTTGAGGTCGAGATGACCGCCACCGTGCGGGAGCAGAACGGCCCCGAGCGCCAACTCGGCAAAGGCATCAAGCACATCGTCGCCGTGTCCAGCGGCAAGGGCGGCGTCGGCAAGTCCACCGTGTCCGTCAACCTGGCCTGCGCCCTGGCCGCCACCGGCGCCCGGGTGGGCCTGCTCGATTGCGACATCTACGGACCCGATGTCCCGATGATGATGGGCCTCACCGGCGAGCCTGGCCGCGGCGGCTCCGCTGAGAAGCCCAAGCTCATCCCCAAGGAGCGCTACGGCGTCAAGACCATGTCGGTCGGCTACCTGCTGCCCGACGACAAGCCCGCCGTCTGGCGCGGCCCGATGGTGCACAAGCTGATCGAGCAGTTCCTGTCCGACGTGGAGTGGGGCGAGCTCGACTACCTGCTCGTCGACATGCCCCCCGGCACCGGCGACGCCCAGCTCAGCCTGGCCCAGCTCGTCCCCCTCACCGGCGCAGTGATCGTGACCACTCCCCAGGCGGTCTCGACATTCGACGTCGGCAAGGCCGTCACGATGTTCAAGCAGGTCAATACCGAGGTCCTCGGCGTCGTCGAGAACATGTCCGGCTACGCCATCGAAGGGATGGTGGAAGGCGGCAGCGAAGGCCAGAAGATCCGCCTTTCGGTCGGCACCGGTGAGGAGAACCTCGAGCTCGACTCCGAGTCCCGCTTCCGCACCGTCATCGACGTCTTCGGCTCGGGTGGCGCCGACGCGCTGGCCGAAAAGAACGGCTTTCCGGTGCTTGGCAAGATCCCGCTCAACCCCGCGGTCCGCGTAGGCGGCGACGGCGGTGACCCGGTGGTCATCGCCCAGCCCGACTCCCTCCTGGCCGGCCGCTTCCGCGAGGTATCGGGGCGCGTGGCCCAGCGCATCGCCGTGCGCTCCTTCGCGGCGCTCCCGATCCTCGACTGAGCACGGTCCGCAAGCAGGCATCAGACCCCGTCGATCCGAAAGCGGATCGACGGGGTCTTTTCGTCCTCCCGCGGGGTACTCGCCCAGGTGCTAGATGCTACTGGTCAGGCCCATACCATCTAGCGTGCTTCTCGGTCGGGGTTCAAGCGCCCCTGCTCAGTGCGCAAAGGTCCAGGGGTGCTTGATGTGGGAAGCGCGGCAGACGGATTCTCTTCGCCCCGCCCACTGCGATCTCCCAGCCGGATCCACTTATTTGCGAGGTTCCGCAGGTCCTCTTGCGAGATCGGTTTCGTCGCGTAGTCATCAAAACCAACGGCTAGGTAGGACTTGCGCGCCTCTGAAAGCGCATCTGCGGTCAGGACAACAATGGGTGTTTGAACTCCTCGCCGACGGAGCTCAAGAAAGGCCTCTGAGCCGTCCATCACGGGCATCTGGGCGTCCATCAGGATGAGAGCAAAGGGCTCATCGGCATCCTGGCAGGCTTCGAGTGCTTCGGCACCGTTGGCAGCACAGGTGACCGCTGCCCCGTCCTTCGAGAGGAGGAGGTTCATGATGCGGAGATTGGTGGCCGTATCGTCCACAATGAGAATGCGGCTTCCCGCTGGCACCTTCTCCGCAACATGGACTGTGGATGGATCGACCTCGGCGGTGATCTTGGGCACTTCAGAAACAGGCTCGATTCTCATCGTAGCGGTGAAGGAGCTCCCCACACCTTTTTGGGAGCGAACCGTGAGGTCACCCCCCATGAGCAGGCAGAGCTGCCGACTGATGGTCAGTCCGAGCCCGGTGCCGCCGAAGCGCCGGAAGGTCGAACGCTCCGCTTGCCCGTAGGCCTGGAAGATGCGACTGAGGGCGTCTTCACTCATCCCCTCCCCGTTGTCAGCGACCTCGATGGACAAGATGTCGCCACGGCACTGTACGGCCACGTCCACCTGTCCCTCGGGCGTGAATCGAATTGCGTTTCCAAGCAGGTTGATCAGGATCTGGCGGATACGTAGCCCGTCTGTATGGATGTACTTGGGAACGCCGGGATCCACGG
The DNA here is from genome assembly GCA_964459495.1 of uncultured Planctomycetaceae bacterium. Classification (GTDB taxonomy): domain Bacteria; phylum Planctomycetota; class UBA1135; order UBA1135; genus CAYWNK01. Next base: position 2,213 of record CAYWNK010000193.1, read on the forward strand.
TGAACTTGAGGGTGGTCTCTTGCTCATCGGCCTTCGAGCCGATGAGCAGCAGAGTCTGCTGAATGAGTCCCTCCGGGGAAAAGTCGTAGGGATCGAGAGTCACAGATCCATCCTCGATCTTGGAGAGGTCGAGAACATCCCCGATCAGGGTCATCAGGTGTGTTCCGTTTGCCCGTATCGCCGCCAGCGCTTCCTGGCGAACCGATTTATCTCCTGACCGGGATTCATCACCCAAGAGCTCTGCGTAACCAAGGATCGCCGCCATAGGCGTTCTGATCTCGTGACTCGTGCTGGCGAGAAAGGCCGACTTGGAGTGACTCGCCCTCTCCGCAGTTTTCTTGGCGCGCACGACAGCATTCCTCGACCGGGCCAGGGCCACTACAACGAGAACAGCGAGGGCAGTGAAGATCAGGAGGCCCTGGCGCTTCATCCGTTCTTGCGCCTGTTCCGTCGCAAGCATGTCAGCGATCCAGCCTCCAGAAGCGTCGAGCAGCACACGCACCCCTCCACCATCCAACGTTTCGAGGCCGGGGACCGCGAAGAGTCTCATGACACGAGAATCCCTCTCCATCCCAATCGCCGCACGCCCGGTGAAGTCGAAGGACTGGACGATACCGCTGAGTTCCTCCGATGGGATCGGCGGTTCGAGCTCTCCTCGGTTGACCGCCTCATCGAAGTACTCGCCGTAGTCCGACACGAGCCAGATCCGGTTGCCGCCCTCCTCAAAGACGTCGAGGTGAAGGCGCTCAGTCAGGCGCTCAAAACGCAAGCGCGTACTGACCGCGCCGACTCGGTTCCCAGAGGCATCGTTAACCGGAGTCGTGAGAGCGATGGACAGTCCACTCGACCCGAACAATCGCGGGGTGAAGTCGCAAGCGGTTTGAAATTCAAGCACCTCATGGTCGACGGCGCTGTTCACACAACCGCTGATGATGTCGCGACTATCGAAACTGAGCGCGAGCAGAGCCTGTGTGTCCTCCTCCGAAAACGCCTCCCCCTCCCAGTTGACATCATTGAACGCGAGCAGCACGCCATCAGCGTCGAAGATCGCTACGACGTCCACGAGGTCACTCGCGAGCACCGTATCGCTGGCGAAACGCTTCATGCCGGCGAAATCCCCTGAGCGAATGAGCTCTGGCAGTTCATTCTGTTGAGCAGTGCGCCGGGTACGGCTACGCAGCGCCCCCACCAGCTCCCCGATCGTCCCGCTTACGTCCTGTCCAATGGTGTCGAGGTAGCCCTGGGAAAACCCGAAAGGAAAAGGATCCGACTCGCTCACCTGGGGAGCAATCGACACACAACAGCAGGCTAGAGCGGGAGCAATTAGCATCCAAAAAACCGATAGGGTATTCCTAAAGTATCGACCGGACCTAACCTTCTACTTGAGGAGCTCTGCACTCGAGTCCCGGCCCGATCAGCAGTTCCCCCTCACCCGGCTTCCTGGGGGTGCAGAGCCAGAGAAGTGCTTCCACACCTGCGACATGGAGGATACTCCGCAAGCGCAGAGCGGCTACCTTAGAGGTGGCCTTGATGCGTAGAGCAAGGACACAGTGCGGTAACCTCGCTCCCATCGACGAGCATTGATGCGCGTGAGCTCTATCTATCTGGGTGTCGATGAGCGAGTCCTATCCGCTGCAGGACCTGCTGATACAAGCTTGGCGCCATTTCGCGTACGGGTAGGCACAGAAGAGCCGATAGCTCGCGCCTCGCACTCTCTGATTTTGCTCCGACCAGGCGGAAGGCTGGTCACGAATGGTCAAGTCGGAGGCCGATCCCCAATCCGCGCCACTCGCGAAAGAAGAGAGCTAGCATGGGCACCGCACCATCGCGTTTCCCCCAATCCCAGGAAGCGATTCCATTGCAGTTTCTCTCCACACGCTGGTCCCTCGTTCTTCGCAGCCGCGGCGATGATGCCGACGCTCGCCTGGCCCTGGAAGAGCTGCTGGAGGCCTACTGGTACCCGCTCTACGCGTTTCTGCGACGGGGCGGGGAAGACGATGCCGAAGCACGGGATGGAGTTCAGAGCTTCTGGCTGCACGCATTGGAGGGTGGCCTCTTGGCAAGGGCGGATCCGGCACAAGGACGCCTTCGGAGCTACCTGCTGGGCGCTCTGCGCAAGCACCGAACCAACGAAGCCCGAAGAGAGAACGCTCTCAAGCGGGGAGGCGGACGAGCCCCCATGCGACTGGATGCGGAGGTGGGCGACGCCCGTTTCGCCGCGGAGCCCACCCACAGTGAAGATCCGGGCACCGCATTCGATCGGGACTGGGCCCATGCGGTTCTAAGGCGCGCCCGCGTTCGATTGGAGGCGGAGTGTGCGGCACGTGGCCGCAGCAAGCTGCTGGAGGTGCTCGAGGAGACCCTCGACGGCACCACGGGTGAGCGCAGCCACGCCGAGCGAGCCGAGCTCCTGGGTCTGAGCGAGGGAGCGGTCAAGGTCGCTGCCTATCGACTTCGCAAGCGGCTTGGGGAGCTCATTCGAGAAGAGGTCGCCCAGACCCTGGATGGTTTCCAAGGCGTGGACGCCGAGGTCGCCCTGCTGCTACGGGCGCTCGCGGCCCCCCCTCGATAGGCCCCTGCAAATTGGCCCTGAATTCCCGGTAACCTAGCTCTAGGGCCGGGTGAGGAAGGGTTGCTCCACCATTCTGCCACCTGCCTTCGATGACCTCCCTTCACCCCTGTGTGCGCTGCGGCGAGCCCCGCCCGTCCGCGGCCGAACCCTGCCCCGCATGCCTCATGCAAGCAGCGCTGGAAAGCGTGCCGAACGGGCCACCCGGCCACGACCAGGCCGGCGAAGTCTCCAAGCTACAAGACCTTGCTGAGCGACTGCCCGACTACGAGATCCAAGCCCTGCTTGGCAGTGGAGGCATGGGCGCCGTCTATCGCGCACGGCATCTCAAGCTGGATCGCTGGGTTGCGATCAAGGTGCTTCATCCCCTTCTGGAGAATGACCCCCTATTTGCCGAGCGCTTCGAACGCGAGGCCCGCGCCCTGGCCAAGCTCGATCATCCCGGGGTCGTGCGCATCCACGACTTTGGCGACGCCGACGGGCTGTTCTACCTTGTCATGGAGTACATCGATGGGGCCAGCCTGCGGGACCTGATGAACTCAGGCCGCTTACCGGCCCGGGACGTGTTGACCTTCGCTCCGCAGATCTGCGACGCGCTCCAGGCGGCCCACTCGGTGGGGATCGTGCACCGGGACATCAAGCCCGAGAACATCCTCGTGGATCTGCGCGGCCAAGCGCGGATCGCGGACTTCGGCCTGGCCAAGCTCGCCGGAACAGATACCTATCCCATGGGATTGACGGCCACCGACCAGGTCCTCGGAACCCTGCACTACATGGCTCCTGAGCAGATGCGGACGGATCGCCCCTTGGACCATCGCGCAGATCTCTACTCGCTTGGTGTGCTGCTGTACGAGATGCTCACCGGCGACCTGCCCGTCGGCCGCTTCCAAGCTCCATCCGCAAAGGCCGGCAGAGAATCGAAGCCACTCGATCCGGTGGTGATGCGGGCCCTACAAAGCGAACCGGACCTGCGCTACCAGTCCGCTGATGAGGTCAAGAGCGATCTCAAGTCGGGATCCAACCCCGGTGCAGGCTTCACGATTCGCAAGACTCCCGCGCGCCGGCGCCGACGAACCGTCAAGAGGCGCGATCGCGGCGCTCGGCCGAAGGCCCGGCGTAGGCACACCGAACCACCGCCCCCTGATCCCGTCGCCACCTCCGCAGAGAATTCTGGAGCGGCGAACAAGCCTGAAGCGAGTCCGAGCCCTGCCGGCATGGACCTTTGGCCCTGGGCCCGCGTCGTCGCGGTCTTTGTGTGCCTGTTCCTTCCGCTGGGCTACTTCGACTCGCTGCCGTTCCGCTCCCTGCTCCCACCAAACCCCAGGCTCGTCACTGCGATCGGTTGGAGCGTGACGATGGCCAACCTGCCCGCTTGATTCTTGTTCGTCATCAGTGGCTGTAGCGCCATCATTCGATCTCCAGCCATCTGGGATTCCGGCTTGCCGCGCGGGCTCGGGACCGCGCTGGATGCCGTGGGATTTGTCTGGACCTTCCTTTTGGTCTTGTTCTTCACGGCTAATTCGGACGCCGCACCCGGTCTCGGCGGCTACATGCTCTCCCTCATCTTCACGACAGCCCTGGTTCAGGATCTTCAATATTCTCTGTCGAGGGGTCGACGCTCCAACCGTCGGGCCCTCACCCGGACAAGGTGACTTCCGAAGCCCGTTCGCTCAGTCCAGCGGCGGCATCAGCGTCAGCAGGCAGTGGGCCATCATGGCCGTCGCGTACACGCGGCCCCCGGACCAGCCCCAGGGGCCGATCGGATCCCACGAGCCGGCGGCGTGGCCGTCTTGGCGCTGGCCCTCCAGCACAGCGCGTTCCATGGCCTTACGCCAAGCCTCCCAGTACTTGCCGCCCAGGCGGCGCATCGCAAACGAGCCGTAATACCAGTAGTACATGTCCGTGCGGTGCCCGCTGGGGTCCCACTCAGGCAAGGACTTCAGCAAAAGGTCGGCGTGCATGCCAACGATCGGATGGGACTCGATGGTCTGACCAAGCTGGAGACGTACCAGAAGTCCGACCGCCGTCAACGGTTCGGCCAGGTTCGGGGGGTAGGTATCGTTCTTGGCGACGACCCGAGCGCTCCACGACCCCTTGTGTCGGTAGCCGACCCGGCCGGTCCCATAGTCTGAAACATCATGGATCATGGAGAGCGTCCCCTCCAAGATCTCGCTTGGTACATCGACGCCAGAAACACCCGCGGCTTCCATCGCACGCCAGCACCAGCCCGTGATCGAAGCATCGTGGCCCAGCTGATCGCGACGCTTGTAGCTCCAGCCGCCGGAGAGAATGCGCTGCTCAGCAATGTACTGGGTAGCCTTGGTCACCGGGCCCAAGTAGCTGTACTTGGCGGAGAGCTGCCAAAGCCTGGCCAGGTATCCCGCAGCGATCGCGTGGTCGTAAATGCTGGAGTGCAATAGGTTCTGCGGGATCTTGCCGCCCTTCCTAGCCCCGAGCTCCACGTCCGCGATCGCTCCGCTGACCTGATCCTGTTGCCGCAGGATCCATCGCGTTCCCCGCAATACAACCTCGGAGTAGGGCCCCTGAAAGGGTCGGTTTCCATCCTCGACGAAGACCTGGAGCGCGAGCGCAGTAGCACCAAGGTTCTGCTCATGCCTTCCCTTTCCATCGCAGCGGCAAACCTTGTCCACCCCCTGCGCGTAGGGAAACTCTTCTACATCGAAACGACCGTCGGCGGACTGATGCGCCGCCAGCCACTGGAGCGCCGCTTCAAGGGCCGGCTCTGCCTCCTCGATGCCGTAGCGCTTCTTCAGTGAACGGCGCAGGCCATGGCGGCCGCCCTGGATTTCTTGGGCTTTGGGAAGCCCGGCCAGGTGCAAGGCGTCGATCTCCGGCAACCAGTCTGTCCCCGGCTCTGTGGACTCCGAAGCCGCCAACCCGATGCCCCAAAGCCCCTGGTCATCTTTGGTGCATTCGTAAAATGCACGCGCCCGGTGTGCGTGGACGACCTCACTGGATCCAGCCAGCTCCGGGGTGACCCAACTCCAACCAGTCGAACGCCCACCCAACGATCGATGTAGGTTGCGAACGGCCCTATCCCGCTCCTCGCTGGATTCCCCGCCCTTGCCCAGCGCCTCTAGGACTCGATCGAAGCCCACGGCGAACGCCAGCGATGAATCCTGGCTTCCCGCGGCGACCTCAGGGTTCAACCTGGCCGGCAGTTCGCCCCCTAGCGCTTCCGCCGTCGCAGGCGGCAGGTTTTCCAGCGCATTGGTCTGGAGCGTAGTCCCCGGGATCCAAGGCCCGAGGGCAAGCCAGGTCAGATCCGTCGGCGCCTCGATTTCAGCGCCCATGAAGTCCTCGTCCAGGTGCCCAGTGGGCAGGGCGAAGCTCATGCTGCCAGTCCAGCGCCCGCGGTGCAGGTGGCCGTGGAGCATCGGTTTGCCGTTCTTCCACCAATAGGTCCAGGGCCCGTGGGGCTGGCCATCGAGCAGGAGCCCCGCAGCACGCGGACCGCCGCTGGAGTAGCTCGTCTCGGACCAGGCGTACTCGCCGCTGTGATCAGCGTCGATCTTCTTTTCCTTGTCCCGATAGACGTAGAACGTCCACTGCCCAGCCGGCCTGCCGTCCGTGCAGTTGCCCTTGGCGAGCAACACGCCGCCTTCGCTCCGATGGGTCCAGACCCCCGATCGCCGTCCGTCCACGTAGGAGCCGACCGCGACGGACTTCCCCGCCGCATTTACGAATCGCCACCTGCCGCTCGGCTGGCCCCGATCGTACGTCCCCTCCACTCTGCGCCCATCGGGGTGGGTCGCCGAAAACGCTCCGTCTGGCACCTCGCTGCCGTCCGCGCCGCGGACCAAGCTTCGCTGAAGAACGAAGCCCTCCAGCTCATCCTGCGCTTCCCGCGCGTGGAGTCCCTGTGCGATCGGGGCGAGAAAGACGAATGCGGCGAGGAGACGTAGGACAGGCATGAGCAGCGAGCAGGGGCCAGAGTAGACGCCAGAGTAGACGCCCGACCCTACCCCGGCTGATCCATCCCGAGCCAAGCGTCGTGGAAGCCCATGTTCTTCTGCCCGCTGGCCTTCAGGAACAGGAATAGCTGCATGCGATAAGCAGTCAAGAATCTCAGGCTCGTGGTGTACAGGGCATGGCCGAACGGGACGGTGTTGTCGGGATCCCAGGGCAGCTTCACCTGCCGCGACTCCAACTCGCCGGGACCAAGTCCATCGAGCAGGGCGTGCAGCTCCCGCTCCTGGCCGACGATCGCTTCATGAAAGCCGGCCGGACCGATGCCCGCAAAGGACTCCGATAGCGGACCGATGCCGCTCCAATCGCCGGCGAGCAGTGCCCTTGCGGGACCGATCCCGCAGAACGCCAGGTACTGCATCGTTTCCTGAACACTTCGCTGGTCGGGGGAAGGCCGCCAGTCGAGGGCGGTGTCCCGAACCTTGCCGGCAAGGTGCCGCAGCACGGCGCATTCAGCGGAGATGGCGGACTTGAATTCGTCGATGTCGAACATGTGGTGTCGTCTGTGAGCGGTGGCGAGAACCGGTGGTCCAGAATACCAACGAAACGCAACCTACCAAGCCCGATTCCGCCTCCCCTCCTCCCGGCAACGTTGTTCTAACCTTCCGCACTCCTGGCCGAGCCAGTCGGGCTCGAAACAGGCGCTTCGCCCCGTTTCATAGGCCTCGGGCCGCCAGAAGGGGATCTCGAAGAAGTGCCCGTGCTTCTGGGGATAGCTCCCGCCGTTCACGTCGAAGGCCTTGATGTGCACCTGGTCACGCACGGACGCGTAGTGCCCGACGGCGGGCACGGCGTTCGCCCACTTGCCGAAGACGCGCTCCGCGTGTGTCGCTGGTCGGCTGTAGTACACGTCGATCCATTCGAGCAGACTGCCGCGGGGCACGAGGTCAAAGAGGTTGTACTCGTCGGCCTCCGCGATCGGGTGCAGGGTCAGCAGATGGAAGTGAGTGTCGCGGTGTTGCTCTAGGAACGGAACCAGAGCGTCTGCCGCATCCCCAACGGTGCAGGCTGGGGCCATGTAGATGATTCGCTCCACTTCGATTCGAGACTTGGCGTCCTCGATAGCCTGGCTTAGGGCCGCCAAGCTGTCGTTGATCGCGATCGCGCCCATGCTGTGGGCCACCAGCGTCAACTTGTACCTTTCCTCGCTCTCGACCATTCCCTGATAGAGCAGGGGCAAGGCCCCATCGACCATCTGCTCGCCGTCGATCTCACCGCTGCCGTAAAATTCTCGAAGGTCACGATCGCTGCCGCCATCGGTGTCGACCTCATAGGCCAGCGGCGTCCCTACGAGGTGGCTTGCCCGCCTGCGCATCACATCCCAGGCCCCCTGGCCCAGGCCCTCCAACACGATGGCCTGCAGGGGGATCTTCGTCAGCTGCGTCGGGAAGTAGGTCAACAGGCGGGCCCCATGGGCAACGGTGCTGCGGGAGTACTCGGCTGCACGGATATCGAAGGGATCTTCCCAACCGTCGATCTCCGGTGTCTCCATCGCGTGGGCGATCCGGTCCGAGTCCTCCCAGGAGCGCTGGATGTTGATCCCCGACGCCACGCGGGTCGCTACCGAGAGGTCCCGAAACACCCCGTAAACGAGGCTTCGTGGCAGTCGAGCCACCCCCCGTGTGAGGTCGTGCACGATCTCCAGGGGAAACGAAAGCCAGCCGCCCGGTCCGTTCAGATCGCGCCCCTGCCGGAGTTTCCAAAGGCGTCCCCAAACGGTCGTGAAGTCCCCCGAACGCCAGTTGATAAAGACAGGGTAGCTCCACGGCTTTTCGGGGGACCCATAGTCCTCCAGGTGGATGACCCGAAGCAGTTCGTCGACCCGGGCAGCCGCTGCCCGGGGGGTATTCCGCCCGCCGTGGATCGCCACCATCAGCGGCACCGGATCCGCGCGGACCTCCCCGCAGCGCAGATCTGTCTCCTTCCGCGCATTGCGAAGCACGATTCCCACGTGCTCGGCAAGATCTTGGCCGCGTGGAATGGCCTTTCCGTCCGCACCGGGCGGCTCGCGATACTCGAACTCGCCGAGCTCACCCTCGGCGGCAACCGGTAGGACGTGATAGGAGAGATGGTTGCGCGCGGAGTAGCTGGCGCAGCTGGAGAACAGGGCAAGCAGGGCTCCCGCTGAGGCAGAGCCAACGGACCAGCTGCCACTGGGGCGTTTCTTGGTGAACAGTCGAATGACCATCGGTTCAACCTCCCTTGTTCGAGACATTGAACCCGCCCAGGCTGATGCCCACGTAGATAGCCCAATCCTCATCCTCGAAGACGTTGCCCATATCGTCCGTCGTTTCCGTGCTCCAATTCGTCACTCCGATCGAGAGGGCACCCGCGTCGGACCAGGGAATCGTAAACCCCAAACCCAAGGCAAGATCGATGTCTGACTCGTTGTCGCCGCCGGTCAATCCATTGAGCGCCCCTCCGACCATGAAGTCGTAGCCCACCCCCCAACCTTCGAGCATGCGAAGCAGCTTCCCCGTGCCAGAGGTCTGCTCGCCCCAGGTGGGCCGGTACCCGAGAATGAGCGCAGGAATCGCGGTTGGGCGAAGGTTCGCCTCGATCGCGACGGCCGTCACCGTGCTGAAGTAGAAGCCGCTCTTGAGCACCTCTCGCTCGGTCAGGAGACGTAGATCTTCCCATTCACCTTCATCGCCTTTGGGCCTCCATTGAACCTCCTTCATGCTGGTCGCGGGAGCGGTCGCCGGAGCGTCGCCGCCGTCTCCCCCCTCCGCCGTAGACCGAACAGACATCGCAGTCGTCGGCTTGGAACGCAGGCTTGCACCCAGGGGTAGGCTCCGCTGCACAGTGGAATCGATGCGGCCCAGTTTGCTCAGAACGGAGTAAGCCTCGGTCGGAGGTAGGGAGTCGACGATGTCCCTGTTGGACTTCTCGGCGTACTCGAAGGCAGCCCCCTCAACCACCAGGCGGTTGGGTTTTCCCATCGCGATACAGGCGGGCAAGACGAATAGAAGGAAGGGGCTCAGGAGAGCCGCGAATCGTGTGGATTGCATGTGTGGGGAATGTGGTGAGCCCGGGGTCATGGACCCGGAGCGTTGGAGGACGTCGATCGGGTGTCACAGGTGGAGAACGTCATCCGCCACTCCGATGCACCTCGATCCCGCAATTTCTCGCCGTGTTTTGTTCCCGGGGATCGCACGGGGGCGCGCGAATCGGTCCCCCGACGTCCAGGGGGCTAAGCAGCGCTGTTCAGCCCCCCCCACAAAGAGCACGATTTCCCCAATCCGTCCCGGCGCCCCCGCGTCTCCAGCAGCCGACGAAGCGATTCATGCCCCCTGCCCAGCCCCTTGATCTCGCGGACCTGATCCGCACCCACGGCCCCGGCCTCGCCGGCGCCGTGCGCGGCGTGCTTGGCGCCCGGGCCGACGTGGCCGAGGTACTGCAGGAGGTGTTCCTCAAGGGCTGGAGAGCCCTCGAGAAGGGCACGCAGCCGGCCGATCCGGTGGCCTGGGTCTTCGTCCTGACCCTGAATCACGCCCGGGACCTGCGCCGCAAGCAGCAGCGCAGGGGCCCGGGCATCGATCTCGACGACGTGGACCCGATGCAAATATCCAAGAGCAGCACCAGCCCCGACGCGGCCATGGTGCAGGCCGAGACCCTGGGCGCAGCCCGGGCGGCCATCGCCCGCCTGAAAGAGATCCACCTCGGTCGGCGACCCGGTCTCGATCA
>CAYWNK010000194.1:0-12401 GCA_964459495.1 uncultured Planctomycetaceae bacterium
TTCCGGGCCTATTCGAGGCGCCCGACGGCGGCAGCGGCTACGTCATGCCCGACCCCTCCCACGCGGAGATCTTCTGGGGCGCCTACGCCTGGCCGGCGGAGCAGGGCCCGGGTGGTCTGGGGACCTTCTTCATGAACCAGGAGGGCTACGTGATGGAGGTCGAGGAGAGCGGCCAGAAGTCCTACGGCGGCCTACACAAAGCCCCAGCGTTCGATGCGGCCTACGACAACAAGAAGCCCAACAGCATGAAGGCCCACTTGGCCATCGGGAGCATGGGACGAGTCGGCAACGACGGCTTTCGCTGGTCGCCGGTGGGGAGCTGACCAGAAGCACACCACGCGAGCCGCAGGCCCGTCCAGTGCAGCGGTATCAGTGCAGCAGGTTCTGGAACTCCGGCAGGCCGCGCAGCAGGTCGAGGTCGGTGTTGCTGGCGAGCTCAGATTTGACGTAGTAGCCGCGGTCGGCGGCTAGGGTCAGGCGCTCAATGGCCTCGGTGGGCTCGCCCAGGAGGGCGAAGACGGCGGCCGTGTGGAAGGCGGTGAAACCGTCGCGGGGCTTGAGCTCGGAGGCGCTGCGGGCGGCTTCACGGGCCTGGTCTTCGTTGCCCAGGCGGGCGTAGAGCATGGCCATGTGGACGCGGGCTGACATGTCGTCGGGGACCTTGGCCAGGTGCGCCCGGGCGGCGGCGATGCCGGAGTCGGCGACCTCGATGGCTTCCTCGTAGCGGTCGAGCCGCTGGAGCACCGTATAGAGGTGGTCGTAGGCGGCGACATTGCTGGGCTTGAGCGCGATGGAGCGCTGGAGCATCGGCGACGCGTTCTTGAAGTTGCCCTTGCGCGCGAGCGCGGCACCGAGGAGGCGGTGGGAGAACCACTCTTCCTTGTCGAGCTGGATCGCGAGCCGATACTCGCGCATCGCGTCCTCGGAGTGGTTGGACAGGTGGTAGGCAAAGCCCAGCGCGCAGTGGGCAAGGGCGCAGGCCGGATCGATCGCGAGTGCACGGCCAGCGGCCTCACGGGACTCGTCCAGGAAGGTCGTATCCCCATCCCAGTTCAGGAACTTCACGACCAGGGCTTCCGCCAGGCCGGCGTGGGCCTGGGCGCAGTAGCGATCTAATTCCAGGGCGCGCCGGAAGTGGTTGGTCGCCGACATCAGATGCTTGCTGGTGCCGCGCCGGAGCACGTTGCGGCCCTGGGCGCAGAGGGACTCGGCCTTGGCAACCTGGCGCTTTCCAGTGTCGGGCTGGACGGCGACCTCGGTGAGGCGCTGGCGAATCTTGCGCATGGCGAGGCGCACGACGTCGGCCTGCAGCGTCCACTCGTCGGGATCCTCGGCCGAGACCTGGTCGTGGGTCTGGCGCTCGACCTTGCCGTCGGCCAGGAAGGACACGGTGAGGTCGAGGGTGCCGGTGGTGCCGACGACCGTGAGGCCGGCTTCCACCAGGTAGTCGTGCTCGGACGAGATCGTGATCTCCGCGCGCTCCTTCAGCACCACGGTGAGACCCTTGTTGCGCATCAACTCGCCTGCGAGGTCCTTGCGCACGCCGCCCGCCATCACATGGCAGCTCTCGGGGAAGGGGCCGCCGCAGTTGAGCTCGGGCAGGAGCAGGGTGCCGGACAGGCTGCTGCGCTCGGGCTTGGAGTGAATCTTCTCCGAGACGACCTTGAGCTCGCCGTGGGCCACTCGAGCGTCCACGAAGCGATCGCCCGGCGCGGACTGCATGCAGCGCACCAGGTAGTCCTCGAGCATTTTGGGGAAGCCCTGGCGCACCTCGCTGGGGCGGCGTTGGGGCTGCCCGTCGAGGATCGCCATGCAGACCTCGGGGAAGCTCTCCCCCGGGAAGGGCAGCTGGCCGGTCATGACGTGGTACAGCACCGCGCCAAGGCAGAAGATGTCCGAGCGCAGGTCCAGGTCGTCGCCGCGCACCTGCTCGGGCGACATGTAGAGGACAGTGCCGACCAGCATGCCGTGCTGGGTGATGCCCGCCTCGTCCCGCGCCCGTGCGATGCCGAAGTCGAGCAGCTTCAGGGTCCCGTCGTCCTGGAGAAGGATGTTGGCCGGCTTCAGGTCCCGGTGGATGAGATGGTGCCCGTGGACGATGGCCAGGGCCTCGGTGAGCTGGAGTGCGATGCGCATGCACTCCTCGTAGCCGAGCTGCTGGTCCTTGATGACCTTGTCCAGGGTGCGGCCTCGCAGGTACTCCATCGCGATGAACGAGGTGCCGCCGGCCTGGCCGTACTCGTAGATCGTGGCGATGTTGGGGTGCTCAAGGGCCGAGGTGTGCTGGGCCTCGCGATGGAAGCGCAGGTCGGCGGCCGGGTCGATCTCGGCGTGGGCCCGCAGGATCTTCAGGGCCACCGTGCGACCGAGGGTCGTATCGACGGCCTTGTAGACCTCGCTGAGGGGACCTTCCCCTAGGCGGTCGGTCTCGGGGTCAAACTGAAAGTGGGCCAGGTCCATGGTGCTCGGGGGGCCCCGTAGGGCGAGCGCTGTGCGGCACAGATCTTATCGGCTGGAGAGGGATTTCCCCCCCTCCCCGTTGCAGGACTCGAGGTCTGGCCCTTGACTGCCCAGGCCCCGCGGTCCCAATCTCGATCCTGGTCCCCCTCCAAGCCCCAAGCGCTTCCTTTTTTCGTGGCCTCCACCGAACCCAAGCCCCTCCCGGACGCGACCCTCGAGTCCTGGGACTTTGAAGCCCTGGCCGACCGGCGGGCCCGCGACCCCGAATACAACGCCCAGCGGCTGAAGGCCCGGCGGAAGCTGCTCACCTGGGGCAAGGCGGCCCAGAAACGCTGCAAGGCCGAGACCGAGCTGGCCCTGGACGTGCGCACGAGCATCCACAACCCCCATGCCTTCAATGGCAATAGCGTGCGGCGCCTGTGGGTCTACATGGTCCGCGCGAAGGCGGAGAAGACCCGGCTGCGCAAGGTGCTCGGCCGGGACCTCGCCAAGGATCTGGATTCGGCCTACCGCAACGCGTACCTCACGATCGCCCTTGAGCCGGACCGGCTCGAGGTGGGGCTGCGGATCCACGCCGACGCCTGGTACGACGGACGAAATCTTGCCAACCGCTTCCAGGCCGACGGTCCCGCGCAGCTGCTGGCGCTGCTGCGCACCCTGGACGGCTTCCAGCTGCGGCTGCACGACTGGAAGGGGGAGTGGCCCTGCGGCGAGGACCTGACGCCGGAGAAGCTCGAGGACTATTTCAAGCACTGGATCCCCGGCGAGCACCACCTGATCGTCGACCGGCGCTTTCCCGTGCCCAGCGACCCGGCTGCCCGCGAGGCCGCCATGGCGCCCGAGGTGCCCGGCATGCTGCAGGACGAGCTGCTGCGCCTGGTGCCGCTCTACCGCTACGCGGTTTGGTCGGAGGAGTCCGACCATCTCTTCAGCAAATAGGGGCTCTTGCGGCGTGCCGGCTGCGGCCGGGCGCCACGATCCCCGCTTGGCCCCGAGCAGTGCGCCGGCTCCGTCTCTCCATCGAGTCCATCCCCCTGGATCGCCTAGGACATTGACGCCCGCTCCCTCCAAGGCACCCGGTGTGCTGCTCCTCGGGTCCTGATGGGGAACGGACTTCGGCACTCGTTGGGCATCGCCGATCCCATGGCTTGACGATCGATCCCGTTCCGACTTGGCACTTCGTTCACCACCTGGGCCGGTGCGGTGGGCGGATTCAGTCGCGCCGGTGTTCCGGTTCGTCGCCTTCCATGATCGGCAGCGCGAGCCCGACAGCTGCGCCGCCTGCGGCCAAGTTGCTGGCCGTCAGCCGTCCGCCATGGGCCTCGGCCACCCTGCGCGCAAGTGCCAGGCCAAGGCCTGCTGAGTCCGCCCGGCTGCGAATTCGTTTGGCCTCCTCCATGTCGACCTCTCCTGCCTCATTCATCGGGAGCCCGGGGCCGTCGTCGGTGATCTGGATGTGCAGCTCTTGGTTGGTGAGCATGGTTCGGACGCGGATGGTCTTGTCCGCGTGTTCGATGGCGTTGCGCAGCAGGTTCTCGATGGCGCGCAGCAGTCGCCGGCCGTCGGCCACGAGGGTTGGCATGCCGCTTGGCATGTCGAGGTCGAGGCACAAGCCACGCTGGTCGGCGAGGGGACGGATCACAGCGATGGCGTGTCTGATGAGCTCCCTCGGAGGGACCGGCTCGAGGTCCAGCGGGTCATCCATATCCATGCGAGCGACCTCGAGCAGGTCGTCCGCCAGGGCGGACACCCGATCCGCGTCGGTGTGGGCGAGGCCGATGCGCTCGCGCAGCTTGGACTGCAGCTGGTCGAGGTCGATGCCGGGTTTGTCGATCTGCAGGCTCGCACCGTCCAGGCAGGCGACCAGGGCGGTGAGCGGAGTGCGCAGGTCGTGGGATACCTGGGCGATGAACCGCCGTCTATCGGAGTCGCGTTGTTCCATGCGCTCCAGCAGGCTCGTCGCCTGGGCGCGCATCGTGTTCAGTGCACCTGCGAGCGAGCTGATCTCATCACGCCCGCTTGCGTCGAACGGTCCCGGGAGCTCGCCGGTCTCGGGCATCGAGGTTGCCTGGGCTGCGAGCTTGGTGACCCGGCGCGTCACCAGCATGCTGATCGCGGCTGCCAACAGCAGGACGAAGATGCCGCCGACGATGGCCAGGCCGGCCCGCTGGAAGAGGGCCTTGCGCTCCTCCTGGGCCTCGATGGCGGCCATGAGCTCGGCTTCTTCTTCGGTGAGCGCGCTGAAGTCGCCGGGGGCATGGAGCTGCACGAGTTCGATCCACCCGATGCGCTCGCTACCCTTGTAGACGGGGCTGGAGATGCTCCAGGCGGCGGGGTGGGTGTTGCTGTAGGCGCTGATGGTGGGAGGGTAGGCGAAGCCGGGGGGGACGTGGTCGCCGGGGTTGAGCCCCATGTTGTCCGAGGACGCGATCACGTATCGCTCCGGATCGAGCCAGGCGAAGCCCTGGCCCTGGCGCATGTACTCCTCCTCCAGTTGCTCCAGCACTTCCGGCTGAAGGCGCCAGCCGTCGGGTTCCTCCCGTTCGAGGGCGTTGGGAATCAGGTGCCCGATCAGGGACATGTCCACATAGGTGTGGAGAAGGTCGAAGAGCTCGTCATCGGAGGGCGGGGAGTCTTCGTCTTCGTCGCCGACGGGGTAGAAGGCTCCGAAGTCGGCGAGCGGGTCGGTACTCTCCCCAAAGATCGACGTGAAGAGGTCCACGCTCTTGGTCAGCAGTGCCTCTCGGAACACGAGGGCCGAGCCGAGCATCAGCGCCATCAAGAGCGCGGTCTTGAAGGCGATCCGGGAGTAGAACGGGGTCTTCGCTGGCTGGCTCAAAGTTCGTTTTCCTCGCAGAGCCTGTAGCCCACGCCCCAGACGGTTGCGATGTAGCGCGGATCGGAGGGGTCTTCCTCGACCTTGGCGCGCAGGCGGCGAACGTGGAGGTCGACGGTTCGGTGGTCTCCGGCGTAGCTCTGGCCCCAAACCTGGTCGATCAGCTGGTCGCGTGTCCATGCCCGGCCGGGGTGGCGGGTAAGGAACAGCAGGAGGTCGAACTCGCGAGGCTTGAGGTTGATTTCCCTCTCGCCGCGCCGGGTCTGGCGGGTGGAGGGGTCGATGCGCAGGTCGCCGTGACGTACCGGTCCTTCGCCGACGGCCTTGCCCGAGCGCCGCAGGATCGTGCGCACGCGGGCGACGAGTTCGGGCAGGTGAACGGGCTTGACGACGTAGTCGTCGGCGCCTTCTTCCAGGCCGCGCACGCGCTGGTCGGGGTCATCCCGAGCGGTGAGAATGACGATCGGCACGCCTCGGCCCGCCTTGCGGAGCTCGGACACCAGGACCAGTCCGTCGCCGTCGGGCAGGCCCAGATCCAGCAGAACCAGGGCGTACTGCCGCTCGAGTGCACGCCGGCCGTCGGCTACCGATACGGCCACGTCTGCCCGGAAATCCGCCTGGCGCAGGGCCTCCAGGACCTCGCCGCGGATGCGGGGGTCATCTTCGATCAACAGAAGTTCGTTGTCTTTGGCACGCATGGGGTCCTCCGGGGCGGTGGTTCGACTGATCCAAACCAAGCATCCCACATAGATGGGGGGCAGAGCGAGGGGGCACTTGAGCGGCCCGTTTTCGGAAACATCACCCGCCGCTTGTGGTGGAGCCCTGGACGGGGACAATCAACCGCCCAGTCGTGCCCCCTTGTCCCAAGCCTTGCTCCGATGCGCGTAGGAATCCCCAAGGAAGCCGAGCCGAACGAGACTCGCGTCGCCGCCGTCCCCGACACCATTCCCAAGCTGATACGCGCGGGCCTCGAGGTGCTCGTGGAGCGCGGGGCGGGCCTGCCGAGCGGCAACCCCGATGAGGCCTTCGAGGCGAAGGGAGCGAAGCTCGTGGACCGGGCCGGCGCCCTGGGCTGCGAAATGGTGCTCTCGGTCCGGCCGCCCCAGCCCTCCGAGCTCAAGGAAGGACAGGTGCTGGTCTGCATGCCCGACCCGCTGGCAAAGGCGGAACGGGTGAGCGAGCTCGCCAAGGCGGGGGTCACCCTCTTCGCCCTGGAACTCATGCCGCGCATCAGCCGGGCCCAGTCGATGGATGTGCTGTCGTCCATGGCGAACGTAGCTGGCTACAAGGCCGTGCTGCTCGCGGCGACCGAGCTGCCCAAGCTCTACCCCTTGATGATGACCGCCGCGGGCACGGTGCGCCCAGCCAAGGTGTTTGTCCTGGGGGCAGGCGTGGCGGGGCTGCAGGCCATCGCGACCGCGCGCCGACTGGGCGCGGTGGTCGAGGCCTACGACATTCGCTCCGACACCAAGGAACAGGTCGAGAGCTGCGGTGGACGCTTCATCGAGTTCGATCTCGGCATCGCCGACATGCAGGATGCGGGGGGCTACGCGAAGGAGCTGACCGACGAACAAAAGGCACTGCAGGCCAAGCTGATGGCCGAGGTGATCCAAGCAGCGGACGCGATCATCACGACCGCAAACGTGCCCGGGCGCCGCGCGCCACTGCTCATCCCCGCCGACGTGGTCGAGGGGATGAAGCCGGGAAGCGTGATCGTCGACATGGCGGCGGAGAGCGGCGGAAACTGCGCGCTCACCGAACCTGGGGAGACCGTTGTCAAGCACGGCGTCACCCTCATGGGTCCCCTCAACCTGCCGGCCAGCGTGGCGGGCACCACGAGCCAGCTCTACGCCAGCAACCTGGTCTCGTTCCTCGGCGTGTTGCTGGAAGAGGGCGAGGTCAAACTGGACCTCGAAGACGAGGTCATCGCCGGGCCTCTGGTTTGCCACAAGGGTTCCATCACCAACGACCGCATCGCGGAGATACTCGCATGATCTGCCTAGCCATAGCCGATACAGCCGGTGGCGCATTCAGCCTGAGCCCGGAGGTCCTGATCGGCTCGATCACGGTTCTCGTTCTCGCGGTATTCCTGGGCTTCGAGCTGATCTCCAAGGTGCCGCCGACGCTGCACACGCCGCTGATGAGCGGCGCGAATGCGATCTCGGGCATCACCATCGTGGGGGCGCTGGTCGCGGTGAACCACGAGCTATCGGGTGGGCGCACCATCTCGGCCTCGATCCTGGCCTTCCTCGCCCTTGTCCTCGCCACGATCAACGTGGTGGGGGGCTTCCTGGTGACCGGCCGGATGCTCGAGATGTTCAAGCCCAAGAAGAAGGGGAGCTGAAGCCATGGACTGGACTCCCCAAATCGCCGACCTGGGCTACATCGCTGCGGCGGTGCTGTTCATCCTCGGCCTGAAGAAACTCGGTTCCCCGCGCACTGCCGTGCGGGGCAACCAGCTCGGCGCCATGGGCATGCTGTTGGCTGTCGTGGTGACCCTGATCAAGATGGGGGCCCTCGACGGTTTCCCCGGGATCGTGCTGCTCGGATCGGGCTTGGCGGTCGGAACGCTGATCGGCGTGGTCATGGCCAAGCGCGTGGAGATGACCGGGATGCCGGAGCTGGTGGCTTTGCTCAACGGCTTCGGCGGCGCGGCGTCGGCACTCGTCGCGGCCTCCGAGCTCGTGCTGCGCGGTGACGCTGCGGCTCTAGAGCCCGCAAGCACCAACGCGGCGATCGGCCGGACGGTCTTTCTGGTCGGCGCTTCGGCCAGTTCGATCATCGGCTGGGTGACGCTCACGGGCAGCCTGATCGCGATGTTCAAGCTCAGCGGCAAGATCAAAGGCGGCCTGCCGTTCGGCGGGGTGAACCTCGTCAAGATCCTGCTGCTCGCCGGGAGCCTGGGCCTATCGTTCTTGTTGTTCCAGTCCCCAGACTCGGCGTCGGTCCTGATCGCCTTGATCGTGGTGACCTCGCTGCTCGGGGTTGTGTTCGTCATGCCGATCGGGGGGGCGGACATGCCCGTCGTGATCTCGTTCTTGAATTCGCTCTCGGGTCTCGCGGCCGCGGCGACTGGCTTCGTGGTGAACAACAATGCGCTCGTCATTTCGGGCGCGCTGGTGGGCGCCGCCGGACTGATCCTCACGGGGATCATGTGCAAGGCGATGAACCGCCCCTTCTTCGACGTCATGTTCAAGTCCTTTGGCGCGGCCGCTGGGGCGCAGGACGGCGAGAAGCGCACCGCGCGGGGCTACGAGGCCGAGGAGGCCGCGATGGCCTTCGACGGTGCGCGGCTGGTGATCATCGTGCCCGGCTACGGCATGGCGGTTTCCCAGTCCCAGCACGTGGTGCGCGAACTCACCGAGGAGCTCGAGCGGCGGGGCACCGAAGTACGCTTTGCCATCCACCCGGTTGCGGGCAGGATGCCAGGCCATATGAACGTATTGTTGGCCGAGGCGAACGTGCCTTACGAGCAGCTGTACGATCTCGACGACATCAACGCGGCTTTTGCGGAATGTGACGTGGCCCTCGTCGTAGGGGCCAATGACACCGTGAACCCCGCGGCCAAGACCGATCCCAGCGGGCCCCTCGGGGGCATGCCGGTGCTCGACGTCGAGAAGGCGCGGACGGCGATGATCGTCAAGCGCTCCCTTTCTCCCGGCTACGCGGGGGTCGACAACGATCTCTTTTACCGCCCGAGCACGATGATGTTGTTCGGGGACGGAAAGAAGATGCTCACCGAGCTTTTGTCCGCCGTGAAGGACCTCTAGTCACCGTCCATCGACTTCGTCATGTCAGAAAACGCACCCCACGAATCGTCCGCCGCAGCACCGAGCAAGCCCGATCGTGGCCTGTCCGGAGGCCAGAAGTTGCTCCTGGTTGTGGCGGTGGTCTTCATCGCCGTCGGCTTCGCCCTCAAGGCAGCGGCAGGCGACGCGGACCCGGTCGGTCCCCAGACCCAGCTGTCGGCGAACTCCCTCAGCGGGGGGACGCTCTCGAGCAACGTAGCGCTCGATGATTCCGTGGACACCAAAGACTGGTCCCCCTTCTTCATGAAGGGCGGCTTCAGCTTCTTCTTGGCCTTCTGCATGGGCTATGCCCTGCGGACCTTCTTCAAAATCTCGGCGGTCTTCATCGGTCTCGCCGGCCTACTGCTCTTCGGCCTGGCCAAGGCCGGGGTGATCGAGCCCGACTGGGGCAAGATGGAGGGCTGGTACGACGTGATCGCGAACCGCGTCAAGTCGGACGCCGCCAGCATGAAGGACTTCATCTCGGGCAGCCTGCCCTCGGCTGGCTTTGCGACCCTGGGGCTCTTTACGGGCTTCAAGAAGGGCTAGCCAGCTCTGCGCGGGTAGAGACCAGGGGCGCCTGTCCTGTGCCTCCTGTCCTGTGCCGCTCCACCTGGGGCCTGCGTCCCTTCCGGGGGCGTTTGGGCCCTATTGATCCAAGGGATCCGGGGTGGCCCAAAAAAGGTGGTCCCCCCCCAGGCGGCTTGGCCGGATGGCCGAGTGCGCAACGTGCGCTTTCCCCGCTGACCGCCTGGGGGGGAACTGCAGGGGGGTTCGGAGCGGCGCTGGACCTGTGACCGGCTTCGAGCAAAAGGATTCAAGAAGGACCGTGGGCTGGCTGCGCAGCGCCCATGGGGACCTTCCCCTCGTTGGGTCCGGAAGCCCCTTGTTGCAGCAACAGCAAAAGCTTTGGAGTCGGTCCCGGGCCTACTTTCCGCTCCGTAGGTTCGAACCCAAGCCCGCCAACGAGCCTAGCCATGAAGACCCTGCAATCCCTCACCAACGCTGTCGTTACGCAGCGCATCGAAGTCTCCCCCGGGCTCATCATCCTGCGGGTCGTGCCCGACGGCTGGGAGCTGCCCGAATTCGAGGCGGGGCAGTTCTCGGTGCTCGGCCTGCCGGGGAGCGCCGTGCGCTTCGCGGCGAGTGAGGACGAGGAGGACCAGCCGGATCCCGACAAGCTCCAGAAGCGGGCCTACTCGATTGCTTCCAGCTCCAAGGCCCGCGAGTTCATGGAGTTCTACGTGAGCCTGGTGCCCTCGGGGCGGCTCACCCCGCGGCTGTTCGCCCTGCAGACTGGCGACCGCGTGTGGTTGTCTCCTAAGGCCACCGGGATGTTCACGCTGGATCAGGTCCCGGCCGACAAGCACATCGCACTCATCTCGACCGGCACCGGCCTGGCGCCCTACGTCAGCATGCTGCGCAGCCACCTGGTATGCGGCGGCGACCGGCGCTACGCGGTGCTGCATGGTGCCCGCCACTCCTGGGACCTGGGCTACCGCTCGGAGCTGATGACCCTATCGAACATGTGCTCGAACTTTTCCTACGTGGGGGCGGTCAGCCGTCCGGAGGACGAGCCGGCCCCCTGGTCAGGGCCCGCGGGTCGCATCCAAGCGATCTGGGAGCAATTCCCCCAGCTCGCCGGCTTCGAGCCGACGCCGGACAACACCCACGTCTTCCTGTGTGGCAATCCCGCCATGATCGAGGACATGGTCGTGAGACTCGAAGCCCAGGGCTTCACCGAGCACAAGAAGAACGCCCCCGGTCAGATCCACGTCGAGCGCTACTGGTAGCTGCTAGCGCGGACGTTTAGCCGATCTTGACGAGCTCGACGTGGAAGACGAGGGTCGCCCCCGGCCCAATCTTGGGCGGCGCGCCGCGCGAACCGTAGCCCAGGTGGGGCGGAATGAGGAGTCGCGCGGCGCCGCCGGGGCGGAGCTCTTGGAGGCCTTCGGTCCAGCCTTCGATGACGCGGTTGAGGGGGAAGCTAGCCGTGCCTGGATAGGAGCTATCGAAGGGAATGCCCGATTGCAGCCAGCCCGCGTAGCGCACGGTGACGGTGTCGGTGGGACCGGGGCGCGGCCCGTCACCTGGCTCGAGGATTTCGATACCGAGCCCACGGTCGGTGACCTTGAGGTTCGCCTCATCGGGGAGGACAAAGTCGGGGGCGGAAGCCCCGCCGAACAGATTGCGCAACCAGCCAAGCATGGGGCCGATCCTAAGGCCGAGCCGGGGCGAGCCCTGCGACAAACCCAGCTTGGGCGCGATCAGGTCTCGGGGTAGGGCACCAGGATGTGTGGTCCCGGCGCGGTGTTTTCGATCACAACAGCGCCCCAGGTGTCGCCGTCCTTGAGCAGGTCGACACGTCGATGGGTACGCCGATGGCGGGAATCTCCGGGGTGCAGCCCAAGTTCGTGCCCGTCCGGCGACTCGGGCAGGAGGACCCAGTCGTGCGTCTCGACGGCGGGGTCGCTATCGGAGCTGCTCCATTCCTCGAAGAACTCCCAGGGGTAGTCGGGCTGAACGGAGCGGGCCACGACCCATTCGGGCCTGCGCCACTCCACGTAGCGCGTAAGGTGAGGACCAAACTTGGCCTGGAGGGCGGCGGCCCCGATGTCCTGATCCGGCCCCGGCACAAGCAGGGCAAGCCGGGCCTTGGGTCGCTCCAGCCTGAGGGTGATGGGGGTGACGCCGGCGACCAGGTAGGAGTCTTGCTGGGGGGCGCCAGCGCGTTCCTCGGCGCACACGAGCCGGTACTCGCCGGCCGCGATGGGCCCGAATCGATGGGTCCCCTCGACCAAGGCCTCGGCGATGTCCTGGTCGCCCGCGGTCCACAGGGCGTTCGCTGGGGCGGCAATGCGCCAGAGAACCACTTGGCTCGAACAGGGGCTGCCGTCGTCGACGTCGAGTAGGGAGAGGTCGATGAAGGCTTCACCGGCCTCGACAGGATCCGGCGGTCCGACGCGCCCGATGCGCAGGGCGATGGGGGTGTCAGCCGGAAGTCCCATCCCAGCGAGCACCGCTGCGTCCCCAGGCCCCTCTTGGAATTCGATCTCTTCCCAGTCGATCCCATCAGGCTCCGCCGCCGGTTCCTGTTCACCAACGCTCAGCGAATCCCGCAAGCCCGCCGCATGCTCGTCCTCCAGCGGGGCCGTTTGAGGAGCGCCAGCGGGCCCCAAGATCGCTTCCGGACTGTGGGGCACACCCGCCACAGGCCGCGTCCCCCAAGGCTGGGCGAGGAGGAGCCAGAGCCCAAGGGCCAGCGAAACGGCAAGGATGGAGGCTGTGCGCATAAGTGGCCAGCAGAACTACCGGCC
>CAYWNK010000195.1:0-12340 GCA_964459495.1 uncultured Planctomycetaceae bacterium
GGCCAGCCCGGCGATGAGCGCGAGCCCCGCTACGCCGCAAAGCACCTTGGTCCGTGTCCCCATGGACCCATTCTGGCCCATGGGTCGCTGCGGTTGGGAACTGGGAAGGAAGCGATTCGTCTGGCCGGCGGAGATTGGGAACGCCCTGGGCGCTGGATATGCGCTTGCCGCTGCTTGCCTGTGCCGCCGAAATCCGTAGCTCGGCCGACCGTGGAATGCCTACCGTAGGTCCCGTGCAGGCCGCCCCTACCCACGATCACGGTCGCCACCTGCCGGCCCTGGACGGGCTGCGCGGGGTGGCGGTGCTGCTCGTCGTATTCAGCCACGCGGGCAATGCGGGGATGTTCCTGCACCCGGTCCTGGACCTGCGCGGAACCGGGCGGATCGGGGTGTTCCTGTTCTTTGTGCTCTCCAGTTTCTTGCTGATGCGCCTGGCACTGATGGCGGACCCCGCAGAGCTGCGGCGGGTGAGCTACTGGCGGGGCTACGCCGCACGCCGGGTGGCGCGGGTCATGCCGCCCTACCTGGCGGCGCTGGCCGCATACGTGCTCGCGACGGAGTTCACGGCTCCGCTGGCGCTGCGCCACGCCGTCTTGCTGCGGGGGGATGGACACTTCTGGACCGTGCCGGTGGAGATGCGCTGGTACTTGCTGCTGCCGTTCGCGGTGGGGGCAGCGGCTCTGCTTCGCGCCAAGCCGATGCTTGCGGCAGCCCTGATGCTGTTGTCGGCCTACGGGCTGCGGCAGGTGGCGTCTCCCGACTACGGGGGCCGCCCGCCGGATCACTGGATTCCGCTGCTACCCTTCGTGCCGGTGTTCCTGTTCGGCTGCGCGGGGGCGCTGGTCTACAGGAGCTCCACAGGCGCGGATGTCGACGCCGATTCGGCCCGCGGCGCGCGCCCCGCCCCGGCCAGGAAGGCGGCCTGGGAGTGCCTGGGCTGGTTGGGGGCCGGCGGCCTGCTCTGGCACTTCCCCTCCGTGCGCAGCGCGCTGGCGGGCGAGCCTGTCGAATTCATGCGCTACCACCTGCGCTTCGATGCGCTGGCCCTGGCTTCGCTGGCGCTTGTCCTGGGTGCGGCGCTCGGCGCGGGGGGCCTGCGCTGGCTGTTCGAGCGACGCTCCCTACGCTTTGTGGGCCGGGTCAGTTTCAGCTTCTACTTGATGCACCCCTTGGTGCTCGCGGGGGTGGTGGAGGTGGGGCAGGGATGGCCAGGGCCCTTGCCGCTGGTGGTGCTCGTCTCGGTCTCCCTGGCGATCGCGTGGATCTTCTGGCGCTGGATCGAGCAACCTTGCATGCGGGCCGCTCGCCGGTTCTAGCCCGGCGGGAGCGGCCACCTGCCGAGGCTGGGGGTCAATCCTTGCGAAGCGCGCGGAACACGCCCCCCTCGACGGGCTGGATCATCTTGCTTGGCTCGACCGGCGGCGCATAGCTGTAGGTCCCTTCGACCCAGCCGTCCTCGTCGGACGTGATGATGACCTCGGCTTCCATCAGCATCAGCATGACCGCGTCTCCGAGGGCATCGAGGGCGACGGCACCTGCGTTCTCTTCGTCGACGACCTTTCCCGTGTCGATGCCGACGCGAACGAATTGGGAACCGGTGCCAGCCTTGTACGTTCCGGGCCCCGAGTAGTCCCGGAGGGAGAGCGTGGTCGAGTCCCTTTGCGACACGGATCCGACCCTATCGGAGCGGGTGAACTCGAGCTTGAGGCGCTTGTCTTTTTGGCGCGCGCTGGCTCGGGTGGCCGTCCAGGCCTGGCCGCCGATCTGCATGCTTGCGGAGCCCTTGTCGCTCTTTCCGCCGGAAGAGCCCGCCGAAGCGGAGGCCTCATCGGATCCGCAGGAGGTCAGGGCGAGCAGGGAGAGGGCGAGTACGGGGAGGATCTTCATGCTTCAAGGAGGGGGGAATGGCCCAGATCGAAACGGCGTTTGGGAGCGTTTCTTGGGCCATGCGGAAGAAAACCGAGCTTGCAACCACCATACAGGCGCCCTGCGGCACCAACCCCGTGATGGACACCTTTCCCAAGGACAGCCCCGGCGACCCAGGGGCCCTTCTGGCGAACCTCGTCTGGACCCGGGGGCTGGCCCAGAGCCTCGTGCGCGGCTCGGAACGGGCTGAAGAGCTCGTGCAGGAGACCTGGTGGCGGGTGCTGCGCAACCCGGCCCCGGACGGTGTCCCCGAGCGGTCCTGGATCGCCGGGGTCATGCGCCGGGTGGTGTTGGACACCGCGCGCAGCGCCAGCCGGCGCAAGCGCCGGGAGGAGGCCTTTGCACACTCGCGGCCCGAGTCCATCGACGAACGCCACGACCAGGCCCTGCTCGTTCACAAGGAGCTGGTCGAGCACGTGATGGAGCTGGATGGGCCCCTGCGCCGCGTCGTGCTGCTGCGCTACTTCGATGGCCTAGGGCTGCGCGAGATCGCCACGAGCGAAGGCCTTCAGGTCTCCGGTGTCCGCTCCCGCCTCGAACGTGCGCACGAGCGGCTTCGCAGCCGCCTGGGTGAACACCCCGAAAGCCCCGCAGGGGCTCTGCTCGTCCTCGCCCGCAAGGGGGCTGCTGCTGCGGCCTCCGCTGGTCCGCCGGCACTCGTCGTCTTCGGACATTCGCTTCCCTTTGTTCCGCTCGCCATGAAAGCCCTCATCGCTGCCGCCGCACTTGCGCTAACCGTTCTTTTTGGGCTGAGGCTCACCGAAGAGACCGATGGGCAGCAGCTCGCGTTGGTCGAGCCATCGGGCACACCATCCGAATCGCTTGTGGTGGATCTGGCGGGCACGGAGCAGAAGAGCGTTGAAGGGCGCAAGGGGGCTTCCCCCGAGAGGCAAGAACCGCCGGTCGCAGCGCAGGCTTCTACCCTCGCCATGGTCCAGCCCAGCAGCGCTCCGCGCCTGGAGATCTTGGTTGTTGACGAGCAAGGCAAGCCGGTGGCCGGTGCCCCCCTGCTGGTCAGTCCGATCTACAGCCTGGTTGGGTGGGAGGGAGAAACGGGCCCCAACGGGCTTGCGTCTGTGGATTCCTCTTTCCTTCTCAGCAAGGCCAAGGGGCGCTGGGCCGGCGAGTTCAGAGCAACGCTGGCCGCGCCATGCGGCAAGGAGGGAACCGTGTCCGTCGACTTGAACAAGCTCCCGGTCGACACCGTTCGGCTCGTGGCGCCGGCGGCGCGTGGGGGGCTTGAGCTGCGTTTCCTCAACCCTGAGGGCGCCGAGTTTCTCGGGTTGCGGAGGTGCAGTCTGTCGACCACGCACTCTGTCGGCGGGCTCACCGAGATCGTCCGCAATCCCTCGGGTACATCTGGGACGGTCTCTTTCGATTTCCTTCCGCTGGGTGAGGTGTTCGATGTGGACGTGCTCGTGCCTGCACCCTGGACCCTTGGGGCGAAGACCGTCATCGGCCCCACGCAAGTCGGAGAGGTGGTGCAGGTGGACCTGCCCCTGCGGGCCACCCGGCCGACGATCATGGGGCGATTCACCGGGCTTTGGACGGATGCCTCAGGGCGCATGGCCACCGTGGAGGCCAAAGCGACCTTGCACGGTGGGGAACCCGAAATCGCCAACGTTCTCGTTCAGTTGGAGGAAGACTCATGCTTCAACGCATTCGTCGGCGGGTCGAAGCAGCCCGGGCGTCCCTGCACGTACACCTTCACGCTGACCGACTCGACCAGCAAGCAAAAGCGCCCAAGCCTGCAGGTGAACGTGGAAGGTGTGATCCCCGAGCCTGGTGAGGTGATCCAGCTCGGCGACCTTGCCTTGCAGGAGGCCATTCCCGATGTTCGAGGCCGAGTCGTCGACCAGCAGGGAAACCCGGTTGCGCGTGCCCGAGTGAGCATCCGAGACGTTGACGGGCCAGACCCTGGACGTGTTCAGGGGATCCACAGCGGAGTGCTCACCGATAGGGACGGGTGGTTTGAGCTGGTCGGCTTCCCGGGGGAAGGCACGTTTGGACTCGAAGCGAGGGCGCACGGGATGGCGAGCCGCAGGACCGATGCTGTCGCCCATGGTTCGCAAGGGGTCGAGATCGTTCTGGATCCCGCCCTGGAGATACGGGGTCAGATCCTCCCCTGTGAGGGGCTCAATGCCGACTCGCTCTACGTCTTCCTGAGTCGAGTGGAGGAGTCAGGGGACGGGGATGTGGATGGCGTAGGGATCCAGCCCGACTGGTCCTTCCTTTCCACGAACTTGGCAAGCGGGGAATACAAGCTCGAGATCTCTGGGAAGCAGGGAACACTGGATCTTGTGGTGATTCCCGAGCTCCACCCCGTCGCGCCCGGGGAAAGTCAGGACATTCGCCTCGCAACGATCGACCTGCGCGATGTTGCACGGGCGGTGAACCTGCGCGTCTCGGACGGAGTTGGCGAACCAATCCAGGAGATCCACGCCCAGTCGGGACAGTCCATCATGAGCGGCGAAGCGGGTGTGCTCGACTGTGTCCTGGCCCGGGACCAGGAATGGCTGACGGTCGCCGCGCGGGGCTTTGCTCCGATCGATCTCGAGCTGGCCAATCTGCCAGAGCAGGTGCAGCTCGAAGCCGGGCTCGCCGTCGACCTCGTCGTGCCTGAAAGCTGGCCCGCGGGGGCCGGTCGGGATCAGGTCACCCTTCAGCTGTCGCCCCAAGGCCTCGAGCTGGCGAACGACTACCCCAGCGGAGCGCTACCGCGCGGCACCTTCCCCGAGGCGGGGACCTTGCGCCTGGTCGTGCCCGCGGCGGGCAGGTACTTCCTCTACTGGACCGGCAGGCGGGTAGGGGGCGGATTCATGAGCGTGAGCGAGATCATCCAGCCCCTAGGATCGCAGTGGATCGAGGTCATTCCGTCGCTCGACCCCCAGGTCTTCCACCTGGGCGCCAAATAGCCAGTGCTGATCCCTACGCCTTGCGCGTCGCCGTCACGTAGACGCCGAAGGCCAGGCGGTGGGCCTGCTCGTTGCGCATGACCCACTTGTCGAGGAACTTCATCGGGTAGCCCATCAGGGACACCAGGAAGAAGGCCCCGTTGGAGAGCACCTTGGACACCGGGTTGTTGCCGGGGAACAGAAAGGATGCCCAGTAGGCGTTGAGGGTGGCCACGGTCACGCTGGGGCCGATGTGGAAGCCGCTCTTGTCGACCTCGAAGCCGTAGCGTTGGATGAACTCCTCGAGCCCGGATTGGGTGTACCGGCGCATGTCGATGGGGTCGTCGTGGTACTGCTGCAGGAACGGCACCTCGATGTGCAGCTTGCCGCCGGGCTTCACCAGGCGCTTGCACTCGGACAAGAAGTCGTGCTCGTTCTGGACGTGCTCGAGCAGACCCGTCGCGACGATCAGATCCACCTGGGCGTCCTCCAGCGGGACGGCGCAGACGTCAGCCACGTAGTCGGTGGCCCCGGAGTCCACGAAGTCGACCGTCTTCATGTCGGGGTGCAGCCGGCGGCCACCGGCCCCCAGATCCAACATGAGAGCGCCCGGCGCTGCGGCCGCGACGACCTTCTCTACCTGTGGGCTGCACTGGTAGGTCAGATTCGGAAAGATGCGCGCTAGACCGGACCCGTAACCCATTCTCTTGTCTCGTACCCGACCACTGGAAACCTTTAGGAGCGCGCCAAGTTAGGTAGTCCTGAGGGGCGCTGCAAGCTCAGCGGGCAAGCTAGGGCCCTGGGCCGGGGTTCTCGGTGTTGGCGCGACGCGCCGGGCAAGAACTCGCATCCGGACCGGATTGGTGTGGAGGGGTGGGTACAGGGAAAGGGCGTTAGCTCGCAGGAGCGGGCTCCTGAATGCGCTGTGAGAATCGCCGCCGCTCTCTGAAAGAGACGCGGCGCAGGCGCGCGGAAGGCAGCTCGAAAGAGCGCCGAGCAGCCGGTTTTGTCACCCGCCTGTCACACAGGGCCCATGGGGCCGATTGTTGGCTGATGGCCGCCCACGGACCCACCTGGTCGCCCCTAGGGTCCCTAGCCGAGGACGTGAATCACGCGCACCTCCGCCTCTCAACAACCCCTCGACTTCGAACCCATGAACATCCTCTTTCCCATCCTCGCCATCGTCGGAGGCCTGATCGCCGCCTCGTCGTTCCTGATCGCCAAGAAGCCCGACGCCAAAGAGCTCTTCGACAAGATGGCGCCCTACCAGGGTTTCGTCGGCGTCGGGATGCTGGTCCTCGGCGTCTTGTGGCTGCTCCAGGTTCTGCCGCACATCGCCGGCATCCTGAAGGCCGCCCCCATCAGCGGCGCGGTCACCATCGCAACCCTCGTGGGAACGATCCTCGTGGGCTTCCTGCTCGGCTACGGCCTGATCTCCAAGTTCGTCCTCTCCAAGAACGAAGCGGCAGCGGCGAAGGGTGCGGAAGCCCTCGCCAAGATCGCCAAGGTCCAGGTTCCCCTCGGCCTCCTGACGGCCGGTCTCGCCGCTGCCACCTTCGTCCTGTAGTCCGCCCGAACACCCCGAATCCACCCCCCTCTCTCTAACAACTACCCCTGAATCTCCAATGAAACTCCCCAAGCAACTCATCCTCGCCGCTTTCGCCACCCTCATCGTCTCCTGCGGAGGCGGGGGCTCGTCTGTTCAGTCCGAGATGAAGTCGGTCATGGCCGACATCACCGACGTACTCGAAGAGGTCAAGGACGTGGACTCCGCCGAGGCCGCCAAGTCCAAGCTCGAGCCCCTGATGGAGCGCATGAGCAAGCTCACCAAGGAGATCGCTGCCAACCCCGCGGAGTCCGCCAAGGGCATGGACGCCGATGACGCCAAGGCCTACGCGGAGGTCACCACCGCCTACACCACCGAGATGAGCCGCGTGCTCTCGAACCCGGAGATCGAGGAGAAGCTGGTAGACGTGCTCAGCATGTCCAACTAGTCCGGCTCTCCCACCGATGCGCAGGAGGCGCCGCCGGTTCCCCGGCGGCGCCTCCTGTTCCTGTTTCGGGCTAGTTCAGCGTGACCAGCACGGACGAGGAGAGGTCACTCGTCGCGCTCGGATGGTTGTCCCGGTACCAGCTCTGAAGATGCCACGTTTGGCCGGCCGCGGCGCTGACCGGCCCCGTTGGGGGCGGGGTGTCGCCAAGGCAGAGATCGCCTTGACTGCCCCCGAGTCCATCGTTCGCGGACCGGACACCCGTATTCTGGCGCGCGCTAGCGATCCTGGGGCTTTTCGGATGCAGCCCGCCAGCGGGTCTCGATGTCGCGCCAGGCGAGGACGCGCTGGGCGGCTTCGAAGAGCTCGTTGCGGTAGTCCTCGGCGCCGGTGGCGCGGGCGGCAGCGACCAGGTGACCCATGGCTTCGTCGTTGGCGAGGCTCTCGACGTAGCCCACCATGCGCAGGCGCCATTCGGTGTCGGGGAATACACCGCGCCTGAGCACTTCGCCGGCGACGGGTAGGTGTACGGGGGAGCGCAGATAGACGATGCCCCTGACCAGGGAAATCAGGAGCGTGTTGCGGGGGCCGACCGCAGCCAGCAGGTCCGTGTTCCAGGCGGGGTCGTTGCGCTTGATCAGATGATCGACGAGGGCAGCGAGCAGCGGCGACGAGCCATGGGCCTGCCACGTCGATGAAGGGAAACGCGCAAGCAAGCGGTCGGCGAGCTCTGTTTCGTCCAAGGGGACGTAGAAGTCGAGCACGGTTTGCTCCGCCGCATTGGGGAGCTCGAGCAGCTTCTCCAGGATGCGCTTGGGGTCGACGCCCACCGCGCTGTAGTCGCTGTGACTGCTTGGGGATTCGCCACTTGCTGCGATGGCGGCTGCGAACTCGGCCGCCGCTCCAGAAGGGAGTGGATCGCCGGGCGTGGCCAGCAATTCTTCCAGTGCCCAGAGCCGCCCGATGGGCGGGAGTTGGTCGTCGGACACGAGCACCAGCCAGTCCAGCCGGCCCAGGGAGAAATCGTCCCGATCCAGCCAGGCGAAGTGCTCGTAGGCCTGGGCCCAGAGGGCGCGCGCGATGCGCTGCTGATCGGGGATTGGCAGCAACTTGAGGAAGGGTTCGTAGGCCGCGTAGCCCGTGCTTGAGCGGCTTTGTTCGACCAGCTCGCCCCAGTTTGCGGTCGGCTGGCCCTCCAGCCAGGCGACGAGCGCCGTTGCCTTGGCGGGCTCGGCTTCGAGAAGGCCAGGGGAAACCAGGATGACGGCCTCGACCGCGGTCTCGGAAAAGCCGACTGCCACGCAGGCCTTGGCGGCGGCGAGCATCTCGTCGATGCCGCCGATTTCGGAGGCGACCTCTACCAGCGCATGGACGCGACTGGCTGTGGCCGCGTGATCCGGTGTGGTCGCGATCCACGCGGCGACCTGGCCAAGGAGCTGTAGGCGTTGGCTCGCGTCCAGCGGACGCAAATGCAGGAGGAGCGGTCGTAGCCACGTGGCGCGATCGGCGGAGTGGGCCTGCAGCCACTGGAGCCAGCCCTTCTCGTCCACCACGGACGGCAAGCCGTTGGGCCCGAGGTCGGATGCAAGCTCGAGGGCGAACTTGGCGGCGTCGTCGCTCTTGCCGCGGACGAACAGGTCCAGGGCCTGGCGGTAGGCGTCATCGATCAGCGGGGCGAGCTCGACCTCCTGGCGACGGTGCTCCGGAGTCCAGGTCCGGACCGTGCGGGTTCCGAAGACCGGCGGCAGGGTCCTTCGCAGGTCCGGGTCGTCGGTCCCGGCCAGGGAGTAGAGGGCGGTCGCGTCGGTGGCGAGCAAAAGAAGGTCGGCGCCCCGGGCCTGGGCCTTCGTGTCCGGTCGGGTGATCAGGCCCCGGGCTGCCCGCTGCATCACCAGGGGCACGGGACGCGAGTTCGGCCAGTGACGCAGCAGCCAGTCCTCGAAGGGCGCCTCGAGGTCGCGCGAACCGATATCGCGGATCACGAATTCAGCGAGGTGAGGATCGACCCACTTGGTGGGGACGGCGGGGTCCTGGAGGAGCCCGGAGACGATGCCGCTCCAGGCGGGCCGGATCAGGATCTCCGCGCCGCTTTGCTCGCGGGTCCAGACCCTCTCGGAGGCGAAGGGAGACCGAGAGCCAAAGGCTTGCACGACCAGGGTCTTGCGCAGGATATCGCCGGTCTCGACGTGTTCGAGTGCCACGTCGAGGGCCGCAGCGGGGTTGATTTCCGCTAGCAGGGCTAGGGGAGAGAGCTTCGGTTCTGGGCCTGCGATCTCCACAGCCCGCGCCAGGGCGCGCAGGGTGGGCACGGCCGCGTTCCCCATCTGACGCAGGAATTCTTCGTCGTCGGCCTGAACTGCGTCCTGCACGGCGGCGGCGATCAGCTCTTCGCTAGGGCCGGCCTGGGCTCCCGCCGCGAGCGGGGAGCTGCTGCGGGCCGTCAGGGCGCGCTGGACCCGGCCCGGGTCTAGGGCCTGCCGGGCGGCCCTCGAGAGAGCCTCCGCGGTCGGTTCGTCGCCGGTCCAAAGGGCGAACCCGAGAAGCTCGAGCGTGCGCGTCTCCAGGTTGGCCAGGTCGCGACGACGCTCCGACTCCTCGAGCTCGGCGGTCCACATCTGGCCCAGGAGCACCGTCATCTCCGCGTCCCCGGGGGAACTGCTCAGGCCCGCCTCCGCGCTCTCGATCAGCGCCCGCAGGGCGGAGAGAGCGCCGGGTCCACTCTCAGCTGTCAGCACATCGACTCGCCAGTTGGCGAAAGCCTCGCCGAGGGTGTCGGGCGCCTGGATCGGGGCCGCGTCCTGGGGGAAGAGGCCGGCGCCAGGGATCACCCCGGCCAAGGTCAGCAGCAGGATTCGTTGGATCATGGTGAAGGCTAGGTGCGTGGCGGCACGGCGATGTCACAGAGCTGTCACGGGGCCGTCACAACCCGCTGGAGACGGGGTCTCAGGCCTTGGTCGGGCGGGATCGGAAGCGGTAGCCCACGCCGTGGACCGTGGCCAGGTGCTGGGGGTCATCGGGGCGCGCCTCGATCTTCTTGCGCAGCTTCATCACGTGCTGATCGACCGTGCGCGTGGTCGGCGGCTCGCCGGTTCCGGGCATCGGCCCCCAGACCTCTTCCACCAGCGTCGTGCGTTTGCAGGTCTCTCCGTCGTGGCGCAGGAAGTAGCGCAGCAGGTCCATCTCCCGCCGGGAGAGGCCGTGGCGCGTGCCCGCGCGCGTCAGAGAGTACGAGTCAAAGTCGATGTGGACGTCGCCAAAGGTGTGCGTCTTCACATCTTCCACCTCTCCAACGCCCGGGGTCGAGCCGCCACGCCGGGCCAGCGCCACGCGCAGCCTCGCCAGGACCTCGTCGCTGGAGAACGGTTTCACCACGTAGTCGTCGGCGCCGTACTCGAAGCCCTGGATACGATCGAGCTCGGCGCCGCGGGCGCTGAGGATCAGCACCGTGGCCGTCAATCGATCTTCGCGCATGGCGCGCAGCACTTCGAAGCCGTCGCGACCGGGCAGCATCAGGTCCAACAGCACGGCGTCGGGATCCTCGGTCAACGCGATCTTCACCGCCGCGTTGCCGTCCGCTGCCTCCAGCACCTCGTAGCCCTCGGCCTCCAGGTTGTCGACCAGGGCCATGCGGATCGGATCTTCGTCTTCGACGACGAGCACTCGGGTCATGCGGCTCCCTCGCCGGTATTCGGCGTTTCGGTGGGTGATGGAATCGTGCGGAAGGTCGCGCGGATGCGCGCACCCGCCTGTGCGGGCTCGAGGGTGGCGTCTCCGCCATGGGCGCGGCTGATCGCGCGCACGATGCTGAGCCCAAGGCCTGTGCCTGTGTCGGCGCTGCGCCCGGTTGGGGAGACGCGGCCGGGTTGATCCGTGAGGCGCTCGAAGGGCTCGAAGACCGTGTCGGCGTATCGTCCGGGAATGCCAGGGCCTGTGTCGCTGACGACAAAGCTGAGCAAGCCCTCGCGCCACCCGACGTCGACCGTGACCCGTGAGGTCTCATTCGGACCATGGCCGTACTTGAGCGCGTTCTCCACCAGGTTCCATACGGCGCGGTGCACGCCATCCGGGTCGATGTCGAGCTCCGCGGGAAGGCCCGCGCGTTGGACGGTTAGGGCGGCCCCGAGCTTGTCGGAGCGTTCACGCAGCAGAGCCTCGAGGTCGTTCAGGAATGGCTCCATCGCGGTCGTTCGCGGTTCGACCCGCGCGCCGTCGCCGCGGTCGATGCGCGCGCCGTCGAGCAGGTCTTCGACGAAACGCCGCAGCCTCTGGGCTTCCTGCCGAACGGACACAAAGTAGCGCTGGCGGCCTTGATCCGTGGCTACGCGGCCCTTTTCCAGGGTCTCAGCCAGGAGCAGGATCGACTGGATGGGCGTTCGCAGGTCGTGGCTGACACTCGCCACGAAGGTGCTCCGCAGCTTGGTCAATCGAGCGGCACGCTCCATGGCGCGCACGGCAAGCGCCGTAGCCGTCGCGATGGCGATCGCAAGGGCGATGAGACCCCCCCGCAGGAAACGCTGGCGCTTGGCCTCGGCCCGTGCCTTGGACAGGGGAGCCTCCTTGTGCAGCGTGAACCCGATCGATGTCCCGCCTAGCCACTCCCGGCCGCCATCGAAAATCGCCGCTGCGAGCAGGGCGGGTTCGTGGTCGAATCGCAGCAAGAACTGGCCGGTGCCGATCGACTCGCGCAGGCGCGCGACCAGCCCGCTGGGGCGGACACTGAGCACGCGGACCCCGCCGGCGAACGCGCGGGTTGCGAACAGGGCGCCGCGCCGGGTGAGCAGGGTCCAGCGGTCTTCGGTTGCGCTGAGCGAGTCTCCGAAGAACGCGCGGAGGGCCTCGGCCGTGCGCGCTTCGACGTGGAACGGAGCGTCCCAGTCGAGCTCAGGGCTCGCTGTCTCCAGGCGCTCGCGGAGCACCTTCCAAAGAGGATCCGAACGGAGTTTGGCAGTCCGATCCGGACCGATCTCGATGCTGTCTCCGGGCGGGGGGAGCAAGGGGGCGGAGTCGCTCAACAGGGCATGGGCCGAAGCCCCGTCGACGGGTTCGATCAGACAGGCCAGCAGGCCTGCTCCGATGCCTCCGGAGCCTCCGACGGGGTAGTTCGCATGGTCGCCTGCGAGGATGGCGCTGCGCTGGATTTGGACCTCAGCGGAGTCCTGCCGCGCCGCGGCCCAACGGGCGAGGTGCAGGCGTGCCTCCGCTGTCCGGGCGGCCTTCGGGGCGCGGCTCACCGCCTCGGCTGCGCGCTGGGAGGCCGCAGCCAGATCGCCTGCGCCGGCGGCGACGAGCGCGGCGTCGACGAGCACGTCCGCGACCCGCGAAGCACCTACGCCGGTGCCGATCGGTCCTCCGAAGGCAAGGGGCGGGCCCAGGGTCACGCCCAGGCCGGCGGCGGGAGCGGGATCATCGGCCGAGCTGCGCTGGTTGTTCCATGCGCTCTGGATCAGATCGACGCGGGCCCGGGCCGTTCGGGTCAGCTCATCGCGGGCTGTTTGGACCGGGTCCGCGAAGTCTCCCATCGCCACGGCG
>CAYWNK010000196.1:0-12233 GCA_964459495.1 uncultured Planctomycetaceae bacterium
CGCGGCGGCGCGGGCTCCGAGCGCCGTGGAGTAGGGCCCCGTTGAGCGCCGCCGCAGGGCTTGGCCGCCAGCGCGCCGTCGTCATGGGCCTGGGTCTCTTCGGGGGCGGTGCGGCCGCCGCACGTTTCCTCGCCCGGGGCGGAGCCGATGTCCTCGTGACCGACACGCGCGACGAGGACACCCTGGCCCCCGCCTTGGCCGAGCTGCAGGGCTTGGCTCTGGAAACCAGGCTGGGGGAGCATCGGGAACAGGACTTCACGGAAGCCGACCTCGTCGTGGTGAACCCCGCTGTCCCCCCCAGCAGCCGCTTTGTCCGATCGGCGCGGGAGGCAGGCGCACGCATCACCAGCGAGCTGGAGCTGTTCCTCGAGGCCTGCCCCGCACCGGTGGCCCTGATCAGCGGCACCCAAGGGAAAAGCAGCTGCGCGAACTTTCTCGCCCAGCTGCTCGACGGAGGCGGTCGGCGCGTTTGGCTCGGCGGAAACATCGGCCATTCCCTTCTCGACGATCTGCCTGCCATGGGCAGCGGGGATTTGGTGGTGGCCGAAATCAGCTCGTACCAGCTGGAAGCACTGCCCGCACAACCGCTGCCGGCGGTGCGCTCGGCGGCCCTGGTCAACGTGCTCTCCGATCACCTCGAGCGCCACGGGGACGCAGCCGGCTACGCGGCCGCGAAGGCGCGCCTGCTGGCGCTGGTCGCCGCTGGCGGGACGCTCGTGCTCCCCGCCGCGCTCGCCGCAGCAGAGCCCTTTGCCGGCGGCCTGCGCGCCTGCCTGATCACCCAGCTGCTCGCCGCCGGCGAGGGACCGGCCTTCGTCAAGGACGGCAAGATCCATCTGGAGGGGCGGCCCCTCGCCCCCGCCACGGACCTCAAGGTGCTGGGCTCCTTTCAGCTCGACAACCTCTGCGTCGCCCT
The DNA here is from genome assembly GCA_964459495.1 of uncultured Planctomycetaceae bacterium. Lineage (GTDB taxonomy): Bacteria > Planctomycetota > UBA1135 > UBA1135 > CAYWNK01. The sequence goes on from CAYWNK010000196.1 coordinate 917, forward strand.
CTGCCTGGCACGCGCCATGGGCGCCACCAGCGGGCACCTCGCCGGCCGCATCGCCGGTCTGCGGGGACTCCCCCACCGACTGGAAGACCTGGGCAGCCGCGGAGGCCTGCGGGTGGTCGACAACGGGGTCTGCACCACACCCGACAGCGCGCTGTCGGCGCTGACGAGCCTCGATGGCCCCTGCACCCTGCTGGTCGGCGGCCAGCCAAAGGCGGGGCTACCCTTTGACGGTCTTGCCGCCGCCTGCGCCGCCCGCGGAACCCGCGTGTTGGCCTTTGGTGCCGCAGGCCCTGCCCTGCAGCAGGTGTTCGCCGGAGCGGGGGCCCAGGTCTGCGACTTTCCAACCCTGGAAGAAGCCGTTGCCGCGGCCTATGCGAGCGCCTCCCCCGGAGAGACACTGCTCTTCGCGCCGGCCTGCGCCTCCTTTGACGCGTACGCCAATTTTCGCGCTCGGGCAGAGGACTTTCGCGCCATGCTCCCCTCCCCATGAGCCTCGATCTCGATCACACCACCCTGGGCCCCCTGCTCCCGAGGCTGTCCCCCTACGGGCGTGGGTCCCTGCTGGCTGCGGGCGAGCGCGCCCTGCGCCTGCATTCCGATGAAGTGACCCCCGAGCACTGGCTGGGCGCGATCGTCGCCGACGAGGAATCCGGCGCCCACCAGCTCGCCATCCACGCGTTTGCGGACCCCGAGACCATCGACCTGGAGCTGCTGGCCCTGTCCCCCGGAATCATGGTGGTCGGCTCGAAAGCGGCCCTGCCGTTTTCCCCAGCCGCCGTACGCGCCCTGCGCCGCGCCCGCTCGGCAGGGCTAGCCGTGGGCGCTGGCAGCGTCGAGCTCGACAGCCTCCTCAAGCACTGCGTGGAGGAACTCCCCGAGCCCGCGGCCGAGGCCCTGCGCAAGGAGGGTTACAGATCCATCACCGATGCCATCCCCCGGGCCGCGGGACCGGACGAAACCGCGCTGGACGCCGACGGCCCCCTGTTCCGCGGCTTCAGCGACCCGGCCAAGCGCGCCCTATCCCAGGCCAACAAGGACGCCTTTGGGGCCAAGGAAGCCGCGATCAGCCCCGCCCGCCTGGCGGTGGCCTGCCTTGCCCTCGATACTGAACTCGAGTCTCGATGCGGGATTCGCCGGGTCCAGGCGGTCGCCGCCCTTCGGGGGAAATTCGCCGACCTAGAGCCGCTGACACCGCGGGCCCTCCCCCCCTCAGAGGAGCTTCTGGGCTTCCTCGACAGGCTCGAGGAGGGCGCTGGCTCGCTTGCGGTCCTGGCCGCAACCCGGGAACAGGGAGATGCTGAGCTGATTGCCCTGCTCGACCGACATAAGATCACAGAGTCGCTGCTCGCCCGCAGCCTGGAGGCGTTCCCCGATCCGGAGCACCTCGAGCCCCGCGCCGCTCAGCGCTAGCCTGAAGACCAGCTACGAGCCATGCTTTGTCAGAAGTGCAACAAGTCGACCGCCACCGTGCACGTGACAGAAATCCACGCCTGGCACGGCGCTGGAAGCCCTGCCAACGAAATCTGTGCGGAGCACCTGTGTGAGAACTGCAGCCAGCTGGCCGACCTGCCCTTCGCCGGCGTGTCGCCGCCCCTGGGGGGCGGCGTCTGGAACCTGATCAACGTGACCGCCAAGGCGACCTGCCGCCCGTTGATCCAGTGTCACGGCTGCCAGATGGACCTGGACGAGTTCCGGCGCATTGGCCGCCTGGGCTGTGAGACCTGCTACGAAGTCTTCGCCGAGCAGCTTGAGGAGATGCTGGAGCGCATGCACGGCGCCACCCACCACGTGGGCCGCGTGCCCCAGGTCGACGAAGACCGGCTGGAGCTCGAGCGGCGCACCAGCGAGCTGCGCGACCTGCTCGAAAGCGCCATCGAAGAAGAAGCGTACGAGCGGGCCGCCGGACTGCGGGACGAGCTGCGCGCCCTGGGCGTCGACGACGAAGCGTCCCCCGCCTGAGCGCACGGGGGACCGATCGTTCGGCCCTTCTCCGAAATTCGGCGGCGCCGACCAAATCCCTCCCGAATCCTCCTCGGTCTTGGGACGGGTGCGATCGCTCGAATTTGCAACTTCGAAGAGCGTGTCCCAGCTGTGCAGATCGGGCTCCAAGGGCCCAGGGAGGCCCCTGGTGCGACCTTCCTCGCTCTGGCATCCTGCCCTCCCAGGGGTCCTGTCTCTCGCGCCACTGGGAGGATTCGCTCGGCTCCCAAGCCGACCCTCAGGCCCATCGCCCTTGAAGGCGATAAGAGAGATACCACAGGAGTCTCTGCCAGCGGCCTTCGACGCCGCATTCGAGCCCCCCTCGCGCCCGTTGGCGCCCCCTTCGCCCGAAGACGACAACATGTTCGATCGCTTTACCGACCGCGCCAAGAAGGTCATGAACCTCGCCCGCCAGGAGGCCCAAAGGTTCAATCACGAGTACCTCGGCACCGAGCACGTGCTGCTCGGTCTCGTTCAAGAGGGCAGCGGCGTCGCTGCCAACGTCCTCAAGAACATGGGGATCGATCTGAACAAGATCCGGACCGAGGTCGAGAAGATCGTCAAGACCGGTCCGTCCATGGTCACCATGGGCCAGCTCCCGTTCACCCCCCGCGCCAAGAAGGTGCTGGAGCTGTCGATGGAGGAGGCCTCCAACCTGGGGCACAACTACATCGGCACCGAGCACCTGCTGCTGGGCCTGATCAAGGAGAACGAGGGCATCGCTGCCCAAGTCCTCCTGAACCTGGGCGTCAAGCTGGAGGACGTACGCGAGGAGGTGCTCGACTTCCTCGGCGCCGACACCGGGGACGATGACGACGACGAGACCACCATGTCCGACGACGGCCCCGGCGCCGGCGGGCCTGGCGGCAAGTCCAAGACACCCGCCCTCGACTCCTTTGGACGCGACCTGACCGAGCTCGCCCGCGAGGGCAAGCTGGACGTGGTCATCGGCCGCGAGAACGAGATCGAGCGGGTGATTCAGATCCTCTCGCGCCGCACCAAGAACAACCCGGTGCTGCTCGGTGAGCCCGGCGTCGGCAAGACCGCCATCGTCGAGGGCCTCGCCCAGCAGATCATCGACAACATCGTGCCTGAGATCCTGCGCGGCAAGCGCATCGTGGTTCTCGACCTGGCTCTGATGGTGGCCGGCACCAAGTACCGCGGCCAGTTCGAGGAGCGCATCAAGGCGGTCATGACCGAGGTGCGCCGCGTCAAAGACGTGGTCCTGTTCATCGACGAGCTGCACACCCTCGTGGGCGCCGGCGGCGCGGAAGGCGCCATCGACGCGTCGAACGTGCTGAAGCCGGCCCTTTCGCGCGGTGAGATTCAGTGCATCGGCGCCACGACCCTCGACGAGTACCGCAAGCACATCGAGAAGGACGGCGCGCTTGAGCGTCGCTTCCAGGCGGTCAACGTCGAGCCCCCGACCCCCGAGCAGGCCAACGCGATCCTCAAGGGCCTGCGCGATCGCTACGAAGCCCACCACCGGGTGCGCTACACCGATGAAGCCCTCGAGACCGCCGTGGAGCTCTCGACGCGCTACATCAACAACCGCTTCCTGCCCGACAAGGCCATCGATGTGATGGACGAGGCCGGCGCGCGCGTGCGGATCAAAGCCATGGTGCCCCCGCCCGACCTGCGCGAAATCTCCGATCAAATCGAACACCTCGAGCGCGAGAAGGACGAGGCCGTCGCCGCCCAGGACTTCGAAGCCGCTGCGCAAGTGCGCGACCAGGCCTACCGTCTCAAGAAGAAGAAAGAAGAGATCCAGCAGGACTGGCGCAAGGAACAGCAGGACAAGGAAGAGGTCGGGGTCGTCGACGCCGAGATCATCCAGGAGACCGTGTCCAAGATGACCGGCATCCCGCTGACGCGCCTTGAAAAGGCGGAGCGCGAGCGCCTGCTGCAGATGGAGAACGAGCTCGGTGAGGTCGTCATTCATCAGGACGACGCCATCAGCGCCATCGCTCGCTCGGTCCGACGTTCGCGTTCGGGCCTGAAGGACCCCAAGCGTCCCATGGGTTCGTTCCTCTTCCTCGGCCCCTCGGGCGTGGGCAAGACCTACCTGTGCAAGCAGCTGGCGAACTTCATGTTTGGCGATGAGGAAGCGATCATCACCATGGACATGTCCGAGTACATGGAGAAACACAACGCTTCTCGCCTCGTCGGCGCGCCTCCGGGCTACGTCGGCTACGAGGAGGGCGGCCAGCTCACCGAGAAGGTGCGCCGCCGGCCCTACTCCGTGGTGCTGCTGGACGAGATCGAGAAGGCGCACCCGGACGTCTTCAACATGCTGCTCCAGATCATGGAAGAAGGCCGCTTGACCGACTCGTTCGGTCGCCACGTGGACTTCCGCAACGTGATCCTGATCATGACGTCGAACCTCGGGTCGCACACCATGAAGGCGGGCGCTCAGCTCGGTTTCGGGCGCTTCGACCAGGCCTCCTCGGACGACGGCGCACGCCGCAAGAAGATGAGTGCCGACGTGATGGTCGAGGTCGAGCGTCACTTCCGCCCCGAGTTCCTGAACCGTCTCGATGAAGCCATCGTCTTCAACCCGCTGACGCACGACGACCTGCGCCGGATCGTGACTCTCCAGCTCGACGATGTGAAAGGCCGCCTGGCCGATCACAAGGTCACCCTGGAGCTTACCGCCGACGCAATCGAGTTCCTCATCACCAAGGGCTTCCACGAGGACTACGGTGCGCGTCCCCTGCGTCGCGCCATCGAGCGCCACATCGAAGATCCCCTGGCCGAGCACCTTCTGCGCGGCGAGAACGAGAACGGCCGACACGTTTGGATCGATCGCGCCGCCGATGGCGAGGGACTGCGGTTCCTCGACAAGGAGCCGGAGCCGGCCAAGCCCGCGCCGGCCGGCAGCACCGCGCCCGAGTAGATCGCGCGCTTTCGAGCCGAGGATTTCGGCATCGCCCAAGCTCTCCGAGCGGCTCCTTCCCTCTAGCCCCATTCGTGGTGCTCGAGTGGAAGGAGCGGGCGGGCCGCGCTCTTCGGAGCGAAGCTCCCCAGTTCCGCCCATTGCCGGGTCCCAAGCAGGACAAGCCATCGAAGCTCCAGCGCTCGCTCGGCGGGCTGCTCGCCCCTGGGGGCAAGGACCTCCCCGGTCGGTGCATGAGCCCGAGCAGCCCGAAGTGCGGGCTGCGGCGGCCGACCAGACCCAGCTCGAATGGGCCATCGAGTGGACGCGCGATAGGTCACGAGCCATGGTCTGCGCCGCGGTCGCGGGTGGCGGCCAAGTCCGTCGACCCCATGGGCAGCCTCCGCATTCGCTGCTCCGAGATCCGGCTCAGCGGGCACCTCGTCAAACCGTTCCGGATGGCTGAGTTCCTGGAGACCCTGCAGCCGATCGCGATCGGCGCGGGTGGAACGATGCGGCGCCGCCTGTGCCGCTGTTGACCAACAACAGCCAAGGCGGCACCGTACTCCGATGACCAGCGAATCTTGGGACTCTTATCCCGCCCAGGTGGACGGCTCGCCGGCCTCGATCCTCGTCGCCATGCATTTCGAGCATGGGCCCCGCCCCACTGGCGCCGAGACCCTCTACGTGGTCGGGGTCAAGATGGGAGACCCCGGTGATCACCGCATGGGCACCCGCGAGGAGGCCGAGTCCTTCGCGCCGTTCGAGGACGCCGTGACGAAGACCCTTGGAGAGCCCTACGTAGCGGTCGGGCGCATGCGCTCAAGTGGCACCTGGCAGCTCAGCTACTACGGGCCCAAGGATGCGGACGGGACATTCCTCGACGCCCTGCGTGAACACGCGCCCAGCATCGAGCGCGAGATCTGGACCCACATCGACCACGATCCCGAGTGGAACTACTTCACCGACTTCCTCCTGCCCGACGCAGAACGCCGGCAATGGATGGCGAGCTCAGCCCTGTGCGATCGGCTGGTGGAGCTAGAGGATCGGGCCGAGCTGCCCCGCCCGGTGGATCACGGTCTCCACTTCCCCACCGCGGACGCCCGGCTGGCCTTCCAGAAGGAAGCGGAGAGCGCCGGATTCCAGAGCCCGAAAGAGCTGCAACCCGCGCGAGATGACGGCAGCTTCTTCGTGGAGGTCACCCGCGAGGACCCCGTCGAACTGCAGCACATCCATGGCGTTGTGTTGGAGTTGATCGGGCATGCCGAGCCCCTGGGCGGCACCTACGACGGCTGGGCTACGCACCTGATGAAGGAGCCCCAGTAGCGCGTCGTGGGCCGCGGATCAGCCAAGCATGTAGGCTGCCCCCATGGACGAACCCAGCGGCCACGGCCCCCTTCCCCTCTCCGAGTCCCGCCTCCACCAAGACCAGGACGGAGTGGTGACCACCAGTCGGATTCAAGCCGGCGAGCTGATCATCAATCCACCAGGCATGTGGCACAGCGCCGACGCGAACGCCCCGGTGACCGCCGTGTTCATCACCTGCGGCCTAGGCACCGAGCTCCGGCCGCGTTGATCCCGTACCGCCGGGCCTGATGGCGACCATTTGCTGCGAACGCGGCCCCGACAAGTCAGACCGCCTACCAGCTACGGCCGAGCACAATCGATAGCTGATGGTAGTCCAAGGTGTCGTCTCCGTTCAGCAGCGACACGTCCGTACCATCGACCCCCCGCCAGTCCAAGCCGACGTAGCTGTTCCCACCCACGTACACGAGGACCCCGGCGTGCACGTAGTATCCCGCGGAGAAATCGCTCGTGCTTCGATTGAGGAAGCGGTCGTCCAGATTCGCATACAGGGCGTTTAGGCCGCAGCCCACGTAGGGCACCACGAGACCGCGCTCCGCATTGAACGCCAGGCGTAGGCCCACCGATCCCTCAAAGATCTGGCCACCGCGAGTGGCGAGTCCTCCGTGCCGACCATCATCGTCCTGGGAATAGTGGCCACCCAACTCGATTGCCACGGGCAGCCCCTCGATGGGCAGTAGCACCTGCATTCCGAACGCCCCCGGATGTCGAACGCGCCCGAAGGAACTCTCCTGCAGGGATCGCAAGCCCAGCAGCATCTCGACGCCCCGATATTCACTGCCTCTCTTCTCGTCCTGCCCCTCCAACAGTCCGCCACCGAATTCACCAATCAGCTGCGAAGCGCCCCGGAGCCAGAGGTCGCCGGCCGCCCTATTTGGCGAAGCGCAACCGCAGACGAAGAGCAACCCGATCCACAGTGAGAGACGAGCCATCCGCACCCAGGGTAGCAGTTTGCAGTCGATCCGGTCCCCAGTGGCCTGCAACCGCAGCCTCTCGAGCCGCAGGTGCCAGCGCCCCCACTCTCCATCGAAGATCCACCCCATCGCCGGCTTGGAAGTCCTTGCATGCATGGATGCCAAGGGGGCCCCGCTAGAGGTCTCGAACCGAGAAGCCATGGATCGTCGCCTGGCCCCCGACGAGGCCGAATCCAATCGGTGAGTCCTTGAGCGGCAGGTCGGCCTCGAGCAACAGCGCGCCGTCCACGTACATCTCCACATGGTTGTCTTGGACGCGGAACACCAAGTCGACCTCGGCATTGGGCCTGAGCTTGTAGGAGTCCGTGTGGGCGATGCCCCCCCGGTCTGTATAGATGAACGCGCCCCCCCCAAGGACCATGGCCTCGCAGGAGCTGCCGTACTGGATCTTGATCCCCCAGCACGCATTGCCGGTTGTTGCGCGCATTCGCAGCACGCAGTCGCCCCTAGGCTCGGTGTCGACAACAACGCTGGTCCAATCTCGGCCGCTCTCATTCGAACCATGCACCGATTCCTGATCGATCTCCCATTTCCCCACCGCGTCGCTCGGGACCACGTCCGCCAGCACGGAGGTCCACGATTCCGCCCCACCGAGCACATCCAGCGGCAGGACTCCGGACGGCCTGGCAAAGCTCGTGAACTCCCCGCCGTCACCACGCTTCCTGCTCAGCAGCACCCGAAGTTCCGGCCGGATCGGGAACGACTCAAGGTGCCTGTGCCAGCTGCGCTCCGTCTCTTCCAGCGATTGGCCAAGCGCCTTCTCAATCGACACCCCGTGGTAGAAGTCCATCACGGCAAGCGGCCTGTGATTCTCCAGTAGATGTAGAAAGTAGCTCCCGCCGATGTCGTACCCGTTCAGCCCCGGGTTCTGCTTCAGGTAGGAGTAGAAATCCTGGTGGGAGGCAAGCTCCCCCAACGCCGGTAGGGTGCCACGCTCCCTCTCATAGGCGGCAACAGCGTGGACGGGAACGCCATGGACATAGCCAAGTACGGCGTTGGCGAGTCCCTCCGCGAAGAACATGTTGCGCGCTTCGTCGCCACTCGGATCCATGGCCGCGACCACCACATGCACCAGCTCATGCTGACGGGTCTGATCGTTGTCCCAGGGGATATGGACCTCGCGCCCGGACGCGTATCCCCCATTCCCCTTCACCCCCGAGATCTCGGCCAGCTCGGCGACATCGTCATAAAGGTAGACCTCGAAGGGCGCACTTTCGTCCACCTTGCCTGCGATGCCCAGCTTGCGAAGGGTCTCTGCATACTCGAGCTCCAGGCGGTGAGCAATGCGATCGACCGAGGCCCCAGCGCGCGAACCGGGCCGGTAACGCACCTCAAAATGCTCGGTCGCTTGGGATTGGGAATGAACATCGGATGAATACGAAGGAGCGGCGAGCAGAAACGTGGAGGCGAGTGCGCAGAGAAGATCCATGCCAAGAAGTCTAGCCCGGATGGCCAGCAAGGGTCCGCGCACGGCGCCGAGCCGATCGATCAAGAGAGACACATCCTCCGCGCTGGTCAGGAAGCTCGTAGGGCAGGCGTGCAACAGGCTACGGCCCTCGCAATCCACGCAGCCAATCCATGTTTGACAATTCGCTTCGAGCGCATCGCATAGGTCCTGGAAACACTGACCATGTCATCCGTCCTCAAAGAGCACGGGGGCAGTTTGCTGTGATTGCGGATCGTCCAATCGTGCTCAATCAGGCTTTTGCGCAGCAGTTCAGCCAGATCGAACTGACTTCCGGGGGGGTCAACCACCCCACCGTTTGGCGCCGCTGCGAGGATCTGCAGTCTCTCTACCCGGGCGCACAAGTCGATCCCGATCCAATTTCCCTAGTCGATCGGGGCGTTTGGACCTCGGCCGATGTGACCGCCAGCATCGATCTGAGCCTCCCGCTCGTCGAGCAGGACCTTGGTCGTACGGTCGCGCTGGAGCTGGCCCGCAATCTGGATACCGACTTCAAGCCCCCCGGCGGCCAGTCCCAGTTCAGTCAGCACTTGCACCAGCAGGTAGCCGACAAGTCGGACACCTTCGACGATCTTCACCGCTGGATCCAAGAGCACCTGACGGACAACCTGCGGGCTGAACGGCTAGCAGAGCGTTGCGCACTGTCGCCGCGTACCTTTCATCGGCTCTACACCGAGCAAACCGGATTGAGAGCGGCTCGAGCCGTCGCCCGGACCCGCGTTGAAGTTGCGCGTCAGCTCCTCGAAGACAGCAGCGATCCCGTGAAGGAGGTTGCCGTTCGCTGTGGTTTCGGGGGCGAGGAGCAGCTGCGCCGCACCTTCCAGCGCGAGCTTGGGATCTCGCCTAGCGCCTACCAGGACGCCGGGTCACACCGTGCGCTCTCAGCGAGGTAGGCGCTTGGGCGACAATCCACCCGGCATCCGAACCTCTAAACCCAGCGCGGCGAACTCAGCGCCCTCTACCGTCGATGCGCCAGTGAAGGGGGCCGACTGATGGGATTCCGCCAAGGCGTCCATGGGGCTCAATCCGCGCAGAATGACCAGGGACAGGAACACGAAGTCTGCGATCGCACTCGAGTCCCAATCGACATCAGCCGAGTAGCCCGAGATCGGAACTTGCGTTCGAGCCGGAAGTGCGGCGTGCAACTTTTCCGAGAAGTCGCCGTGCATCAGGCTGCAGCCAGACAGGTGTAGAAGCCGCACGTGCTCCGCCGCCCTTAGGCCCTTGGCAACAGACTCGGGACCGATCAAGCTGTCGTTGACCGCAATGCCGGTGGGCATGCCGTGGCTCGCGATCACGAGCACCGTCGGCTCCGCCAGAAAGTTCACTTCGGATGCAAACCGTTCGAAATCCTGCAGGTCGTGGAAGCTCCGCTGGCGCACCTTTACGTGGCGGCCAGCCGACATTCGGAAGAAGCCCCTGAGCATGTCGCCGAAGGCGTACTCCGGTTCGCGCAGGTTTTCCTCCCAGGGAGCCTCGAGCACGACCAACCAGACCGCCTCGGGATCGCTGACCACCCGGCGTCCGAACCACGGAAATTTGCCGCTGTCCCCATGTTCCGTCCAGTGGCCCCGGATCCGGCTACCGTCGTTGTTGAGCAGGAACTCGCCGCCGCCCGTGCCCGCCTCCTCCGTGTAGGTGTAGTGCAGGACTCCGTCGCGCACCGACCCGCTCAGTTGATTGCCGAACCCGAACTCGTAGGTTCCCACGACGTCGTGCGCTGGCCCAGCCAGGCGCAAGCGCCCATAGTTGGTTTCCCACAGGCCGGTGAAGGGGCTCGAGGGCTGGACATCCGGTACGAGTGTGCCGCGCCATTCCCCCCCCTCTTCCGATGGCTCATCGGCCTCCCAGCTGCCCACGAGACCTCCACCTTGGTCGAGTCGCAGCCGCGCGCTACCGGTCCCTTCGGGGTCGATGTAGTCGAGCACCAGCTCATCCTCGACCACCTTCCCCCACAGCCGGGAGCACTCGAGGGGGTCCAGGTAGTCCGGTCCACCGCAGCGTCCCAAGATCCCGTCGCCGTACACATTCAGCTCCAGCAGGCCTGCTTCGGTTTGCCAGACCCCAACAAAATCCTCCGCCACCGGCCGCTGGATCGGAGGGGTCGGAAGGATCGCGAGAAGGAGGGAGGTGGTGAGTAGGAGCACGCCCACAGGGTATCCCAGGAGTGGACGTCCACCAGACGGGAGAAACCTCTAGCCGTTGAAATATTCGACACCTAACTTCCACTCCATATCCTGCCCCTTCGCTTCCGTACGCTCGAATTCCACTGCGCAGACACCGTCAGCACGGGTTCCTGTGCTTAGCGGCGTCCTGCGGAGTGCTAGGCTTGTCGCCCACATGGAAGACCCCGCCCCGCGGCGCCTACGGCGCGCCGAGACCATCTTGAGACGGCGTACAAGCCGAGTCGTACTGGTCATTGAGCGGGCCTGGAACCATGAAAACGTCCAGGCTGTGCTCCGCACCGCGGAGTCCTTCGGGGTCCAGCACGTCTGGGCCATCCGGCACCCCCACGAACGCCGCCGCGCGACCAAATCCGTGACGCGCGGCAGCCACCAGTGGCTCACGGTTCGCTTTTTCGAAGATACGGCCGAGTGCGTCTCTGCCCTGCGCGAGGAAGGCTGTGCCATATGGGCAACGGACCTATCGCCCCAAGCC
>CAYWNK010000197.1:0-12202 GCA_964459495.1 uncultured Planctomycetaceae bacterium
CGCGTCGCCGCCATCCGTTACGCCGTCGCCATCGTTGTCCAGCCCATCGGCGGCGCCGTCCACGAGCTCAAGTTTGGTACCCGCGAGGGTGTCGTCGACCTCGACGTCGAAGGCTGGACCTGTGCCGGTGTTGTTCACGACGACGCGGTACTCCAGCACGTCCCCGGCGTTCGCTCCGGTGGCGGCTGCGAAAGCCGCCTCCCCCTGGGTGACGTTGCGGACCAGCTTGGTGAACTCTAGCGCGGGTCGAACCACGGTCGAGCTAGCTTGATCGTGCAGGGTCGGTTCAGAGCCGCCGAAGCCGTCGAGGGCGCTGTCGGAAGCCCAGGACTCGCCTACGGCGGTGAACGAGACACCTAGGGGGACAATGGGGATCGCGCCGTTGGTGTTGCTGGCCAGGTTGAGGGTGCGGGTGACCACATCCACCTCGAAGAGTCGCGGGCCAGGGCTGGTATCGATGTCTGCGACGGCGAAGTCGAGCGTGCCGCTGGCGACGGGGTTGTTGCCGCTCAGGGAGTCAATCGTGACGCTGTGGGCCCCAGTCGGTGTGTGGGACACGTAGCCAAAGCCCGCGGGGAGAGCGTTGCGCAGGCCAAAGTCGGTCAGGGTTTCCCCGCCGAAGGCCTGGAAGCGCAGGCGCCAAGTGACCTCCTCGCCGATGGCGACGTCGCTGCCGGTGGTTTGCGTGAGGCTGTCGCTGACCCGAGACAAGGACAGGTCCATGCCGATGATCTTGGGGTCGGCTCCGTCCAGGCTGTAGTCCTGACCCGTGTCCGCGCCGGCGCTGTTGAACAGGTTGCCGCGGGTGAGCGTCGTGATGGCGAGGGGGCCCCCGGTTGTCGCGGTGCCGGAAACCTCGATCGTGACGGACTGACCGGCGGCGATCGGACCCAGCTGCAGCGGGGTGCAGGTGCCTGCACAGACTCCCCCCGCGCCGTTGGGCGACGAGGTGATCTCGACCTGGGGGGTGGTCCAACCGGCGCCGATCGTGGCCGCGAACTCAGCTTGGTCCGCAATCGATCCAGTGTCGCCTACGTTGGTGATCGTGTAGGTGAAGGTGACATTCTGCCCGGGTTGGACGACAAGGTCCGCGGGGCTTAGGGTGACGTCCAGGTCCGGGGTGGCCAGGTCCAATGTTGCGCTGTCCGATGCGCTGGAGCCCGCGCCGCAGGCGGAGTTGAACGCCAGCTGGATCTGATTCGGGCCAACTGCTGGGGGGGCCGGATCCAGGCCGCCAGCCTGGGTTTCAGGGATCGTGAACGCATCGGAAACCACGTCGAAGCCGGTGGTCGGTAGCACCCGGAAGGTGAGCAACTCGGCATCGCCGCCCCGCAGGCTGCCGGTGAGTGCAAAGGTGGGGACGAGGGCACTTCCCCCGAGAGCCACGCCGCCGACTGTCCCGGACGTGTTGGTGATCGTGGGCGCGAAGCTGGCGTCGATCTGAACCCCGGCAGGCAGGGTATCGGTCAGCACTAGGTTGCTCGCCTGACCGCCGGAGTTGGCGAGGGTGACACGCACTTCGGCGCGGCCACCGGGGAGCGGCAGAATCTGCTGGCTGAGTCCGGAGTCGTCGAAATCCGGCTCCATGGCGAGCGTGGCGCTATCCGAGTTGTCGCTTGGGCTGTTGAGCGTGGAGGCCGGGGTGCAGCCCCAGGTCACCTCTGCGCTGTGCTCGGCCGTGACACAGGCGGCACCCAAGGTGACGTCGAGGGTGTAGATGGACTCGCCCACCGGTACATCGCTGAGCAGCACGCTGGTGCCAGAGGTGTAGCCAATGGTCCCAGGGATGCCTGGTCCTGCCAAGTTGCCGATCGACGTGCCGTGCGCTGCGAACAAGGCCACGAGGTTCACGTTTTCGGCCGTCGCGTCTCCCGAGTTTCGGATGCGATACCGCCAGCGCACGGATTCGCCCGGGATGCCGGTGACCTTAGAGCTGAAGCCGCTGCCGGTGTCCAGATTGGAGCCATCGACGAGTAGGCGAATATCGGGCTCAGACAGGGCCAACGGATCGCTAGCGCCGGGGGAGTTCTCGGCCTGTCCACAGGACTGAACGGCGCTACCGGTGAGGTTGAGGACCCGTGCGCTGGTGCTCGCCAGGTCGCTAGCGGTGACGGAAAAGCGAACGAAGATGCCCGCTGCGCCGCGGCTGGATGCGGCCGTGCCCAGCTCGGCGAGGACTGGGATCAGGGCTTCGTCGAAGCGTAGGCCGTTGGCAGTGATCGTCGGGTCAGCGATCGAGTTCCAGTTCGCGCCGTCAAGGCTCCATTGCGCGCTGCCGTTGACGAAGGCGATACCGGTATTGGCGGTGTCGAGGTCCTCGAAGACCTCGACGCCGTACAGGTGGCCTGAACCGACATTGAGGGCTTGGAATTGCACGATCCCCGTGCCACAGAGCACAGCCTGGCTCGCGGTGGTGTCGTGCAGAAGGCTCAGCTGACCTTCGAGAAAGTCAAAGCTGGGTGCTGACAGGGCCTGGACCTGAGAGGACTCGCCGCCGCAGCCCCAGCTGGCAGTGGCTATGTTGGAGCCGTCCGGGATCGAGCACTCGGTCTGATCGACGGTCGCGACGATGACGATCGGTTGGGGGGGGCCGGAGGCGATGTCGCCGAGGCTCCATTCCATCAAGCCCGTGACCGGGTCGTAGGTGAGTGGGAAGCCGGGGTTGGCTGCGTTGGTTGCGGCCTCATCAGCCACCAGGCCGGCGGGCAGCTGGTTGGCGAGCGTGACCTCGGTCGCGAGACCCGCGCCCGTGTTGCTGACGAATACGGTCCAGCTGGCGCTGCGCTGCTTGATCGTCAGGTCGTCCGGCGTGACGAGTACGGCGAGCAGCGCTTCACGCACGAGGGTCGGGCTGCGCTGTCCGCCGTCCATGTAGTCGGGGGCGTTGGTGGACGACGTGCCGTTCGAGTCGTAGGTGACGGTCGCAGTGAGCGGGGTCTTGGCGGTGCCCGTACCCGCGCGCCGGCGGACCATCACGGTGATCGTGCTGGTCTGGTCGAGTTCCGCCGTGGCCGGGCTGTAGGCGAAGGTCGGGTTGTTGCCGCCATTCTCGGAGTACGTGATGTTCCCCGCGAAGTCGCCGCCGTAGGCAGGCGTCTGGCCGGTGAGGTACTCGTAGTCGCCGTCGGTGGAGAGGGTGACGAGTACATTGGAGGCGCGCTCCTCGGTGAGGTTCGAGACGCGCAGCGTGACTGGGAACTCCTCGCAGACGTCGATCTCGCCGAAGGAATCAATGCGGGCGTCCAGCTCGGCCCGAGCCAATGGGACAAAGACGCCCTGAGTGTAGGTGCCGACGCCACAGGAACCCGCGCCCATGGCCCCGTCGCCGATGTTCAAGGTGCCGAGCTGGGTGAGGATGTCCGTGGATCCGTTCAGCTCAGCGTCTGGAATCGTGGTCGCGTAGCGAATCACGATGGCGTGGGTTTCGAGGGGACCCGAGCTGATCGAGCTGAGCGGGATGGTGAGCGAGCCCGTGCCGCCCTGGTAGCCGCCTGGGCCCTGCGCCAGTGTCACGAAAGCGCCGCCGTCGATCTGGACCTCGAGGGAACCGGCCACAAGGACCTGACCCGGCCTGCCTCCGAAATCGTCCGTGTATGAGGAGCTGTCAAAGGAGCCGGTGAAACCAGCGCCAAAGGCGTAGCTCGCCGTGAAGGGAATCGACTCGCCCTCGCCCGCTTGCTGGGTCTGGTCGCCGTCGTCGGGCCCGCCGGCTTCAAAGTGCGCTCCGGTGGGCGAGCCGACTTGGAAGCTCTGGTCGAAGGTGCCGCCCTCGGGGTTGTTGGTCAGCAGAATGCTGGCGGTGCTGCTGGTACTGAGGCTGCAGCCGGCTGTGCTCTGACCCACGACGCTCGCCGTGTTGAGGAGAAGCGTGCCGCCGAGGCACGGATCGCTGGGGGCATTGAATTCGACGGTCAGCGATTGGGCCGAGGCGAGGGTGGCTTTGGGGACGGTCCAGGTCAGGGTCCCCCCCGAGAGGGCGACGGTCGTGCCGGCGGGAGGGCTACCGGGCACAACGCCGGTGATCCCCGCGGGTAGCACGTCGGTGACGATCAACGGGTCGGTCAGGATATTTTGGCGCTGGGAGGCGGACAGGGTCATGGACCAGCTGCCCGGCTCACCGACCTCCATGCGGTCGGCCATGGCGGTCTTGCTCAGGGAGATCTCCGGCGCACCGCTGGGGGCTGCGATGCTGGAGAGCTCGACGGGCGTTCCATAGACGTTGCCGCAGGCATCGGTGTAGTCGGCGGCCCATACCACCGATCCGCCGCCTCCGTCTCCGTCGCAGACGTCGCTGGGAAGCAGGGAGAACGAAAGGGTGGAGCTGGCGCCGTTCGCCAGGGTGCTGGGCGCTCCTGATCCACCGATGTAGGTGAAGCGCCCCGAGCCGGCGTCATAGGTCCAGTCCGCGCCCACGTTGAAGACCGACACACCGGCGCCGGGGAGGCTCGTGTCGAGGGCGACGTCGTGTGCTTCACCCAGTCCGGTGTTGACGACGGTACCGCTGAACGAGACGGGTCCTGAGTAGTCGAGATTGACGTTCGGCAGGTTCAGTGCCAGCAGGGGGGTCGTGACTGCGAGGGTGACCGAGGCGACCTGGCTATCGGTCGTGAAGCCCAGCAGATCGTCGGTCTCGACGAGGTTGGTGATCGCCATGCAGCCTTGCACCAAGGCGGTGACGTCGACGACAAAGGACTCACCCCGTGCCAGGTAAGGCAGGGTGAGCACGGGCGCGGAGCCCGTGGCGGCCAGGGCGGGCGCGCTTTGGACCATGGTCAGCAGCTGCAGGGACCCGCTGGGGTTGGGGTCGATGGCGCTTTCGTCGATGCGCACCCCGAACAGACCTCCGGGGCCGGTGTTGGAGACTTGAACCTGGAAGCTGGCGGTGTCACCGATCGCCAGGGTTTGGTTGAGCGGCGTGATTGCAAGGGAGGAGGCGCCCCCTGCGACGAGGATCGGCAGGCTCGTGCTGGCGCTGCCATCGGAGGCGTCATCGGTGGTGCCGAAGGTGACTTGCCAGCCGACGGAGTAGGTCCCGGGGGCGGTGCCGGCCGGGGCGCGCAGACCCACTTCAACGGTGAGTGGCGAGCTAGCATCGACGTCGGTGTCGGGAGGCAAGCTGAGGGTGAGCTGATTGCCGGCGAGGCTGGCTCCGGTCGCGGCGCCACCGACTGCACTGGGCACCCACTCGAGCTCCGGGGGCAGCGTCACCGTGACGCCCACGTCGTAGTGAATCACCGCGCCGGGCTCCGAGATCACGAGTCGGAACGTGTCGCCTGTGGTCGATCCCGCCAGGCTGGACCCGTTCCAAACCTCGCCCACATCCATGGAGTTTCGGGCTCCGTCGGCAGCCAGGAAGCTGGGGGTCAGCTGTTGGGCACCGGCCAAGGTGGCGCCGCCTAGGAAGGCGGAAAACAGGGCCAGCAGCCGGGGAAGTCCTGGGACCGCCGCAGGGGTGGGAGGGAGAGCCATGGCTCCCCTCTCGGGCGAGCGAGGTGAATACCCTGTGACCTCGGCGGGGGTTCAGGGCGAGTTAGACCCACTACTGGGATGGCCTAAACGCGATGTCATGTTCGGGCGGCGGTTTGGGCTTGGAACCTTCTTTTCGCCCGTCCCGACGATGTTGGGGGGGGGCACGACGAAGCCGCCAGGCTGGTCGCTCGGGGGGGAAGGCGGCCAGAACCGCCGGCAGGATGGCGGAGATTCCCTTGGGGAGCTGGGCCGGAGGCTGCCTATCGATGCAGGACCCCGAGGGCGGCGGCGTGCAGGGCAGGGCTGGCGGCTGCGAGGGCGGTTCCGTCCGAGCTCAGGGTGAGCGGGGCGCCCGACCAGTCGGTGATGGTGCCGCCCGCGCCCTGCACGACCGGCACGAGCGCGCACCAATCGAAGGGTTTGAGGTCGGCTTCGCAGACCAGGTGCAGGTCGCCGCGCGCGAGCTGGCCGTAGCCATAGGCATCGCAGCCGTAGAGGGTGTAGCGGCTGGCGCGGGAGAGGGCATCGAAGGCGGCGAGGCGCTCGCCCTCGAACATATCGGGATGGGTGGCGGTGAGCACGGCCGTGTCGAGCGCTCGATCGGGGGCCGTGCGGACGCGCGCCTCCTGGTAAACCGTGCCTAGGCCCGTGGCGCCGAGCCAGCGCTCGCCCGTTCCGGGGGCCTCGATCGCTCCGACCACGGGCACGCCATCCCGGCAAAGGCCGATCAGGGTCGTGAAGAGGGGCTTGCCCGCGGCGAAGGACTTGGTGCCGTCGATGGGGTCGAGGGCCCAGACGTACTCGGCGTCCAGGCGGACGGATCCGTGTTCTTCGCCGAGAATGCCGTGGTCGGGGTAGGCCTTGAGAATGGCGTCCCGTAGGAAGGTCTCGACCTCCCGGTCGGCGACGGTGACGGGGGTTTGGTCGGCCTTCCACTCGGCCTCGGGGATGGCCCGGTAGCGGGCCTCAAGAATGGCCCGGGCGCCGTCGCAGAGGGTGGAGGCGAACTCCAAATAGGGGGCGAGGTCGGTCATGGGTGGGTCAGGGTATCGGGGAAGCGAAAAAACCCGTCGAGAATCGGTCTACAGGCCTCTACGGAGGGCGTCTAGTGGGCCAGTGCCTGTCCAGTCTCGAACCACAGCCCCGCGTGGGGCCCTCGTAGCTGCACCCCTTCGGGTCTGCTAGAGCAGGCATGCACTCCTTGGACCGCCGCCAATCCACCGACCCGGACCGGGCCAGCGACGACGCGCGCTGGATCGCCGCGGCCCAGGGAGGAGATCGCGAGGCCTTCGACTCCCTGCTGCGGGCCCACTACGGACGGATCCACGGGACTCTGTTCCGCTTGGTGGGCAACCCCGAGGACGCGGACGATCTGGCCCAGGAGACCTTTGTGCGCGCCTGGAAGTCGCTGCGCTTCTACAACGGCAAGGCCCCTTTCGGCGCCTGGCTGGTGCGCATCGCGGTGCACCTGGCGACCGATCACTTCCGGGCCCGTGGGCGCCGGGGGGCGCTGGTCGGACTGGAGAACATGAACCTGGAGCCGGCCGCAGGGGGAGCGGAGCCGGGTGAGCGCCTGCGGCAGGCCGAGGCCCGCCGGCTGGTGGCCGCGGCCGTGGATGAGCTGCCCGCGAATCTGCGTGTGGCGCTGGTGCTGCGGGTGCTTGAAGGTCGCCCTTACGAAGAGGTCGCCGCTGCCACGGGCGTCCGACCGGGAACGGTGCGCACACAGGTCATGCGCGCCCGCAAACTGCTGGAGCGTCTGCTGGCGCCCCTGCTGGATGGAAGGAGAGACGCATGACGACCTCGCGCGATGACTGCAGGCTTGCTCGCGCCCGGATGGCGCGCGCGTTCGATGCCACCTTGCCCGTCGAGGAGTGCCTTGCGCTCGAGGAGCACGCGGCCGGCTGCGTACGCTGCGGGGCGGAGTGGGCGCGGACGGGTGCTTTGGTGGACGCACTCCAGGGGCTGCCCGAGGCGCCGGTCGGTGGCCTGGATCTGGAGGCTGCGACCCAAGCGATCCATGCGCGCATCGACGCCCTGCCGGCTCCGGCACAACCCAGGCCCTGGGGGCGGAGCGTATGGTGGACGGCGGCGGCCGCGGCCGGCGTGTTCGCGCTGGCCGGAATCTGGCGATTCGTCGGATCTGAAGCTCCCGGGGAAGAGCCCGCGGTGGCGTCGGTACAGCCGCAGGCGGGGAGCCAAGACGGAGCGAGTGCGGAGTCCAGCGACACTGCGGTCCCGAGTGCTGGAGAGCCAGGAAGGCGGGCAACCGATGTGCTGACTACGGATGCGCCGATCCTGGGGACCGAGGGAGTCGCGCAAGCCGAGTCGGCCGCGGCTCCGGCGCTTGAACTCCCCGCATTCGATTCCGTTCGCCGGGCGAGCGTCCTGGCGCAGGTCGCGGAGCGTTTGGCGGGGGCGCTTGGCGACGTGGATCCCGCTGCGCCCGATATGGATTGGGCGAAGGCCTTTGCCGCCAGCAACTCGGATCTTGTGGCCGCGGGCTGGCCGCTGGATGGACTCCTGCGCAGCCTGGTGAGCGGTGCGACCGCGCCGCGGCTGCGGGCCGCTGCACTACGGGCGATGGGCCCGATCGGGGGCCGTGCGACGGTGGCGACGGTCGAGCGGGAGCTCGACGATGTCGAGCTCGGCCCCGCCGCGGCGCAAACCCTGGTTGAGCTCTGGCCCGCCGGGCGGCATGCCCTGGCCCGGGCCTGGTGGCGGCCGGAGCTGCAGGTGGCGCTGCAGTCGCGGCTGATGGATCAGCCCGCCGAGCTGCGGCGGGGGCTGGTACAGGATGCACTGGACACGGGGCCGCGGGGATTCGATCGCTCCTGGGCCACGGCGTCGCTCGTTGCGCTGCTAGCGGATGCTGGCGAGGAAGGCTTGCGCGACCTGGTGCTCCTGCTCGATGACGAAGGCTGCGATCGGTTTCAGGTCCTGGATGCTCTCGAGGGGGCGAAGCCCGAAGCGCTAGCCAGGGTCGTCACCGAGTTCGTCGAGCTAGAGCGCTCTCCGCTGTCCGAGACCGATCTGCTTGCGGCCGCCGGCGCATCGGGGGCGCCGGAGCTGCTGGAGTGGGTGCTCGAGCGGGCCGAGCGCGGCCGGCACCGGGAGGCGGTTGCCGATGCGCTCGCGCGCTTCGGGTCGCTCGAAGCTCTCGGGGGTCTCGTGCGCCTGGAGGCGAGTCGGCGCGTGGAGCCCGGGGCTTTCCTGGCGGCGTTTGCCCTGGCTGCGGAGCGTGCGCCGGCGGAGCTGGATGCCCTCGCCGAGCAGTTCCTGCGCCGCGGAGAACAGGACATGGCGCGCCGGCTCCTCGAGCTGTGCGCCACGGTCGAAACGCGCGCGTGCCTCAGGGCGGGCCTGCGCCTTTGCGGCGATCCGCTGCTGCGTGCGGCAGAGCGGCGCGATGTGCTGCTGGATCTCGGCGCCCGCATGGGGACCGAGGATTTGGACGCCCTGACGGAGCTCTTTGCGCGGCAGGGGGCTGGCGACGGGGAGGTTGCCGCGGCGGCGCTTCTCGTGGCTCACGAAGTCAGCGGCGAACGGGCGGCCGGGCAGCTGCTTGAGTCCCTCGCCGTCGAGCTCTCGGGCAGCCGCTGGCGCCAAGTGACCGAACGACTGCTGCGTCCCGGTGCTTCGCGCCGGACGATGCTCTACACCCTGACCAATCTGCTGGAACCCTGCCTCGCAGCCCGTGCGCTCGTGGCCAACTCGACCCTGGAGAACCTGTGATGATTTGTACGACCTTGCTCGCTTTGACCGTTGGATGGCAGGAACCATTCTTCATCGGAAGAGCGCAGGCTGACGGAGCCACCGAGGCGAACGCGGCGATTCCCCAGACCGCGAACGAAGTGCGAGCCTACGACCTGCGGGCGCTGCGCGTCAGCAGCGTGACCGCGCCGGGCAGCACCTGGAGGCTCGTGCCCCAGGGCCTGGTCCACATCCTGAATGAGGGCAATAGCTACGACGATTCCGATGGCGAGGAGTCCGAGCTGTTCTTCCCCGGCCTCCTATCCGACCTGCTCGGGGAGCAGCTTTCCTTTGAGGGTCGTAGCCTACGGGTGCTGGAGGACGGGACGATGCTCTTGATCGGTCCGGCGGAGCTGCAGGCCAACGTCCAGAGGCTCTACGACTTCTTCCTCGAGGCAGCCTCAGAGCGGATTGTGCTCAGCGTTGAGGTCGAGTCCGGCGGCAAGACGACCAGGCAGCTGGTCTCCCTGCCCTCCGCGGTTTGGGGCCAGGTGCGGGTGACCGAAACGCAGCCCATCGTCGCAGACGTGGACGTGCAGATCGCCCAGGCCTCGGGGATCGGCGAGCCGATCGTGGTGGGGGTGGAGTCTGGTCTACGGCTTGACCTGCAGGCTGTGCCGGTGGACGGCGGGGTGGTGCTCAGCAGCATCCTCCGACTGGGCCAGAAGGGCAGTTTCGGTCAAACGAAGATTGGCCTAGGACTGCGCGTCTCCGGGGAGACGAAGACTGGGGTCATCGTGGAAGATTTCGAGGAGCTGCAGAGCTACGAGCTCGTGGGCCTCGGCAGTGGCGGCGCGACGTTCCTGCCGGACAGCGGCAGCTTGCGGCTCGGGGGGGTCTACAGGAACCAGTTGCACCGCGTCACGATCACGCACGTTGGCGGTCAGCTCCTTCCCCGGCGGGAGGTCGAGATTCAGCCCGGTGGGCAAAAGCTGGTCCTGTTGAACGAGCACGCGGGGGCGCCCTCGCGGATCAGCGCGCAAGGGGGGGGGATGATTCCGAACTTGGAGCGCTCCAGCTACTCAGCCACGATGGGCAGCTCGCCGCTTCTAGGGGTGCGCTTGAGCCAAGGGCCTGGCCCCGAGGTGATGGACCTCATCGGATCGCTGGGCCTGAGGCGCAAGATGATGATCTCGCACTTTGGTCCGTGGCGTGTTCTCGGTCCCCGGGGCGGAGAATTTGGCGAGGCCTTGGCTTCCTATGAGGCGCAGGTGCAGGCAAGCATCCGGAATCCCCAACCCATGGAGCTGCTCATCGAGTTCTTTGACGGAGAGCAGCTCGTGGCGGCCTACAGCGGCACAACACTCAGCGGCGGCACGACGGTGTTCAGCGTGGGAGCTGAGACCATGGAGGTGATGGACTACGAGGTGGAAGTCGCGCAGTTCGCCGCTGTGCCGGACCCCATGGTTGCGTCGCGCTTTGACGGCATGATGGGACTGGTTCGGGCGACGCCCGCGGCCGATGGTCGGGTGAGTCTGGTTCTTCGGGCGGCGACGACTTGGACGACTACGGACCAATCGGCCGACCTTGGTATGAGCCTGATGGAGGGGATCGAGCAGGCGACCCAGGGGCGGCTGTTTGTGGATGAGCGTCGCGTGTTGAGCTCGGAAGACGGCAGTGAGTGGACGGCGAGGTTCGGGGCGGATGGGAGTCCGGGGCCGAGCATTTTGGTGACGGTGATGAAGTAGGCGGTCGCGCTGCAGGGGCGGGGGCAGGGGCAGTACTGAGCCCGGGCAATATTCACCGCCTTGAAGAAGGGCCCAGCCTGCGCGAAGAGCAGGCTGGGCCCTTCTTCAAGGCGGTGAATATTGCCCGGGCTCAGTACTGCCCTCGCCCCCGCTAACCGACCGTCGCGCGCTTCTTGTCCGACTTGCGACGCTCGTTCTCGTTGAGCACCGTCTTGCGGATGCGCAGGCTCTTCGGCGTGATCTCGAGCAGCTCGTCCTCTTCGATGTACTCGAGGGACTCCTCCAGCGACAGGATTCGCGGCGGTGCGATCTTCGCGTTGTCGTCGCGGCCCGAAGCCCGCATGTTCGTCAGCTTCTTGGTGCGGCAGACGTTCAGCGGCAGGTCGGCGTCCTTGTTGTTCTCGCCCACGACCATGCCCTCGTAGACCGGCTCACCCGGGGCAACGAAGAATGTACCGCGGTCCTGGAGGCCATCTAGGGCATAGGGGATCACGTCGCCGGTGCGGTCGGCTACCAGCACGCCGTTGGCGCGGCGCGGGATGGTGCCGCCATCCTTGCCCCACGAATCGAAGACGTGGGACAGGATCGCTTCACCCTGGGACAGGGTGAGCAGCGCGGTCCGCGCGCCGATCAGGCCGCGGGCGGGGATCTTGAACTCGAGCTTGGTCATCTCGCCAACGGCGTCCATGTGCAGCATCTCACCCCGGCGCCGGCCGAGGTATTCGATGATGCGGCCCGAGTGCTCGGTGGGCACCTCGATGGTGGCGCGCTCGAAGGGTTCGCAGATGACACCGTCGACCTCTTTCAGGATCACGTGGGGCTTGCCCACGGCGAACTCGTAGCCCTCGCGGCGCATGGCCTCCATCAGCACCGAGAGGTGCATGACGCCGCGGCCCTTGACCTCGACCGCGTCACCCGACGCACCCGGGGCGAGCTGCAGGGCGACGTCGCGCTGGGAGGCGCGCTCAAGACGGGTGAGCACCTGGCGGCCGGTGACGAAGTCGCCCTCCTGGCCGGCGAACGGCGAAGAGTTGGCCTGGAAGACCATCGACAGCGTCGGCTCGTCGAGCTCGATCCCGGGCAGGGGCTCACGGTGATCGGGGTGGCAGAGCGTGTCGCCGATGCCGAGCTCCTCGATACCGGTCACGACGGCGATGTCGCCGGCGGGGACCTCCTCGGCGGGCACGCGCTGCAGACCCTCGTAGCGGAAGAGCTTCTTGACCGGAAGGGCGGGGCCCTTGGGGTTGTCGGGGTGACAGATCGCGTAGCGCTGGCCGACGCGCAGCACGCCC
>CAYWNK010000198.1:0-12063 GCA_964459495.1 uncultured Planctomycetaceae bacterium
GACGTAGCCCAGGGCCTCGAGCTTGGCGCGCATCTTCTTGTCGTAGGGGTGGGCAGGGATGGGCGGGGCGTCGAACGCAGGGCGCGAGGCTAGATCGGCCTCGAACCAGCCGTCGAGCTCCTCCATCTTGAGCCAGGCGGCGCCATCGCGGATGGGGTCCTGCTCCAACGGGTCCTCGTCTAGATTGAAGAGGGTCGGTGGCTTGTTCCCCATTTGGATGATCTTCCAGGGGCCGTGCATGCGCGCCCGGATCGGGCTGCGGTTGGCGCCGAGGACGCGTTCGGGGTCCGGAGGGGTCCGCAGCGATCGACCGGCCAGGCGCGGATCGGGTTCGATCCAGGCAGCCTCCAGAATCGTCGGGACGATGTCGACGATGCTGACGAGGCCGGATTCGCGTTCGCCGGCCCGGTAGCCGTCGGGGAAGCGCACGATCAACGGGACATGCAGGGCCTCCTGAAACATCTTGCCGTGCCCGCGAATCAAACCGCCCCGCTGGCCGAGGGACTCGCCGTGGTCGGCGGTGATGACGAGGATCGCGTTGTCCAGCAGGCCGGCCGCGCGCCAGCCTTCGATCCACATCTCCAGCGTGTCGTCGACGTAGCGGATGCCGCCGTCGTACATCGCGGTCAGTGCCTCTTTCTGGTCGGGCGTGAGTCTGGCCTTGGCCTTGCGCGCTTCAGCGAGATCGAAGTCCACCAGGCGTAGCGGCGCGTCCTCCTGGAACATGGTCCCGTAGTCGCCAGGGGGGCGGTAGTAGAGGGGGCTCCAATGCTGGTAAGGCGCGGAGTGAATGTCGAACAGGTGCAGGAATAGAAAGCTCGGCTGCGAGGCGAGGATCTGTGGCATGTGGGCCTGGAGATGCTCCCCGGCCTTCGCGGCTGTTTCGTGCTGCTCGAAGACGTCAAAGCCGCGATCGTGGCCGTGGGGGACCCCGATAAAGGCCGGCTTGTAGAACCCAAAGGTCTGATACCCGGTCTCGGCGAGGCGCTGGGTCAAGAAGGGGATCTCGGTCGAAAGCGCTAGGTCGTCGTCGTTCACGCCATGTTGCTCGGGGTAGAGACCCGTCAGCATGGACATGTGCGAGATCAACGTCCACGGCGCCACGGTCCTGGCTTCCTCGAACACCAAGCACTCCTCCGCAAGGCGCTCCAGGTAGGGGGTCGTCTCGCGCCCATAGCCATAGAGGCTCATGTACCGGGCGCGCAGCGTGTCCAGGGAGATGAGGATCACGGACGGGGGCCTGTCCTCGCCGGCAGCGCGGACTTCTGTGCCGCAGGAGGCCACCACCGGGAGCGCGGCGGCAAGGCAAACAGCAGGGAGGAACTGGGTGCGAGTCAGAGTCATGGTCTTGTCAAGTATGGCCCAAGAAGCACGCAGCGGTCGCTATTCCCCATGCTAGGGATACCCGGCAGCAGTGGCAGCGCGCAGTCCGACGGTCTTCCCTGGAACGCCCGGCCCAGAAACTACGACCCGAAGGGGGGCGCCAGCGCCTCATTCTGATCGCGGCGCCCAACGGAACGCGCGGGCGGGCCCGGCAATCCGGACCCGCCCGCGCGGCGCTTGGCCTGGCGCGACTCGGTCGCGCGGCCTCTTCTTGGGGTCTGCCTACTGAGCCGCGCGGAGCTGGCCGCGAACCTCGCCGGCCGGGTTCAGGGTCGTGTGCACGTTGAGGTAGATGTTGCCGGCACGCAGGGCGCTGGCGAAGTCAGGCGTAACGTCGATGGTGCCTACGGCGGTCACCTGACCGGCTCCGTTGCGCACGATGGAGTCGGCCAGGTCTTCGACGACCGGGCCGGTCATGCCCTCGGGGGCCTCGTGGAAGTGCATCATGGTGGCGGGGCCGGAGAGGCCCGTCACGCTGATGGTGTAGGTGAGCTCGGAGGAGTCCTCGCTCACGTTCAGCACCACCAGGCCGGTGCCCGGCTCGGGCGTGCCGAGTTCGGCGAAGCTGACCTGCAGGCACTCGTAGTCAGGGCCGGTGAAGTCGGCGTTGGCGAACATGGCGTTGTCGAGGATGCCGCCCATGCCGGCGTCCATGAAGCCGGGGTGCAACTCGACGAGACCCATCTGGTCATCGCCGGTGTCGGGGGTCATCTGCCCGAAGAACGCGGTGTTCATCGGAATCTCGTCGTTGTCCTCGGTTCCCGCATCCAGCACCTCGCCGCCCTCGACGGTGAAGCCGGTGGCGACGAAATTGCCGCCCGCATCAAAGATCTCGTGGGCCATGGGGTTCCCGTTGGCGATGAAAGCATCGTTGCTGGGGATCACCATGCTGGCGTAGCTGAAGTAGCGGCTGGTCGCCGCTTGCTGGTCCAGACGGAAGCTCATCGAGACGGTCTCGCCGGGCTGCACGGGGGGAGGCCCGAACAGGGTTCCGCGCAGCACGCCTTGGCTGACGCCGAAGCCCATGGCATCGAATGCCTCGTTGAGCGGGTCGATGGTGCCGTCCTCGGCGATGCGCTCAAGGGCGTTCGTGTTGGGGAAGAAGGTGTTGGCCGCGGCGCCCTGGTCGTAGAGGTCGAACTGGCCGTCGTGGAACCCAACCCAGACCGGGGTCTGGAATGTGCCCATGTCCGGGGCGTTGTTGCGCATGGTGACGCGCACGTCGGTGCCGAGGACCGGGGTCGGGATCTCCTGGAGGGTGCTGACGCCGCTGCTGAAGGACTCACCGAGGGTGAGCTGCCCGCGGATCTCGCCGGCGGGGTTCAGGTTGGTGTGGACGTTGAAGTACACATTGCCAGCGCGCAAGGCGCTCGCCAGGTCGGCGTCGGCGCCAACCGAGCCCTCGATGACAACCGTGCCGCCGGAGTTCTGAACGATCAGGCTGCCGAGGTCAACGATCACCGGGCCGATCTCGCCGGCGGGGGCTTCGTGCAGGTGCGCCGCAATCACTTCGCCGGAGAGGCCGTCGGCCATCAGCTGCACCGAAAGCTCGGTGTCGTTCTCGACCAGGTTCACAACACCAGCGCCGCTGGCGGCAGCGTCATCGGCGAGCAGCTCGAACTGGAAGGTCAGGGTGTTGTAGCTCGGGGCGGTGAAGTCGGCGTTTGCGAACATGGCGTTGTCGAGGATGCCGCCCATGCCGGCGTCCATGAAGCCGGGGTGCAGCTCGACGAGGCCCATCTGGTCATCGCCGGTGTCGGGGGCCATTTGCCCGAAGAACGCGGTGTTCATCGGAATCTCATCGTTGACCTCGGTTCCCGAATCCAGCACTTCGCCGCCCGCGACGGTGAAGCCGGTGGCGACGAAATTGCCGCCCGCATCGAAGATCTCGTGGGCCATGGGGTTCCCGTTGGCGACGAAGGCGTCGTTGCTGGGAATCACCATGCTGGCGTAGCTGAAGTAGCGACCCGAGGCGCTGGTCGGGTCGACCTCGAACGTGGCGGTGATCGTCTCACCGGGGGCGATGGGGCCCGGGGCGGGGCCGAGCTGCCCAAGGACTACGCCCTGGGCGCTGCCGGCCATCGAGTCGGTGAAAGCTTCGACCAGGGGGCCGACGGTTCCGTCCTCGGCGATACGCTCAAGGGCGTTGTTGTCGGGGAAGAAGAGGTCAGCTGCGGCGCCCGTGTCGTAAATATCGAAGGTGCCGTCGTGGAAACCCACCCAGACCGGGGTCTGGAAGGTGCCCAGGTCGGGCGCACTGTTGGTGATGGTCACGCGCACGCGCGAGCCGCTGATGGGGGCGGGGAGCTCCTGAGCCTCGTCGAGGAGCGCGTTGAAGGTGCCCTGGGGTGCGGGCGGGGGGGGGCCGCCGCCGTCGTCGTCGTCGCTGCTGCAGGACGCGGCGAGGGCAAGGATAGAAAGGGTGGCCACGCCCGATCGCAGGGATCGGCTGGAGGCGGGGGATGAGAAGTTCATCGCGGAGACAGAGTGGTGAACAGAACGGGGATTTCGGAGCTGAGTCCACCCTCTTAAGGGCGAGGGTGCTCTCCTTCGCCCCTTGGGTAGCGGCCAGCGTTTTGTGACCGGACTTCGCGGAAATCCCGGGGGATTTTGTCAGGGATGCCATCCGCTCCAGCGCGAAACGAATGGGCACTGTCCTACGAACCTCCGGCTGCCTGCGCCCGGCTCCGGATCATCCGGCGCTGATGTCCCCCATGAACGGCGGAATCCGCGGATCGATCATCCTGGTCCTCTCAGGTGGCCGTTGGGCTGGATCGAACCTCGGGTCGGTCAGCGCTGGCCCGCACCCGTCGTCCGGGGAGAGGTCTAGCTCGGTGGGCTGCCGATCATGCTTGAGTTTGCGCGCGACCCATCCTGCTGCACCTACGGGCCTACTACCTAGGTCACTTCAAACTCGCCGAGCCAGCCGCCGGCATCCGTTTGACCTACGAACTTGCCATTGGCCACGACGAGACTGCACCCGTGCTCGCTCTCCCAGGGCGGGTAGAAGGTGATCGTGAACAGGTCGTGCCAGCCGCCCGACATGCGCTCGCTCAGGTAGACCGAGCCCGGTCCAAGCTGTGCGAGCGCCTCACGGGGGCCCTGGATGCCGAAGTAGTCCTCGTTCGACTGGCCCGCAGGAGCGCCGTAGTCGGTCGCGTCCATGCAGATTTTTGCGTGTTCCCAGGCGAGTTCGGCCGCTCGAGGGCGGTCGTCGGGTCCAAGCCCCTGCAGTGCCCGAAGCACGCCGGCGCTTCCGTCGGTCAGTTCGTAGTCAAATTCGATGTCGAACTCGACGTCGATGGGATCGTCGAGGAAGGCGACCTGGACCTCCGCGGCATAGTTCCCGCTTGCGATGGGGGGCATGGCGCTTCGCAGGTAGTCGAGGTCGAGCTTGGCGGGGTCCACGTCCCGCAGGTCGAGGAAGGGGGCCGCGACCGGCTCGGCATCGGCGGGAACCTCGGGAAGCGGAATGTGCCCGAGGATCTCTTGGTAGCGGGCCAGGATGGCGGCCCGCTGGGCTTCGGGCATGCGATCGAAGATCGACCACACCTGCACCTTCTGTGCCTCGATGTCGGCGGTCCGAATCTCCTCCTGGTGCCAGACCAGGCCTTCCATCATCTCGTAGGCGAGGGGCACGTACCGATCCCTTGAGGACCAGTCGAACTCCAGCACGAAGCGGGCGAACGCGGCCGGTCCGGCGGAAGGCAGCACACGCACCATCGTCACGTGTCCGGACTCCGGGCGCCAGGACGTCGCGGCAAGCCTGCAGGTGGCGATGCGCTCGCCTGGACTGCTGCGCATGTCTTGCAGGTAGTCCGCGGGGAGCGCCTCGAGCTTCGCTTCCTCCTTGAGGTAGGCCTCCCAAAGGCGCTCGAGCAGCACGTCGGGATCGGTGCCCGCTGGCGCGTCGATGTTCTCCTCTTCGATCCAGCCGACGAAGAGGTTGCCCTCGGCGAAGGAATCCTCGCCCTCGCTCCGATCCATGCGTTCCAGCCGGACCAGTTGGCCCATCTGGAGCACCTTCTCGAAGAGACCGGGGGCTTCGAGGTCGAAGAGCTGCGTTCGGACGGTGGTCATGGGGAGCTAGCCTGCGGCCAGTTCGCGCAGGAGCTCGATCACCGCTTGTCCTTCGGATTCCCCGGTTCTGGGGTTCTGTACGGTCATGCGCAGCCAGAGTTCGCCATTCAGTTGCGCCTGGGTGATGTAGGCGCGGCCCGACGCAACGAGGCGTCGGCGCAGGTCCCCCTGGTGCTCGCTGAGGTCGCGTCCGTCGCCGGGGAGGTGGCGGAAGCAGAAGATGTTGGCGTCGGGCGCGCAGGCGAGCTCGAAGTCGGGGGCGGCATCCAATGCCGCGGCGAAGCCCTGGGCGACGTCGACGAGCCGCTCGACGTTGGATCGAAACCACGCGGTGCCCAGGGACTGCAGCAGAATGTAGGCGGTGACGGAGAGGCCGCGCTTCGTGCACTCCAGGGTGCGCCGGCCGATCTGGAACCACTCCTGGCGGTCGGCGTCTTCGAACAAGTAGCTGGCCTCCTGCGCGAAGGGCTCGTAGGAGCGGGCGCCATCGCGGAACAGGACCGCGGTGTTGAGGGCGGGCAGGCCCATCATCTTGTGCAGGTCCCACACGATGGAATCGGCGTGTTCGATGCCGTCGATCGGCCCGCGCAGGCGCTCGGACAGCGCGAGCGAAGCGCCGTGGGCGCCGTCGACGTGCATCCACAGGTCGTGTTCGGCGCAGAAGGCGGCGATCTCGTGCAGGGGGTCGAAGCTGCCGGCGGCCGTCGAGCAGCTGCTGGCCACGACCGCGAGGACCTGGCGCCCCGCGTCCGCGCAGCGGCGCAGGGTGGCTTCTAGTTCGCTTGGGACTAGGCGAAAGCGTGCGTCGGTGGGCACGGCAGCGGCGCCGGCCGCACCCCAGCCCATCACCTGAACCGAGCGCGCGACGCAGTAGTGGGCCTGGTCGGACACGAGCACGGCCATGGGGTCGCGCTGGCCTTCGGTCCACACGTCGTAGCCGGCCTTGGCCTGGCGTGCGGCTAGTAGGGCCGTCAGGTTGCCGAGCGATCCGCCGTGGGTGAGCACGCCGCTCGCAGCGGCGGGGAGCCCGACCTGGGAGCCCAGCCACTCGATCACGCGTCGTTCCATCACGGTCTGGACCTGGCCCATTTCCCAGATCGCCATGCCGTTGCTGAGCAGGGCCGAGACCATTTCCAGCAGCACGGCGGCCGGCGGAGGCGCTGAGACCTGGTGCCCGACGAAGCGCGGATGGTGCACGTGGTTGGAGTGCCGCAGCACCTCGGCCACCAGACGCTCGACCTCGCCGGGTTGGCCAGCCGAGGC
Source organism: uncultured Planctomycetaceae bacterium (assembly GCA_964459495.1). Taxonomy (GTDB): domain Bacteria; phylum Planctomycetota; class UBA1135; order UBA1135; genus CAYWNK01. The sequence goes on from CAYWNK010000198.1 coordinate 6,727, forward strand.
GAAGCCCTGGTCGAAAGCCGCGAGGAGTTCCTCGGGGTCGCGCTGTGCGAGCACCTTGCCTGTCCCAGCGAGCGCGGACTCCAGGTGCGTGGCCAGCTGGTCGACCAGCCTGGATCCAAGTCCGCGGAAGGCTGCCGGATCGTAGGCGTCCGACATCCCTTCCCAACTTTCGCCGTTCATGGTGGGGAGGCTACTAGGACTGGGCGTAGGCCTTGGCCATCGTTTCGCCAAGCTGGCGGAACTCGACCTCCCTGGGGGAAGACTTACGCCAGGCCAACCCGACGCTGCGGTAGGGGCCGTCGGCGCCGAAGCCCACGGTGCGCAGGTTGGGGGTGGCTAGGGCCTCCCGCTCGACGGCGAGTTCGGGCAGCAGCGTGATGCCCATGCCGCCCGCGACCATCTGGGTGACGGTGGACAGGCTCGAGGCCCGGAACCCGATCTCATCGCTGGCGCCGGACGCCTCGCAAAGGGGCAGGGTTTGATCGCGCAGGCAGTGGCCCTCTTCCAGCAGCAGCACGTCCCGGTCCACCAGATCGCTGAGCTGGAGGGTCTCCTTGTCGGTCAAGGGGTCGCCGTCGGGCATGCCGACCATGAAGGGGTCGGAGAACAGGGGCATTGTGGCGACGGTGCCCAGGGGCACGTCGATCGCAAGCAGCAGGAGGTCTTGTTCTCCGGCTTCGAGCTGCTCCAACAGGTTGGCCGTCGTGTCCTCGCGTAGGAAGAGCTTGAGTTCGGCGTGCACTTCGCGAACGAGGGGCAGGACCTTGGGCAGGAGATAGGGGCCGACGGTGGGGATCGCGCCCAGCCGCAGGGGGCCAGCCAGTGGCTCGCCGAGGGAGCGGGCGAGGTCGACCATGCCGTCCGATGCCTTGACGACGTCCTTGGCCCTATCCAGCAGCCGGTCGCCTTCGGCGGTAAGGCGCACGACCCGCTTGGTGCGCTCGAACAGTTTGACCCCCAGGTTGCCTTCGAGCTGCGCGATCTGGCTGGAGAGTGCGGGCTGGGACACGAGGCACGACTCGGCGGCTTCGCGGAAATTCAGCCGTTCGGCGAGGGCCAGGAAGTACTCGAGCTGGCGGAGGGTCGGGCGTTGCATCGCCCTAGTATCCGCGGTCGCGCGCGGGACTCCAGCGCGGGATTTCGGAACCGCTGCTTCGGGGACCTGCGGCGGGGCCAGGGTGGACCTTGCGTCCGGTCGGGTCGTGCTCGGCGGGTGCGATTCCCTAGTGGATTGCCCGATGCTGATTCCCAGTGCGGCTGGCCAGGGCCTCGTGGCCCCCAGCGGCCAGGGAACCCTGCGGATCGCCCGCTGCTGCCCGTGAAGGGCGATCGAGCGATCGAAACCTACGCTGTCCAGCCTCTCCCTTCGGCGCCGGTGATAAGGCCCGCAGATCAGTGTGATTCTCGGCCACTATGCGTGGCCATTCCTGGCGTAGACGTGGCTTGTGAGGTCGGATTCCGTCCCCTACGGTTCGCTCCACACGCGCGCGCTCCGGCTCCTCTGCCGGTCATCCTTTGCGCTTGAACGAACGGAAACCAAGAGAAGAACCATGACCTCGAATCCCCTCTTTACTCGCGTACTGACGAGCATTGCCATCCTGAGCGTCGCCGCGGCCGCGGCCCAGCCCGCCCTCCGTGACGTCTCGATCGGAGAACAGGTCAATACCGCCCAGGACGCGCAGGACGCGGAACCCGCCGCTGCCCCCGGTGGCTATCACCTACCGGGCGATCTGCCCGCCGCCTGCCCGATGTCCGGCAAGCCCCTCGCCCAGCCGGTGGCCGCATCCAGCGCGTCCGCTGATGACGCCGATGGACCGAAGACCCTCGCAGACTGGTGGCCGAACCTCCTGGACCTCGGCCTCCTCCATCAGAACTCGGCCAAGTCGAACCCTGTCGGCGCTGACTTCGACTACGCGGCGGAGTACGCCAAGCTCGACCTGGCGGCTCTCAAGAAGGACCTGGGTGTACTTCTCACCTCGTCCCAGGATTGGTGGCCCGCGGACTGGGGCAGCTACGGCGGTCTGTTCGTTCGCATGGCCTGGCACAGCGCCGGCACCTACCGCGTGAGCGACGGCCGCGGCGGCGCGTCAGACGGCACGCTGCGCTTCGCGCCGCTCAACGGTTGGCCCGACAACGCCAACCTGGATAAGGCCCGCCGCCTGCTGTGGCCCATCAAGCAGAAGTACGGCCAGAAGATTTCCTGGGCCGACCTGATGGTGCTCGCGGGCAACGTCGCCCTGGAAGAGTCGGGCTTCGAGACGGTTGGTTTTGCGGGCGGCCGCGAGGACGTTTGGGAGCCCCAAGAAGGGATCTACTGGGGATCGGAGGGGCAGTGGCTGTCCGACTCCGAGCGCTACTCGGGTGACCGCGAGCTGGAGGAACCCCTGGCCGCCGTGCAGATGGGCCTGATCTACGTGAATCCCGAAGGCCCCGGCGGCAACGATGACCCGCTGGCCGCCGCGAAGGACATTCGCGAGACCTTCGGCCGCATGGGCATGGATGATGAGGAGACCGTGGCGTTGATCGCGGGCGGTCACACCCTCGGCAAGGGACACGGTGCTGCGCCCGCGGAGGGCAACGTCGGTCCGGACCCCGAGGGCAGCAGCATCGAGGACCAGGGCCTTGGCTGGAAGAACGGCTACGCCAGCGGCAAGGGCGGAGACACGATCACGAGTGGTCTGGAGGGCGCGTGGACGTCGACCCCGACCGAGTGGTCGACGGGCTTCTTCGACAACCTCTTCCGCTACGACTGGGAGCTGACCACCATCGCTTCTGGCGCGCGTCTTTGGGTTCCCAAGGGGGACGTCAAGAACGTGTCCGACGCCCACGACTCGTCGAAGCGCGTGAGCACGGTGATGTTCACGACGGACATGGCGCTGAGGATGGACCCGATCTACGGGCCGATCTCGCAGCGTTTCCAGGAGAACCCCGACGAGTTTGACGCCGCGTTTGCCCGCGCCTGGTTCAAGCTGACGCACCGGGACATGGGGCCCGTGTCGCGCTATCTCGGCGACGACCTACCGGAGGTCGAGAACTGGCAGGACCCGATCCCGGCGGTCGATCATGAGTTGATCGATGACCGAGACGCGGCCGCGCTCAAGTCCAGCATCATGGACTCCGGCCTGGCCGGGCCCGAGCTGATCGGTGCCGCATGGGCCGCCGCCTCGACCTACCGTGACAGCGACAAGCGCGGCGGGGCGAACGGTGGCCGTCTGCGCCTCGCGCCCCAGAACGGCTGGGAGGTCAACAACCCGGCCGTCCTGGGCAAGGTGCTCGGCGCACTGGAGCGCGTCCAGGCTGATTTCAACGGCGCCCAGTCGGGCGGCAAGAAGGTGTCGATGGCGGACCTGATCGTGCTCGGCGGCAACGCCGCCGTGGAGGCTGCCGCGAAGGCTGCTGGCCACGACGTCACGGTGCCTTTCATGGCCGGCCGCATGGATGCCTCCGCGGAGCAGACCGACGTGGACTCGTTCATGCACCTCGAGCCCAAGGCTGACGGCTTCCGCAACTACTCCGGTGCGGGGAGCTACATGCGTCCCGAGGTGGCCTTGGTCGACCGCGCCAACCTGTTGAGCCTGACCGCCCCTGAGATGACGGTGCTCGTCGGCGGCCTGCGGGTCCTCGGCGCGAACTACGACGGTTCTGCGCACGGTGTGTTCACCGACAAGCCGGGCCAGCTGACCAACGACTTCTTCCTGCACCTGCTCGACATGGGCGTCGAGTGGAGCTCCTCGGACGCCGGGGACTACATGTACGAGGGCAAGGATCGCGCCACGGGCGAGGTGAAGCACACCGCCACGTCGGTCGACCTGATCTTCGGATCGAACTCCCAGCTGCGCGCGATCGCCGAGGTCTACGCCTCGTCGGACGCGGGTGACAAGTTCGTCAGCGACTTCGTCAGCGCGTGGACCAAGGTGATGAATCTGGACCGCTTCGACGCCTAAGCGTCGGGCACGGAGCCCGGCACAGAATCGTCGCACCAAACAAGGGGGCGGGTGCAGCGCGAAACGCGCTGCATCCGCCCCCTTGTTTGGTGCGACGATTCTGTGCCGGGCTCCCTACCCGAGGGGTTCGAAACCGCGCAGCGTCCGCGCGGTTTCGCGCGACGCAGCCCGCAATTCAGCAAACACTCGGAATTCTGAGACTCTCGAAAGGGGGAGTTGGCTATGCAAACCGGGCGCTATGCGCTTGTCTGGCCCCGCCGTACTGCGAATCACCAAATCGCTCCAGCCGCGGCTCGTCTGGCTCGGCGCTTGCAGCTCCTGTTCTCGTACCTCGCCCGCTTCCCACCATATCCACCAGCCTGGATCCGTTCAGGGGAGTGCAGCACTGTCTCGCAAACCTCCTAGGAAAATCGATCGATGAAGTATCTGGTCCTCGCTGCCTCTACTGCCCTCGCGTTCGGCGGACCCGCCAATGCTCAGTGCCAGCCCGTACCCCTTGGATCGGCGCCCGCCCCTGGCAACCAGGTCGCAATCGCCGTTGAGAACGGCGCTGCCTACATGGTCGCAGGCTTGGTGCCGGGTCTGTCGGTGATGGATGTCTCCAACCCGCTTGCCCCCACCTTCCAGGGGACGAAGAACCTGGGCGGGGAAACGAAATTTGTTGAGGTCGTTGGCGATGTGGTGTACGCGTCCAGCGGGGAGACGGGCCCCTTCATTCTCGACGCAACGGATCCGACAAACCCAGTCCAGATCGGCCAGATCACGACCTCGAGCATGACGGGCCGGTTGGTCCATTCCGGTGACTCCCTCTACGTTGTCGCCGGGGATGAAGGGCTATTGATCTTCGACGTAGCAGATCCAGCAAAGCCGATTCTGATTGGATCGTTCGACCCGGGCTTCGTCCTGGACGTTGCGGTCGACGGGGGCCTTGCCTACGTCTCCGGGTTTGTCGCTGGCTCCAAGGTCATCCATGCCCTGGACGTGACCAACCCGTCCGTCCCCGTATTGGTCGACGATCAAGTGCTCTTCCTTCCGGGCTCGCTTGGGTTGGTCAACCTCATGGTTGATGGTAGCCGTCTCTACGCCACCCACGATCCTTCGCCCCCAGGGCCCGATAGCCTGCTAGTGTTCAGTCTCGTGGATCCCGTCGATCCGACCCTTGTCAGCTCGACGCCGATTTGTGGCGCCGTGAGTGAGCTCGCGGTGGACGACGAGGTTGTCTTTGCCTGTTGCGACAGCGCCCAGGTGCTGCTGGTCGATGTTGCTGACCCGGGCGCACCCACCGTGATCGGCGCCTTCGATACGCCGGGTCAGCCCAACGGGATCGCGATTGAAGACGGGATCGCCTACATCGCAGATGGTTTTTCAGGCATGCATGTGATCGACATCTCGG
>CAYWNK010000199.1:0-12048 GCA_964459495.1 uncultured Planctomycetaceae bacterium
CCGTACCCTCACGCGATGCCCGGAACGCACGCCAAGGCCCAAGCCAGCCCGCTCACCCATCCCGCGGTGTTCGCCCTGGCTATTTTCTCGGGCACGGTCGTGATCGCCCTGGTGGCTCTCGCCGTCCGCGAGTCACGGGAGCGGGGTCCGGACGCGGGGCAAGGCCAGACCACGGTCCGAAACGATGCCCCGCCGGATCGGTTGGCGGCGTATCGGCCGCGGGAGATGTGGGGGCCAGCGCCTTTGGATGCGGCGGAGCGGCAGAGGGTGGCGGTGGTTTCGGAGGCGGCGCGGTCTGTGGTGCATATTCAGGCTACGCAGGATCAAAACGTGGTGAAGGACCAGGTGCGGTACCAGGGACTGGACCCGCTGGCGGTGCGGCCTGGGACGGGGTCGGGGGTGATTTGGAATCGGCGGGGCTACATCGTGACCAATGCGCACTTGATCGATGGACAGACCTCGGTGACGGTGCAGCTGCACGATGGGTCCCGTTGGCGGGCCGACTATGTAGGTGCGCTGATTGCGGAGGACCTGGCGGTGCTGTGCATTGGGGCTCCGCCCGATCGGCTGGTGCCGGTGCAGCTGGGTACCGCGACCGACCTGGCCGTAGGACAGTCGGTGTACGCGCTCGGCAATCCGTTCGGGCTCGACCTTTCCTTGACGGTGGGCGTGGTCAGCGGGCTCGGGCGGGAGACACGCACGCCGGCGGGGGCGATTCTGCGGGACCTGATTCAGACCGACGCCGCGATCAACCCGGGCAACTCGGGGGGGCCCCTGCTCGACAGCGCCGGAGCGATGATCGGGCTGAACAGCTCCATTCCCGCGCAGACTGCGACGGCGAGCGGCATTGGGTTCGCCCTGCCGATCGAGCGCATCAACCAGGTCGTGCCCAAGATGATCTTGAGCGGCATTGAGCCGCTCTGGGAGCTTGGGCTCAAGCTGGCGGGGGACAAGCAAAGCGAGGGATTGCTCGAGCATTTGGGCGTGAGAGGGGTCGCGGTTCTCGCTGTTGACCCCGGTGGGCCCTCGGACGGTGAGGTCCGCAATCTCGAGCCTTCGGGGAGCACGATGCGGCTCGGTGACGTGATCCTCGGGGTCGGCGGCCAACTCACTCCCGACCGTCAGTCGTTGGCGAAGGCCATCGGAGAAGCCCTGCGGGAGAATCGAAACGAGGTGGAGATCGAGCTGCTGCGTTGTCCCGCGGTGTACACGGTGCAGCAGGGGGCGAACGGGGGCTTCGAAAGCGAGCTCCTGAGGGATGCCCCGAAAGAGCGGGTGACCCTGCGATTGACGCCCGTCTGGGCGGGTCGTGGCGCCGCAGAATAGGCGCTGACCGGCACCGTTCTCGGGGTCAGGCTTTCGCGGAGTGCTCGGGAATGTCGATGACACTTGCCGTTCTGCTAGCCTGACTCCGGCTACGCCCGGACGACGACCTACCGACCTTCCTCCGATCCATGCTTCCTCGATCCATCCTTCTGCCCGTGCTTCTGGCGCTGACCGCTTGCGGCCCGCCCTCCGAGGAAGTGCGCGTGCGCTACGAAGAAGTGAACAGTCTGCGTTTCCGCGGGATGGTGGCGGTCCACGAGGGCGGTGTGCGGACGGCAACCGGGCTGTGGAGCTTCTGGTATCCGAGCGGCCAGCTGCAGGGCGAAGGTCGCTACGCCGAGGGCGGCGTACCTTCCCAGGAAGACCTAGAAGCCAACCAGACCCGCGTCCCGCTGGCCGGCCGCACCGGGCTTTGGAAGGGCTGGCACCCTTCGGGTTCGGTCGAGTGGGAGGGCGAGTACCGCGAGGGCAAACGCCACGGTCCCTGGCGATGGTGGCACCAGGGCGGTCGGGAGTCCCAACGCGGTACATTTGCCGAAGGCCTTGAGCAGGGGCGCCACCAGACCTGGCACCCCGACGGCGCGCGCGCCTCTGAGGGCGAGTGGGTGGACGGCAAGCGGGAAGGGCTCCATCGCGCGTGGAGCCCGGGCGAACGTCTGCAGTCGAAGGGCTATTGGCGAGATGGAATGCGTGAGGGCCTGCACCAGGCCTGGGACCAGCGCGGCGTGCTGCGAGAGGAGGGCACCTACCGCAGCGGGGAGCTCAACGGCACGCGCAACATCTGGGACGCGGACGCAAACCTGATCCTGCTCGGCACCTACGAGAACGGCGAGCCGCACGGGGACATGGTGCTCTACCACCCCGGGGGCCAACGCAAGGAGCAGGGCCTGTACGTGCACGGTTCCAAGGAAGGCGTCCATGTGGTGTGGGACGTGAACGGCAACAAGCTCGTCGAGCAGGAGTACCGGTCCGGCATGCCCAACGGCGAGCGGACGAGTTTCTACGCCGGCGGCGAGAAGCAGAGCCAGGGCACGTTCGAGGACGGCATCCCCGTCGGACGCCATCGGCAATGGAGCGACAGCGGCGAGCTGATGGCGGAAGGCGACTATGGCGTTGGCAAGCGGTCGGGCAGCTGGCGCCACTGGTCCTCCGACGGCTGATCGAAGCCAAGTTCCAAACGGGCAGCGCCCCCCCGTCGCAAATCGCGGCGGGGGGGCGCTGCCCATTCCACAGGATGTCGATCTACTCGGTCTGCAGGCGCTTCAAGATGGCCGCCAGGTCGTCTCCGTGGGAGTCGACTTTGACGCCCTCATCGATGTGGCGCAGCACTCCCTTGGGGTCGATGACGTAGGTCTTGCGGTCGGACATGGGTCGGCCCTTCATGAGGCTGCCGAACTTGGCTGCCGCCGAGCCGTCCGGGTCGCTGAGCAGGGGGAAATTCAGCTTCTGTGCTTTGTGGAATTCGGCCAGTGCGGAAACACCGTCCAAGGAAAGGGCGAAGACGTCTGCGTTGAGAGCGTCGAGTTGGGTCGCTGCGTCCCGCAGCGAGCAAACCTGACGGGTTCAGCCAGGCGTGGCCGCCCTGGGGAAGAACGCCAGAACGGTCCAGCGGTCGGTCGAGCCGACCTTGACCGGCGTCCCGCTTTGATCGTTGAGGCGAATGCCAGGGGCGGGGGCGCCGACAGCCGCGACGTCGGGGGCCGCCTTGGGCATCGGCTCCTGGACGGCGTTTTGGAACGCCAGTGGAAGCACGGCGGCAGCAAGGGCCAGTGTTTTGATTCGGATCATTGGGTCGTTTGGGGAGGAAGGGCTCCCAGTGTACTTCGCAGTGTGGAGCCTCCTGGGTGCGGCTTCGCACGGAACACCAGGGTTGGGATAGTCTTATCAGATCGTCGGCCTGCCCCTTCCCAACCGCCGTGTTTGCTATGCGTATCATTCCCCTTGCCCTGCCGATCACATTCGCCGTTGCGTTCGCGTCTCCGCTGCTCGCCCAGTGCGAGGTGACCGTCGTCTCCAGCGATCTCGCCCACGGCGATCAGTTTGGATGGGCGGTCAGTACCGATGGGGAATGCATGGCCGTCGGTGCTCCGGGGGACGACGACATGGGTAGCAACACAGGAGCGGTCTACCTCTTCGAGCGCGACGCGGCGGACTGGACCCAGGTGCAGAAGATCGTGCCCCCCGACGGGGAAGCTGGGGACCTCTTCGGCCACGCAGTCAGTCTGTGGGACGGCGTGCTCTTGATCGGGGCGCCCGGGGACGAGAACAACGGGATCGATGGGGGCACGGTCTACGTCTACGGGCGCTCGGGTGCCCAGTGGGTTCCGCAGGCCAAGCTCTTCGGATCCCAGGTCGAGGGCGGGGATGAGTTCGGATTCTCTGTCAGCGTCGTGGGCAACATCGCCGCGATCGGTGCGCGCGGCGACGAACCGTCCGGGTTTCTCTCCGGGGCTGCCTACATCTACCGACGGGTCGCCGGCCAGTGGCAGCTGGACGCCTACCTCACGGCTTCGGACGGGGGGCCCTCCGACTACTTTGGCCATGCGGTCTGCGTCGACGTGAACCGAGTCATGGTGGGGGCATTCGGCCACGACGTCGGTGGTTCGGGTGCTGGAGCGGTGTACGTGTTCGAGCAGACCGGCGGCGCCTGGCCGCAGACCCAGAAGCTGCAGCCGAGCGACGGGGCTGCGGTCGACTTCTTCGGGTGGGACATCGACTCCAGCCTTGGGCGGGTCGCGATTAGCGCCTACGGCAAGGGCAGCGCTGCGGGCAGCCTGTCGGGCGCGGCCTACCTCTTTCAGTACGGCGGCGGGCAGTACTCCCAGAACGCAAAGCTCGTACCGAACACGCAGGCCCAGGGGGACCAGTTCGGCTACAGCGTGGCGGTCGACGGGGACCAGGTGTTGATCGGTGCGGTCCAGTCGGATCAGCAAGGCTCGGAGACCGGGGCGAACTACCTGTTTGAGCGCAACGGGGGGATCTGGGAGCAGTCGAAGGTCAGCGACTACGCCGGGCTGGCCCCCGGACAGCGTCTCGGCTTTGCGGCGGACCTGGCGAACGACGTCCTGGCCACGTCTTCGATGACCAACAGCGGCGTCGGCGCGATCTGGACGGAGCGCGGGCCCTTTAGCGACTGCAACAGCAACGGTGTCGCAGATGGTTGCGACATCGACGGTGGCACGAGCCAAGATTTGGACGGGGACCGCGTCCCCGACGAGTGCGGCTCCAACGTCGTGTTCTGTACCTGCGACCAGGCGGCCCCTTGCGGCAACGTGGACCCCGGCGGCGGCTGCGCGAACTCGACGGGGCTGGGAGCAAGGCTGCTGGTGGCGGGCGGCAGCTTCAGCGTGGGTGCAGACGACCTGCGGCTGCGGGTCGACGGCATGCCACCGATCTCCTACTCGCTGTTCTTCATGGGGGCTTTGAACGGCAACCCTGCCGTGTTGGGCGCCGGACAGCGCTGTGTGCAGGCGCCCCTCTATCGCTTCCCCCTCGTCCTGGGCGACCAGGCGGGGAGCGCGGAGTTGGGCCCTGGGTTTGTGGTGTTCTCCGAAACGTTCTTCCCGCCAGGAGCGGTCCTTTCTGCGGGGTCGACCTGGCGCTTCCAAGCCTGGTACCGGGACGCCTTCAGCGCCTGCGCGACCTCGAATACGACGCAGGGCTTGGCCCTGACGTTCGTTCCCTGAGCGACCATCGCCGGGTAGGCTGCGGCTTCGCGCCCGAAGACCGGGGAGCCCGCTCTGGGGGCCCGATCTAGGATCGGACGGCGCGCTAACCATGCGCTACCTCGTACTGCTCCTCGTCTTCGCCCCGCTCCTGATCGGAGCTGCCCAGGAGCCGGAGGCCGATCCGCGGCCCAACGTCATCTGGATCACCCTGGACGACGTTGGCCCCGTACTCGGGTCCTACGGCGGACCGGCCCGAACGCCGAACCTGGATGCCCTGGCCGCACGGGGCCTGCGCTTTGAGCGCTGTTGGTCCACCGCGCCGATCGGTTCACCGGCGCGTTCCGCGTGGATGACCGGATGCTCGCCGCAGACCTCGGGCTCCCAGCACCATCGCAGCTCGCGCCCGCTGCCCGGGCCCCTGGAGCCTATGACGGGCTTGCTACGGGGGGCTGGATACGCCATCACGCGCTTGCCCCTTGAGCGGCAGTCCGCGGCCGCCTTTGCGGCGGGTGCGCAGGTCACGGCTGGGCGCCTCGCGGTAGTGACGGGGGTGACGCGACAGGACTTCAACTTTTCGCGGGGGACCGATCTCTTTCGCGCCTGGGACGAGCGCGATCCCGCAGCTCCCTTCTTTGCCACGGTCGACTTTTCCCTCCCGCCCGCCGGGGACGCGGCGGTCACAGCGTGGACGAAGAGCCTCGATCCGCCGCTGGATGCGGCGAGCGCCGCGCTACCCAAGGGCCTGGATGACACAGCCCAGATACGGGTCCGCTACGCCGCTTACCTGGAGGGCGTCGCCTGGATCGATGCCCAGGTCGCAAGGGTGCTGGCCTGGGTCGAAGCGGAGGGCCTGGGCGATTCGACCTGGATCGTGGTTACATCGGACAACGGAATGCCGCTTCCCGGCTACAAGGGAGCGTGCACCGAGGAAGGTCTGCGCGTGCCGCTCCTGCTGGTGGGGCCTGGGCTTGCGGCCGGGGTTCGGTCGGAGCTCGTCAGCACGCTGGACCTGGCGCCGACCACGCTCGGGCGCGGCGGCGTCGCGGCTCCGGAGTGGATGGAGGGGCGCGACCTGCTGGCGAAGGATCTGCCTGCACGGCGCTTGCTGTTCGCCGGCCGCGACCGGATTGACGCGAACGAAGGGCGGGTGCGCGCGGTGCGCGGCGAGCGCTACAGCTTGGTGAAGGAGCCGGGTCAGGGCTACGGGCTCTACGACCTGGACGTGGACCCGGGCGACCGGCGGAGCCTGGCGGGGAACCCAGAGCTCGAGGCGGTGGAAGCCCGTCTGCAGCAGGCCCTCGATGCCTGGATCGAGCGGGTGGATGCTTCCAATGGGGTGGAGGACCTGGCGAGCGTTTACCCTGAGCGGGTGCGGGTGGAGCTGGCGGCGAAGCGTTCGGGTGATGGCCAAGAGGATCCGCAGGCCCCGGACGCAATCGTTCAGACCGAACCGCGTGTGGGCCCGAACATCGTCTTGATCCTGGCCGACGACCTGGGCTACGGCGAGCTCGGCTGCTACGGGCAGGCGAAGATCGCCACGCCGTACATCGACTCACTGGCTAGCACGGGCGTGCGGTTTGCGCAGGCCTATTCGGGTCATCCGGTCTGCGCGCCGTCCCGCGCGGTGCTGCTGGGCGGACTGCACACTGGGCACAATCCCATTCGCAACAACTCCCCATGGGCCTCCAAGGAGAACCCCTCCGGGGAGGGGCAGGAGCCCTTGCCCGAGGGATTCCCCAACCTTGCGCGCTGGTTAGGCGAGCGCGGTCGCGCCACCGGCTGCTTCGGAAAGTGGGGCCTGGGCGGCCCAGGAACGGTGGGGGTGCCCCTCGACCAGGGCTTCGAAGCGTTCTTAGGCTACCTCTGCCAGAAGCAGGCCCACGACCACTACCCGGCCCACCTTTGGCATGGCGGCCAAAAGCAGGCTCTGCGCAACCCAGGCTTCACGCCGGCGGCGCGCTGGACGGAGGCTCCCGCCGACGCGGCCGAATACACCGCCTTCCAGGGCGAGGACTACGCGCCCGACGTGATGCGCGAGGCCGCCCTTGCGTTTATCGACGAGCACGCGGCCGAGCCCTTCTTCCTGTACTACCCAAGCGCCATTCCCCACGTGGCTCTGCAGACCCCCGACGCCGCCTTGGGGAACTACAGCGGCCGGGGCTGGGATGAAGGGCCCTATCTCGGCAAGAACGGCTACCTGCCCCACCCGGCCCCGCGTGCCGCCTATGCGGCCATGATCTCGAACTTGGATCGGGACGTGGGGGCGCTGCTCAAGCGGCTTGAGGAGCGTGGCCTGGGGAGCGACACGATCGTGATCTTCACGTCCGACAACGGGCCAGCGATCAACGGTGGGGCGGACCCGGACTTCTTTGCTTCGACTGCAGGGCCGATCGGAGCACTGGCCCGTGAGGGCGGCAGGCTGCGCGGGCACAAGGGCAGCGTCCACGAGGGGGGCATTCGCGTCCCGATGATCTGGAGCTGGCCGGGGCGCATCCCCGCGGGCGGCATCGTCGAGCGTCCGGTCGGCTTCCAGGACGTTTGGCCGACGCTGGCCGAGCTGCTGGGGGACGTGGCGCCCAGCGGCGTGGACGGGGTTTCCTTTGGGGCAAGTCTGATGGAGTCCTATGCGCCCCGGGAGCCCAACCCTCTGTATTGGGAGATAGGCCGGCAGCAGGCCGTGCGCGTCGGAGACTGGAAGCTCGTGCGGACCGTCGACTCCCAGGGGCGCGTGAAAGCGGCGCTCTTCGACCTAGCTAGCGATCCCTGGGAGCAGACCGATCTCGCGGGCGACCGGCCCGAAGAGCTGGCGCGCTTGGTCGCGCTAGCACGCGCGGTGCGCACGCCATCGAAGCGCTTCGCGAGCCCCTTCGACGCGGGGCTCTAGCCCACCTGATTCAAACGGAGTCACACCAGACCGTCGAAACGGGTCATTCGTGTTCGTGAATCGGGTCCTTCCCCCCGATCTCGTGCGCTGCGGTCCTCGAACAGGGCTAGCCCTCAGCCACGTGCTCGAGAAAATCGAGCAGGGCCGCGGCGAACCACTCGGGGCGTTCGATGGCGAGTAGGTGGCTGGCGTCGGGGACGTCGCGGCGGACAAGCAGGGGCACCTGGGATTCCAGGAGGAGCGCGACGGAGTGCTGATCGCGGGTGTCGCGGCTGCCCATGGTGAGCAGTACGGGCTGGATCACGTCTCCGAGCCGGGCGGCCGCGGAGGGCAGGAGCGGACGCTCCCTGTCCATGCGCATCCAGTTCGCGGCGTTGGCCTCCACCAGGTCGGTGACCAGCGGAGCGAGGCGGCGATGTTCCATGGCGGGGGCCATCCGCGGGTGGCGCAGCCAGGCGCTGGCGACCCGGGAGGGAATGTTGGAGCGCCGGGTGCGGCGTACCTCGGCACCATCGGCGCTATCGGGATCGTGACCGGAGAGCAGGGGGCTCGCGAGGCACAGGGACTCGACCCGCTGGGGATGGGCGAGGGCCATGTCCAAGGCGATCTTCCCGCCTTCTCCGAGCCCTGCGAGGTGCACCCGGTCCAGCCCCAGGTCGTCGAGCAGCTTGGCCAGGTCGGTGGGGTGATCGAATGCGCCCTCCACCCAGTCCGAGAGCCCGACGCCGCGCGGGTCGTAGCGGATGACCTCGTAGCTCTCTTCGAGCATGGGGAGCACCCCTGCCCACATGCGAAGGTCCATCCCGGCGCCAGGGATCAACACGAGCGGCGGGCCGGAGCCGCCGCGTTCGACGTACAGGCTGGCCATCGAGGTGACCGCGATCCACTCTCCTGGAGCATCGGGCCGCGGGGCGGGCCCGCTTGGTGGAGTCGAGCAGGCGCCGAGCGCAAGGAGCGCTGCCGCGCCCCAGCGACTTGAGGCCCAGCCACTCCGCGCCCCGTGCCAGCGGTGGCCGCCAGCGGTCTTCAGCGGGGAATCACTCGTCCGGGACCCTTGGGCCGGGGAAGCGGATGCGAAGCGGTCTGCGGCCATTCGATGTCCTCTCCTCGGCTGGAAAAAGAGGTGGTGCGGGAAGGGGGAGTCGAACCCCCACGGGTTGCCCCACAGGAACCTAAATCCTGCGCGTCTACCAGTTCCGCCATTCCCGCAACCGACTCAGACTCTAGCAGATGGGAGGGCTAGGGCCCTAGCAGTTGCTGTGCCGCGCTCTCCAGCTCGGCGTTCACCCGATCGTTGACCTCGTCGAGGCCGCTGCGATAGGCGCTGGCCTGCTCGTCCGTATAGGCCGCCCGGTCAAAGCCGTGCTTGTGGCGAAAGGCCTTCAGGAAGTGATTCCGGTCGCGGTCGAGCTGATCCTGGCGCTCGATCCAGCCGCTGGTCACTTTGGCGATGTGCTCAACGGCCGCTCCCTCGACACCCGTGGGCCAAAGGATCTCCAGGAGTTCCGCAGCTCGCGGGCTTAGATCGAGATCGATCGCGGCCTTGTCACCTAGCCCGCAGTTCGCCGCCGCCGGGTCACCGGCGGACCAAAGGCCCGCCCCCGCCTGGGCTCCCCGGGAGCGGAAGACCGCTTCCTGAAGGAAGGCCTGGGCGGCGTCGAGCCGGCTGACTTGCGGTGACGGCACGAACGCTTAGCAGTGCTCGTCGAAGGCGGTCTTGAGCTCGGTGGCGATGGCGTCGGGCTGCTTGCCCTCGATGTCCTGCCGACCGATCATCTTGACCAACTCACCGTTCTTCATGAGCGCGATTTGGGGCGAGCTCGGGCGGTAGGGCTTGAAGTACTCCCGAGCGCGCGCGGTGGCGTCGGTCTCCATGCCGGCGAAGACGGTTACGATGTTGTCAGGTTTCTTCTCTGCAAGCATCGAGAGGCGCAGGCCGGGGCGGGCGCTTCCGGCGGCGCAGCCGCAGACCGAATTCACGAAGACGAGGGTTGTGCCCTCTGTTTTCATCGCGGCGTCCACGTCCTCGGGGGTGTGGAGCTCTTTGACGCCCAGGGTCGTGAGCTCGTCACGCATGGGCTGGACCAGTTGGGGGTCGTACATAGTGGGGAGAGAGTAGCGGGAAATCGGGCGGAATGGAGCCGCGGGAGAATAGGCCGATTCCATTCCCAAATCCACCGGGCCGATTGCTTGAACGATACGGGGGGTGTGGTAGTGGCCAGCGCAGGTGTATTGTTCTTTGGGATGGACTTTCCACCATGTTCTCGCTGCTCCTGACTGCACTAATCTCCTGCTCCGATCAGGACCTGCGCCTGGTCCAGGGCGCCCCTCCAGCGGTCCCCTACGCGGTTGATCATTGGACAATCCGCGACGGTCTTCCCCAGGGCGAGGTCACGGACATGGTCCAAGACTCGGAGGGGACGCTGTGGGTTTCGACCTTTGGGGGGCTGGTTTCCTTCGACGGGGTGACGTTCCGCAAGATCCCCGTCGAAAGCCGGGCTCTGCTGGGAGACAACCGGGTCACCTCCCTGGCCCAGCGCGCCGCGGGCGGGATCTGGATCGGGATGGAGAGCGGCGCCCTACTGGCACTCGAGCGCGGGAAGGTCACGCAGTGCCTGGAGAGGAACGAAGGCCGGGGGCAGATCCGATGCATCCTCGAAGACGCCAGTGGCTCGGTTTGGCTGGGCTCCCCGGAGGGCTTGGGGGTTTTCTCTCAGGGGGACTACTGCAGGGTGGACGGTGTCCTCGGCCCGGTGATGCAAATCGTGAATGGGGCCGCGGGGAGCACCTGGTGCGCCTCCGATAGCGGCCTATGGAAATTCCCGGCCGGCGGTGAGCTGGCCGCGGAAAGGGTCGGGGACGGCAGCTACCCGTCTCTCGCGAGGACCGCGGATGGCTGCATTTGGGCGGCGAACACGAAGAATCGATTGCTCGAGGAGTGGAGACCAGGCGCGGTGACTCCCGTGCTGCACCGCCTCGCCGGACGCAGGGTCTTCCGGCTGGCGGTGAACCAAGACGATCGTCTCTGGTTCAGCGATCAAAGGCTGTTCGTGCCCGGAGCGAACGGACTGGAGCAGCCCTTCTTCCGCACGGAGTTCGCCTTGATGCCCGTTCGTGACCTCCTGCAGGATCATGAGGGCAACTACTGGATCGGCGGCCTCTCCGGCTTGCTCCGTATCCAGCCCAGTCCCCTGCAGGGCTTTGCTCTCGATCCCGACCTGACGGGCCCGCTCCGCATGGCTGCACCCCTGGGGGGGAGCGAAGACCGCGCGCTGGCCCTGAATTACAACGGGAAGGTGCTGGTCTTCGACGGCGAGCGCTACGAGCTTGCGAAGTCCAAGGGGGCCCGTTCGATCCTACCTCTCCAGGGGGATCGGGTCTTGCTCGGGAGGCGTGAGGTGTGCACGGCCGATTGGGCGTCGGGGAAGCTGGTCGAGCGCTTCTTCGAGCACGCCATCCCGCAGACCGCTGGAATCATCTTCGCCATGATGCGTGATGCCCAGGGCCAGCTTTGGTGTGGCACCGAGGCGGGGGAGCTGTGGCTCTACCCGAATGTGGACGGCAACGGCGTCCCGGAGCCGATCCTCTTGGCTGCCCAAGGGCTCGGTTCCGTGCTGTTTCTGATGGAGGACGATGCCGGGGACACTTGGGTTGGAGCCAGGTTTGGCGTGCTCCGCATCTCTGATGGGCGAGTGGCCGAGCGCTGGTCCGCAAGTTCGGACTTCAGGGGGATGGAGGTCCGCGCCATCCACCAGGGCAGCGACAGGACCATCTGGCTTGGTACCTATGGCAGCGGGATGTACTACCTGGATGGGGATCGCCGCTTTCAGTCTGTGACCGAAGCTCAGGGGCTCCATGAGGACGTGATCTCGCGCATCCTCCCGGATGACTTCGGGAACCTGGTTCTGCTGGGGAATCGGGCGGTCTCGCGGGTGAGTTACGCCGACCTGATGGCGGTGACCCGCGGTGAGCTCGATCGCGTCTACCCCCAGGTCTACAATGAGGGTCCTGGCATTCAGACCTTTGAGGGCAATGGTGGGGGCATGCTGGGTGGCTGGAAGGCCAGGGACGGGGCGGTTTGGTTCCCGGCAAGGGAGGGGCTGGTGCGCTTCGATTCCGCAGTCCTCGGGGATTCGCTGCCGCCTCCCCCCGTGAGAATCTTGTCCGCGG
>CAYWNK010000200.1:0-11874 GCA_964459495.1 uncultured Planctomycetaceae bacterium
CCTGGCGGGTGGGTGGGCGCTTGGGGCCGCGCTGCTGGCGGCGACAAGCCATCTGGCGATCCACTTCGCCTGCCAGGCCAGACCCCACGGGGGCGCCGCACCGTGGCCAGCGCTGACGGTGTGGGCCTGCGTTCTGCTTGCGGAGCGGGCGACGGCCGCACGCTATGCGCTGGTAACGGTGTGCGGAGGCATTGCGGTTGGCACTCTTCAGAGCTCGGTGGCGCTCGGGTTTCCCGTTCTCGTCGCCCACGGCCTGGCCGGCGGGTGGCGATCGAAGCGTCATCTGTGGCTGCTCGTTCCGCTGCTCGGCCTCGCCGGCACGATGCTCATCGCCTACCCGTTCTTCTTCGATGCGCCGCCGGTGGAGGTACAGGGCAAGCAGGTGCAGCAGGGCGGCCACAAGATCATGCTGGGTTTGCTGAATGGCCAGGGTTTCGGTGTGCTGGGCTGGTCCCTTTGGTCCTGGGAGCCGGCATTGGCGATTGGCTCGGCGATGGGGGCGGTCGCGGGAATGGTCGCCCTTCTGCGGAGGCGCTTGGCTCCGTTGGGTTGGCGGCCATTGCTCGTCGTCTTGACGTACTGCGTGCCCTATGGGGTGGTGCTGGGCCTGTACGAGCGCTCGTATGAGCGCTTTCTGCTTCCGCTCATCCCCTTCCTCGCGGTCTGGAGCATGTGGAGCTGCGCGCGCCTTGGTCGCCTCGCACCGCGCTTGGCGCATGCCTGCGCGCTGTTGCTGGTTGCGTTTTCAGGCCTTGTTGGGGCTCGGCTGATCCAGCTGCGGCTTGCGCCGAATACCGTCGAGCTCGCCTCCGCCTGGGTTGCTGAGAACATTGAGCCCGAGGTCGTGCCCAGAACCGATCCGGGAGCGGAGCATGAAACGGGGGAGGGCACGGTTTGGATCTCGCGACCCAATGTGCTGTCGATCTACAAGACCCCCGCCTCCGACGCTGTCGATGAGTCGTATCGGGCGATGCGCGGCAAGCGTCAGTTCAACTGGAGCGCCTATCAGCTGAGCGTGCTGGATCAGCGCCGCCCAGGACCCGCTTGGGATGTGCGCTTTATGCCGCTGGGCGGGGCCGCCGAGATCGAGCAGATGTACCGCGATCCCACCGGCTACCTGCTGCGTCTGGGAGAGCACGGGCACGTGGTGGGCGAGGTCTTCGCAGAGGGGCGTATCCACGTCAGTCTGTGGACCCGCACGACCACCATGCGGGGTCTGTTTCCCATGCGGGCGAGGTTTCAGCCCGACCATCGGGCTTCCAGCATTCCTCACCCGCTCGCCTATCAGGAAGAGACCAATGTGAAGCTGTATCACCGGGCGCTGCGCGTCCTGCGTGGTCAGGCCTTCGGTCCCGTGCTCGAAATCTTCGAGCTGTCCCGCTTGGCCCGCGACCAGTAGACGGAGCTCCCGCTTCTAGCGGTCCTGCTCCGTCACGGCGCGAACCGACATCAGCATGAGCAATTCCTGCTCGCCGTCGGGTTGCTTGCTTGTGATCACGAGGGCCTCTTCGAGGCCCAGGTCGAACTTTCCCTTGAGACGAGAGATGATGACCTCGGGCAGCTGAACCTGGACTTTCAACTTATCTGGTCCGATCGACATATCGAAGGTCTTGATCGGCCGCTCTAGGACGGAGTGGGTCAGATGGGCGTCCAAGGAAAAACGGCCGCTCTCGATAGGGGTGACGCTGACCTCCATCTCCGTTCCTTCCTGAACCACGGCAACTACAGGATCGACAATCTCCTTGCCCGCATCGGGGAGCACGAGCAGCTCGAAGTCCTGGATGTAGGCGACCTGATTCACGTTGACCATGGTGGCTTTGCGAAAGGGGGGGATCGCCATGGTGGACACCTGGACGATCTCCGCGTCCACAATGCTCTTGGCTTCCAGCAGGAGACTGTCCGCAGCAGCCTTTGCAATCACCTGTCCGCTCCTTTCCTCCATGATCTGGTTCAGGCTCCCTGCGGGCAGGCTCACGATCTCGGCGGTGACGTGAATCAGCCCCTTGAACTCGCGGCAAGAGTCGAGATAGGACCGTGTCCAGGCGTGTTGCTCGGGGCTCCCGAGCAGCAGGAGCCGGCCACCCGGGAGCGCTTCCAGGAGATGACGCTTCCCGTCGAAGGCGGGCTCCAGGTTGGCCTTCATGATGCTCTGGATGTCTGCGAGCGCATTGGCTGCTGTGGAGCGGGCAGCCTCGAAAGCCGCGAACTCGCGGCGTACAGACTCGGCGTCTGCGTCTGTTTGATCCACGCGCTTTATTAGGTCGTTTTCGAGGGCGAGCAGCTCGCCTTGGCCGACCAGATCCCAGACGTTGTAGGAGCGCACGAGCATGGGCTCTTGCCGTACGGGCTGGCGCGTGGAGGCTTGAATCGGGGTGAGGTCCTGGAGGGGAACGGGGTCCTGGGCGACCAGGGCGAGAAGCGTGCAGAGGATCATTCGGGGTGGGGGGCAAGGGTCCAGTTCTGGACGGATACTTCGGTGAGCGTGACAGTTCGGCCCAAGGGGGCCTTGGGGCGGACGCGTTCGACGACGAGGGTGACGGCTGGACGGGCGGCGGTTGGCGCACGCTCGGGGTGCTGTATCGCGTGGCTGTCGTCAGGGGGCGCCGTGTGGGAAGTCATGCTGGCGCGCAGGGCGAAGATGAGCAGCAGCGCTGCCGCGACTCCTACCACGGAAGTCAGCCCTGGCTTGGGTACGCGTCCTGGGCTGGAGCGAGTGGTTCCCGTGAGCTCGACAGGGGGCGCGGGGCTGGACTGGACGAGCTCCAGGCTCCGCATGAGGCGGCTGGTCGCCTCCAACAGGGCAGGATCGGCGTCGAGCTCTTGGCGCAGGACTGGGTCGAGCAGGGGGCTTTGGCCCTGGTCCAGGGCAGCCTCCACCCGGGCCCACAGGACTCGGCGCCCGTCGGTCCATTCGAAGGGGCTGATCATCGTGGCGCCTGGTGGTCGGGGGGAAGTCCAGCCAGGCGCCGGCGCGCGCGGCTGAGGTGGGATTTTACGGTTCCCTGGGGCAGGTCCAGGGCCGCGGCGATCTCTACCACGGTTTCGCCGCCCTGGTGAAAGCGCAGGAGCACCTTCCGCTCGACGGGGCGCAGCTGCGCCAGGAGCGCCTCGAGATCGCGCCCCTCGGCAGCAAGAAGCGGCGTCTCCACGGTCGCCGGATTCAGATCCGCGGCGGCCACCGGACGGCGCTCATCGGCCTGCCACTGGTCCTGCAGCACGCGATCCACCACCCGGCGTAGCCAGGGCCACAGGGGCCGAGTGTCGTCGAAACTCGCCGAGTAGCGCAGCGCCCTGACGACGACCTCTTGGGCGACATCATCGGGCTCCGCCGTACGCCCGCGCAGGTGCGCGTGCAGGCGAGGCATCGCCTCGGTCAGGCGTTGTTCGAGGGTCTCGGGCGTAGGCTCCACGCTCGACATGTACCGAGCACGAACTCGCTAGGTTGCACGATCTAGAAAATCCGCCAGCCGATACCGCCTGTCCTGGGGGGGCTATTGTCTGGTCAGGAATATCCGGCCGGTGGTGACTTTGCCGGCTTCGACCTGCAGGACCTTGGACTGGTACTTGTACCCATTTGCGCCGATGGTCAGGGTGTAGGGCCCTGGGGGCAGGGGATGGCTGGTTGTGATCTGTCCCGTGGCGATCCGAACGCCGGGTACCTTCTTGCGCTTGCTGTCGTAGATCCGGGCATAGGTGGGGCTCCCCTGGGAGCCTTCCAACCCAAGGTCTAGCCGGATGCCTCCGCCGTAACTTGTGCCCCGGAGGGTGAGCGGCACCTGGCCACTCCGGATCTCGGCTTCCACCTGGAAGGGCATTGCAAGGCTGGTGCCCGCTGGTTTCACCGAGAAGCGAGCCGCACCGGGTCTCGCGAGCAACTCGTGAGTGGGAGAGGAGACAGAGCCCAGGAAAGCCCCGTCTTGAAGCGAGTAGGAATGGACCGTGTAGCTGTCGACTCTCTCCCCTGCGGGGCCGAGCACCTCGAAGGGCTGGGAAACACGCTCTTCGGGAACGGGCCGCAGGTCCACTACAAGGTGCTGGCTTCCCATCGTGACGAGCTCGGTTGCGTTGTACCGCACTCCGTTCGCCTGATAGGTGTGGCTAATCGAGTAGAGACCTGGGCTTTGAAACGCCACGTACAGGGAGTTTCCGAAGGTCCACGTGATCTGCGCGTCACCGCCCCTGCGACGCACGGCATTCCCGTCTCGCACGACGGAGGATACGGAGACATCGTCGCTTTCGATTCTCTGCCCATCCAGGTGGACGATTCGAACGGTGGCGGTAGGCCGCGTGCTGCGCAGCACTAGGTCGGTTCGGCCAGTCGCTAGCACGGGCACTTGCTCGTCGATTGCGGAACAGCCGAGGTCGTACAGCCCGGCGACCAGCGCGGCGAAACGGAACTTGCCGCCTGCGGTCGAGCGAAGCTCGTGCTCATCGGGGTCGAGCTCATCATCGGTTCCTATCGCATTGAGCGTGACGCCGGGGAGGGGCGTTCCATCGATCGCGACAACCTTCCCGCTCAGGATGCAGCCTGGGGCGAGGCGCAGATTGAACTCGCACTTTGGACTCTGCTGAGAGACGACGCCTTCGGCGTCGACTAGGCCATGGGACGGGTGGCTGGCCATCAGGCTGACGCGGCCGTAGCTTTCGATCTCGAAAGCAAAGCGCCCGTCAGGCTCCGTCAGGCAGGAGTCCGTCGATGGGTCGATGCCCCGGGGGCCCCACGCCACGATGGAAACGTAAGCACTATCGAGGGGTTGGCGGTTCTCGTCGAACACGTAGCCAAGCACGGTGCGTTCACAGTTCTCTAAGTACAGATCCATCCGCAGGACATCATCCGATACAGACTTCAGCCCTACGGTCCAACCCAACGGAACATAGCCCTCGCACTCCACGCTCACGCCAAGGTTGTAGTTCCTCCACGCACGCTTGGGCATGTCCGCCAATGCTCCGAGGGGGAAGCGGATCGCACCGTTCTGGTCCGTGATCGTCGATCCGATTGGTGACCGTACGTCCCTTGCACGATTCTCCAGGTGCACGAGTATTTTGGCGCCCGGCACAGGCTGACTCGTTTCGTCGTGCCTCACCAGGCCCTCGAGGCGCAGCCCCAAGACCTCGGGTGCCTGCAAAGGTGCGGCAGCGGGGAGTCCCTGGTGGATGGCCAGCGGCTCCCGGGAAGGAGCTGCGACCAACGCGACCTCGGGTCGTTTGGGCGTTGACTGACCCTCGGGTGCATCCTGGCCACCCGCTGCATCGAGGGTCGGCAGTGCCTCCGGTGGGGCGCTGATCAACCAGAAAGCTACCGCACCTACCACTCCCCAGGTCATGAGGCAGGCAAGGACGATGCGGAGGTTCATTGCCTATACCCTAGCGGGCAAGGCTCATCCGGTTACTGGGGATGCGCTCAGGCCGCGTCGCGTAGGTGGCGATCGAGGTGGTGGTCTATGTAGCGGGTCAGCTGCTGGATGGCCCAGCCGCGGTGGGACTCGCCCTTGATGTCGAACTGCAGGCCGAGAAGGACGTCTTTCTCCTCGCCGGGCTTTTGCCACATAACCGAGCAGTAGCCTTCGATGGGGCGGCTGGAGTTGGGCAAGGCGAGGACGAATCCGAAGTGCTCGCCGAGCTTGAGGCGGGCGGATTGCTTGGCAGCGACGGAGACGCAGGCGCCGACAACCGAGATGTCCTGGATCGCGGCGTCGAAGCCGTTCGTTCCGGTGTGCAGCTTGAGGCCTGGCATGGGACCCTTGGGCTGGATGCGCGTGCGCAGGCGGCGGTTGTCATCGGCGCTGAGCTCGCCCTGGAGGCGCTCGTGCATCTGCTCGGGGTCGATGAACTCGAGCCCGACTGTCAGTTGACCTTCCTCATCGAGCGCGATGCGCCGCACCATCGCCGGGGTGGAGATGTTCCATCTGTCCGGCCGGTTGCGGATGTAGCACGCGATGATCTGGTTCTCGTCCAGGTCGGGTGCCTCGTCCCGGTCCATCCGCAGCGAAGCGCCCTGGAGGAAGAGGTCGAGAAGATTGGCCTCTACGTTTCGCTCAAGGGGCGGGTCGAGCTGCAGGAAGACGCAGTTGTCCGTGGAGCGCTCATGTTCGTTCGGATCCCAGGGGCCAACGGACACGGCGTAGTCTGCGGAGAGCGCCTTGGCAGCGGACTCTGCTTCTTTTTGGGCCTCGACCGACGGATCGGTAGGCTGCTTGCGGATCGGGAAGGGCATGGGGGGGATTGTTGCGCCCCACCTTTATCGGTTGCGCGAAGCGAGAACTTCGGCCAGATCCGTTTCGTTCAGGGCTATGGCCTCAAGGGTTCTTTCGCCAGACTCAGGTCGGGACGCCGGCGACGGCCCCAGGTGAGCTCCAGCGCGAGGCCTGCTGCGCCGATGGCCATGCCGGCCGCTGGGCTAGGAATTCGCAGCCAGGTCACCAGTGCCAGGCCGGTCATGGCGAGAGCGACGACCATCATCCCGCCCGTCAAATCGTTCTCCCAGGCGGAGCCCAGTTCGTCGTGGGGCGTGGAGAGAATCGGCTGCTGAACGTACTGCCGCCAGAGGATGCGCAGGGTCCACAGGGCGGCGAGGCCCGCTGGTGCCGCAAGTTTGAGCGCGAGCGCTGGGGTGGCTTGCATAGAGACCAGCACCGTCAGGGCGACCACGAGCGGCGCGAGGAAGCGCACCGCCACTGCTTTCAGTGCTCCCTGCATCTCGTCGACAGGTCGCTGGGGCGAGACGTCGAACAGGTGCCGCGCTCCGGGCGTAGACGTGCCCGGGATGAAGAGCAGCATCGCCGGCAGGTAGGTCGCTGGCGCAAACATCAAGATCGCGAACAGACCCTCGCCCTCGCGCGTGTTGGG
This sequence comes from uncultured Planctomycetaceae bacterium, assembly GCA_964459495.1. Classification (GTDB taxonomy): domain Bacteria; phylum Planctomycetota; class UBA1135; order UBA1135; genus CAYWNK01. The sequence goes on from CAYWNK010000200.1 coordinate 6,847, forward strand.
GTCAGCACCAAGGGCGAGGAAAGCCAGGGGGATCGCCACGAGCGGGTAGGTGCGGATGACGAACTCACGCTCTGCGGGGAGCCCGTCGTAGGCCAGATCAAAGGCCGCGCGTTCTTCGGTCCGCACCCAAAAGCGTGTGGCGAAGAAGCGTAGGGGATGCAGCAGCAGGCCCAGGGCCGTGCGCGTAGAGCCGCCTCGGTTTGCAGGAGGGAAGGGAGCGGCGGCAAAGGTCATCAGCGTGAACGCGATTGCACCAAGCACAAACCACGGTGCGGGCCCCGAACGTGAGTCCGCGAGGAGCAGCGCGAACCAGGCCGGCGGGTAGGTGAGCAGGCCGCCGCTGGGGCTGGTGACCCCCGCGAGCGCGTTGAGGTGCCCGAGCAGGCCGAGCAGGCCGACGAGGGTCGAACTGAGCAGGACGGCCTGCATGGCGACCAGGACTCCCTCGGCCCGCACGGCAAAGGCGGCCTGAACCCAGAGCAGCACCGCAGCCAGGAACGCGGTCTGCGCCAAGCCGCCCAGGATGAGTCCGACCCGCTGGCCCAAGGTCGCGGAGGGCGGGGCGAGCAGGGACATGGGGATCAGGCAGGCCAAGGCGAGGGAGGCGAGCGCCAGGCCAAGGACCAGGATTCGAGCCAGCCGCAGTTCGCCGGGGCGGACCGGCTGGCTTGCGACCCACTCGTTGGCGGGGTCTGCGCGCAGCAGGGGGCCCAGCTCGCCGAGCAGCGGAAGCGCGGCAAGGGCCAGGGCCACGGTGAGGGCAAACACGCCGTAGGCGTAGGGGGCCAGGGCACCGCGCGTCAGCAGCGCGAAGAGCGCCGAGAGCGAGGCGACGAAGAGCAAGGGGGCGACCGGCAGACGATCGCCCAGAAACTCACCGCCCATTCGGGCTCGGGCCAAAATCCATGCGCGTCGAATCACAGCCGACAAGACTAACCCGGATGATTCACGGGGATTCACACCAGAACGCCGGATCGGCTGCCTACGGCGGCCCACCGGCCGGTCGTGCCCGACCCCGTGCGCCGCGATCCTCAACCGGGCGAGCCCCCCTCTGCGGACGCAACGCACTAGATCGAACGGGGCTGGCCGGATCCGATGCTCGGGCGCAAATCCCCATGAATAAACTGGGCCAGCGCGTACCCTTGCCGCCCTGATGAACGTCTTCTTTCCAGGTCCGGCCGGTCAGCTCGAGGGGATCCTGTGGGAGCCCGAGGATGGGGCTCCGCCCAGGGCTGCGGCTGTTGTGTGTCATCCCCATCCCGCGCACCACGGCACGATGAAAAACAACGTCGTGCACCGCACAGCGCGTGGGCTGCACGACCAGGGCTTGGCCGTCCTGCGGTTCAATTTCCGGGGCACGGGCCGGTCGGAGGGCGTTCACGACGGCCAGGGCGCTGAGGACGGAGATCTGGTGGCGGCCCTGGACGAGATGGGCCGGCGCTACCCGGGGATTCCCCTGTGGGCCGGCGGCTTTTCGTTCGGCTCGCGCACCACGGCCAGCGTGGCGCCAAAAGACGAGCGCATCGAGCGCGTGGTTCTGATCGCACTGCCCGTAAGCGCCTACGACTGCAGCTTCGCTGAGGCGATCCAGCAGCCCGGCGTGGCGGTCATGGCGGAGCTGGACGAATTCGGAACGCTCGGCGTGCTGCGCGAGCGGCTCCCCGAACTGGCGAGCCGCTTTGAGCTGCACGAGATCCCAGGCGAGGGTCACTTCTTCCTTGGCGCCCTCGATGAGCTGCGCTCCACCGTAGCCGACTGGGCCGGCCGCCAATTCCCCTCCTAAGCATGACTGACAACAAGCAAAGCATCGAGTACCCCTCCGGCCAGGTTCCCTCCGTGCGGCGGGTGATGATGCCCCGCGACACCAATGCGGTCGGCACGATTTTCGGAGGCGTGATCCTTGCCGAGATCGACCTCGCTGCGGCGATCGAGGCCCACAAGCACCACAACGCGATGGTGGTGACGGTCTCGATGGACAAGGTTGATTTCAAAGCTCCGGTCTACGTCGGCGACCTGGTGTCCTTCTTTACCGAGACGACTCGGGTGGGACGCACTTCGATCAGGGTCAAGGTCGCCGTATGGGCGCAGCGCGCCTTTGGCGGTGGGGACGTGGAGTACGTGACGGAGGCACAGGTGACGATGGTAGCCGTCGACAAGGAGTTCAAGCCGATCCCCGTGGGGTCGAAATGCGAGCTGCCCTCCTAGTCTCGCGCGCCGCCTCGCCCCGGGCTTAGGGCTGCTGTCGCTGGCCGTAGAGCTTGGCCATGCGGTCCGTGTCCCGGCTCCCGGTCAGGTGCATGGCGAGGATGCGCCAGTTGATCCATGTGGTGCGCGCGATGCCGAGCGTGCGCCAGCGACGGCCACTGGTTTGGATGGTGGGGGCGAGGATCCGCGGACGGCTGAAACGACGCAGGGACTTGGCGAGCAGTGCGTCCTCGAGGATGGGCTCGGCGGGGAAGCCTGACACCGTGCGAAACAGATCGCGGTGCACGAACATCCCCTGGTCCCCGTAGGGCAAGCCGAGCCATGCGCGCAGGTTCGCGCCGCCCTCGACCACGCGCATGGCGAGCGATGGGTAGGCGATCCGGGTGCGAAAGCAGCCCCAGCCGGGGTGCTCGGTAAGGCCGTGGTTGACGAGCGCATGGACGGCGTCAGGGGGGACCCGTGTGTCGGCGTGTAGGAACCACAGCCAATGGGCCGAGGACTGGGCGGCGCCGTGGTTGAGCTGGGCAGCTCGGCCGGGGTCGCATTTGTGGTAGCTGACGTTCTGGCTGGAGCAGAGTTCAGCGGCCGCAGGGTCGGGGCCGCCGTCGACCACGTGGACTTCGAGGGTTTCGCCCGCCGCCGCCAGGTCAGCCAGGCAGAGGGCCAGGGCGGGCGTGTCGTCGAGGATGGGGATGACGACAGCGACCGGTGTGGGCTCGGCGCTGGTCACGACCCCAGCAGCTCGGCCGCCTGGGTGGTGGGGTCGGCGGTCTCGGCGAGGGTTCCGAAGACCTGCTCGAGGGTGCCTTCGGATCCGGCTCGGCTACGCAGCTCGTCCAGGGATCCCACGGCGACGAGCTTGCCGTCCGCGAGGATGGCCATGCGGTCACACACGCGCTCGACCACGTCCAGCAGATGGGAGGTGTAGAGCACCGCGCCGCCGCGATCAGCCCAGCCCCGCAGGACCTCCTTGAACATGGCGGCGGTCGGAGCGTCGAGTCCCGATAGGGGCTCGTCGAGAACCAAGAGTTTTGGGCGGTGCAGGATGGCGCAGGCCAGGGCGGTTTTCTGACGCATGCCGCGGGAAAACGTGCCGACCGGATCGTTCGCGCGGTCGGCGAGGCCGAGGACCTCGAGCAGGCGTCGGGATTCGGCCTCCAGGTGCTTTTCTTCGAGCGCGTGCAGGCGCCCGACGAGGTGCAGGTGCTGCAGGGGGCTGAGGGCGGGGTAGAGCGGCGCGCCGTCCGGGACATAGCCCAGCGAGCGCCTGGCAGCCAGCGGGGCGGACTGGACATCGTGGCCGTCGATGGACAGCTCTCCCGCGGTGGGGGCGAGCAGCCCGCAAAGCAGCCTCACCGTTGTGGTCTTGCCCGCGCCGTTGGGCCCGAGAAGGCCGAAGACCTCGCCGGGGTGAACGACGAGGTCAAGTTGGGACACGGCCACGACGTCGCCGAAGCGACGGGTGACCGATGCGAGGCGCAGCAAGTCGGCCAAGGGGGCGCTACGGGTGGATCCAGGAGTCCTGTTCGTGGCTCAGCACCGTCAGCCCCGTGGTCTCGGCGGCCTCGGCGACGATCTTCTCGCGCTTGGGCTTGGTCACGGCCTTGGCGTCGGACATGCCGGAGGCGTTCTTGTCGATGCCGGCGAGCACGTGGACCTCCATGGGCTGGAACTCCTGCAGCTTTTTCATCCAGCCGATCAGCTCGGACTCCTCCATGTTGGTGGGCTTGCCGGTGACAAAGTTGGCCTCGACAATGAGGTTCTCGAAGCTGCCGAGGTGCTTGATCAGCGTGGTGAGCTGGGTTTGCTTTTCGCCGGTGAATGCGGCGAAGGTCTTGGCTGTGCCCCACTCGAAGCGGGTGATGACCTTGTTATAGGTGCCGAGCGCCACGCGGATGTCGTAGGTGGCGAGATCGGTGAAGCGGCTGACCATGACCAGCTTGGCGCGCTGGAACCATTTGTCGCGCAGCGCGCGCACGTTGTCGGTGATCTCGCGCAGGTCCGGGTGCTCGGTGGGATCCACCGAAGAGCCGAAGACGACGACGTGGTCGACCTTCTCGCCGGCTTTCGAGAGCTCCATCATGTTTCGCGCGGCGGTGGTCACGATGACCGAGGCGCGGGGGAGGGAGCTATCGCGTGCGAGTGACATGCTCGCTTGCGGCGCGGTCATGTCGATGGTGAGAACCTTGCCTAGCCGTTGGGTCACGAAGGGACCGTAGAAGGTGGGCTGGGACGTGGCAGGCTCGGGGACGGTTTGCGACATAAGGGATTGGCACTAGAGTTCGCCAGGGGCCGGCAGGCCCGGGGTGCGGGACCGGGGCGGTGCCCCGGTCAAATCGGCGGAACATTCTAGTACGTCTGGGGTTGGGTTCGTGGGGGCGAGTGGGGAATCCGGGTTGGGCCGGCCCGAATGGGCCTCAGGCGGCATCCTGTGCCCCAGATGGCACTCTTGGGGCGGCTAGGGAGGGAGGTTGCAGGTCTGTGAACAGCCGAGGGGGCAGGTGGGGCGAAAATATGGGATGGTGGTGCCCTTCGGTCGTCCGGGGCCCTGGCGCAGTCCCGCACCCTGGCATCGGGCGGTGATGGGGAGCCTCACCCCGGCGCGCGCTGCGGCAACCCGCCGCAGGTGTGCCAGGAAGCCGGTTTCGGGGACCCTCGGGTTGCCTTGACACCCTCTCCGAGGCGCACCTACACTCCTCGCCAATCACGTCGCGCGCGACCCTAGAGGGACTCCATCCGTGGGGCTAGGGGTCTGCCCAGCGGAGTGCCTAGAAGGTCCTCGGAAGGCCCTTTGACCTCGGATCCTACCCCCTGCGCCGGCCC
>CAYWNK010000201.1:0-11813 GCA_964459495.1 uncultured Planctomycetaceae bacterium
CGCGCACTAACCCCCGACATGGGTAGCGATGTGCTGCGCCTGGATGTTCCACCCTTCCTGGTTCGAGCGCAGGACCTCCAGTCGCTTCGACTCAGGGAACTGAAGAAAGCCGGACTCGACGATCGTGAGCCGAGTGCCGCCGTAGATGGCCTGCAGTCGGAACTCCACCACCACCTTGGCTCCGACGTCGTACTCCGTGTCGGGATCGATCGCACTCGGCGGCCACGAGAACGCGAACAGCCGCTCCTCGACCAGCTCCTCCGTAACGGACTCCCACTTCATGTGCTCACAGCCGGGGAATGTCATCCGACCCGTGGTGAGCGCACCGACTTGGAACGGGCCATCGAGACTGACCCGAAACCACTCTCCGAACTCCCTGTGGTCGGTAAGCGCGCTCCACACCCGAGCTACGGGCGCCTTGAGGTCGACGACCTTCTCGATCCGGTCTTGGCTATCCTGAATCATTAGGCAACCCTTTGGTTGCACACAACCGTAGAGGGCCCGCCCCGAAAGCGCAACCTTTTGGATGCACTTAACGTTCCCCCCTAGCGCTTGAGCGCATCGGCCTGGGGCAACTCGCCCGACTAGAGCTCGAAGTTCGTCAGGAGTCCGTCGAGGAACTGGAGCTGGAGGTAGCTGTAGGGTTCGGCGCCGGGCCCCAGATCGCGGTAGGTCCACCAAATGCCGTGGGCCCCACCATCCACCGAGGTAGGGAAACCGAAGCGCTCCACAGCCTCCTCCGGCGTTAGCAGCATCAATTGACGCATGGCCTCAGGCCGATCGGAATTCGCCAGGTCCCCCAACGCGACGATTTGACCGACATCCACCGAATGCGCCCGATCGAGTGGCAGCCGAACCCCAGATCGCTCGCCCGCCCGCCCCACCGCCTCGAGGATGCGCAAGCGCTGGTCGATGGCTTCCAGAGCCTCGGCAACCCGATCATCGCCGGCGCCCCCAGCCCCTTCCTCCACCGCGACCACCCTCTGTGACTCGACTGGATCGAGCTGCAGACCCTGCAGCAGAGCTTCCATCCGCGCCCAACGCGCAGCGTCTCCCAAGGGCTCGCTCGACGGCATTGGGAGTGCCTGGGGAGAGGCACTCGGCTGCGGAAGGAAGCCAAGGAAGCGGGCTCCCACAAGGGTCAAGATGCTGGCCCCCAGGGCCGAGAGCGCCGCGGTCACCGGTTGGGAAGCGTCCATGTTCCAGCAAGCGTAGCTAGCCGCGTTCGGCTGCGCACTCCCCCCAAAGTCCACCACCCTCGACGGACACCTGTCCACACCTGTCGACGCTCTGAACCCAGATTCGCTTCAGGGCCAGCTCCTCCAGCCAGCACCACGCTCACCTCCCGCAGCCGAACGCTGGGCTTGCCACTCTCAAGCCCAGAGAGAAAGCTCGCCTCCCCCTAGCCCCGTGTGTTCGTCGATAACGCGGGGACCATGTACGGCATCCGCCCGATGGGGCCCCGTGTAAATTTCCGTCCGTGGCGATTGACGAGGCTTGGCCCAAGAGTCTAGAAAGCCATCGTGAAGACCATCTGCAAGACGACTGCCCTTGGCACCCAGGCCAAACCGGCGACGAAGAAACCCGAGCTACGGTTCGGCTCCGTCGTGGGATAGCAGTCGGTCTTCTGAACCGCTGATCACCCAGGCCGGGCGCCGAATCGAAAGATTCGGCGCCCGGCCTCTTTTTGTCCGCAAGCACGGTCGCGGGCTCGAACGGACTCAATCGCACCCCCCAATCGAAAGCATGAAATTCTCCGTCCAACCCACCTGTAGGCCACCCCAGCAGGCCTCTGCCGCAACCCCAGCCTCCTCCCCCAGGCTGGATCCCTGCTCGCAGACAAGCCCCATTCGGAGGCGGTCATGATTCGCGTCCTGGACTCCACTCTCCGCGAAGGAGAGCAGGCGCCCGGCGTCTACTTTTCCCCCCACACCAAGCTCGCGATTGTCGACCTGCTGGACGAGATCGGGGTGGACGTGATTGAAGCCGGACATCCGAGGGTATCCCGGGAAATCGCCACAGTGCTCGAGAGCATGGGGAGGCGCAACCTGCGTGCCACCGTAGGAGCCCATGCACGTTCCAACGAAGAGGATGTGCGTCTAGCCCTGGATTGCGGCGCAGGGTTCGTTGGCGTGTTCTTTTGCGTCTCCGATGGACGGATGAGCGGTGTGCATGGGATGGAGATCGAGGCTTGCATCGATCTCATCGGAGGCGTGATTCGGAGGGCCCGCGAAGCTCGACCGGAAATCGAGATTCGATATACGCCCGAGGACGCCGTGCGTTCTCCGTTCGACAACGTACTTCGGGCATCTGCAGCCGCCCTGGAGGCCGGAGCCGACATCATCAGCGTTGCTGACACCACGGGCCTGATGGTGCCGGGTACCGACAACTGCATGTTCGAATACGTCTCAAGGCTGCGCCGTGAACTTGAGAGCTTGGGACACAAGCCTGAAATCGCAGTGCACTGCCACGATGACCGCGGCCTTGCTCTCGCCAATGCCCTGGGAGCAATTCGGGCCGGAGCCACGCTGGTAGACGCCTCGGTTCTTGGGCTAGGAGAACGAGCCGGCATCGTCGATCTGGCGATGCTGTTGAGCGTTCTTCAAGAGCAGGGGCTCGGCAGCTATCGCCTCGAGCGATTGCCCGAGCTCTACGAACTCGTGGCCCAGCAGGCCCAGGTACCGATCCCGCCGACACGCCCAATCGTCGGAGCCAATGCGTTCACGCATTGTGCTGGAGTGCATACGCAAGCTGCCCTCAGCAACCCACTGCACTACCAGAGCCTCGATCCCGCGCGATTCGGAAGAGAGTCAGAGATCTGCTTGGATCACATGGCAGGTCAAGCATCCCTACGCCACGCATTGGCACAGGCGGGAGTCAAGGAACTTGAACAGGACGTCCTCAGCCGAGTTCTGGAAGACGTCAAGAGGGTCGGCCAGAAGGGCCGCCGAGTGGAGCTAAGCGAATTGCCGTACATCGTCGCCTGTCACGAGGAGAACTAAAATGGGAACACTCGTCGAAGAGATCATCGCACAACGTGTTGGCCGCCAGGTGCGGCCAGGAGAGATCGTGTTGGCAGACGTCGATTACATGATGTCCCATGACAACACGAGCCCCCTAGCCATCAAGACCTTCCAGGCCATTGGAAAACCCATCGCGGATCCGAACCGCATCGTGATTCACTTCGATCACGCATGGCCTCCGCCCAACCCGGTAGCAGCACTCAACCAGAAGAAGATCCGTACGTTCATCCGGAAGCACGACCTCCCTTGGTTCTTCCATGAGGGGATATGCCACCAGGTGATGATCGAGAAGGGCTTTGTCACACCTGGAGCCATTCTGATTGGGGGTGATTCGCACTCTGTCACCTACGGGGCCTTTGGCGCTCTCGGTTGCGGCTTTGGCTCCACGGACATTGGAGCAGCTTGGGCAAGTGGTCGCACCTGGCTACGGGTCCCAGCGACCATCCGAATCGACATCACTGGCCAAACGCCCGTAGGCGTCACGGAGAAAGACGTCATGCTCGAGATCTGTCGTGTGATCACGATGGATGGCGGCACCTACAAGTCCATTGAGTTCGGAGGCAGCTACATCGAGAACCTACCGATGCACCGGCGCATCCTATTCAGCAACATGTCTGCGGAAGTCGGCGCCAAATGTGGGCTCATTGCCGCAGACGACACGACCTTGCAGTACCTGCGTGACTGCACACCCGCCCGTGCAGAACTTCGGCCGATCGCCCCAACAGAAGATGCTGTCTACGAGCGCAGGGTGAACATCGCGGTCGATCAGCTGACCCCAATGGTGGCGCGTCACCCGCGACCGGATGATGGCGTCCCGATCGCCGAAGTGGCGGGGTTGCCCGTAGACCAAGTGTTCATTGGAACCTGCACCAACGGCCGGCTCGAGGATCTAGAGGCTGCCGCGGAGGTACTGCGTGGCAAGAAGGTCAATCGCTTCACCCGAACCATCGTCACGCCCGCCAGCCAGGAAGTCTATATGGCCGCGCAGCGGGCAGGTCTCTTGGAGATCTTCATGGATGCAGGCTGCACCGTCACCCAGCCCGGTTGCGGAGCGTGCATTGGGCGCCACGGGGGCATTCTTGCTGCGGGCGAACGTGCATTTACGACGATGAATCGAAACTTCCTCGGCCGGATGGGTTCGGCCGAGGCAGAGATCTACCTGGGTAGCCCGAGTTCAGCGGCAGCAACTGCGATCGCTGGCTCCATCCAGGACGCTCGTGAACTCCGTGCAACGGGAGCGGTCTGATGGGACGCGTCTTTCGAATGGGCAGTGGCGTCAACACCGACGAGATCATTGCAGGCCGGCACAACATGACCACGGACAGAAAAGCCCTTGGTGAGCACGTCTTCTCTGAGGTAAGGCCCGGACTGGCCGCCGAGGTCCAGGCTGGAGATGTTCTGGTTGCCGGCAGGAACTTCGGTTGCGGCTCATCCCGGGAACACGCCCCCATCGCCATAGCTGGCGCCGGGTTTGGGTGTGTCGTCGCGGCCTCTTTCGCCCGGATCTTCTTCCGAAACGCGATCAACGTGGGCTTGCCCGTGATGATCTGCCCCGAGGCCTGTGACTTGCTCGAAGAGGGCGAGGAGATTGACATCGATCAATCGGCGGGGACTTTGACGCGGAAGAACGGCGAGATCCTCCGTGGAGAGCCCCTGTCCCCGTTCCTCGCCAGAATCGTCGACGCGGGAGGATTGGTTCCATTCCTCCAGAACCACGAGCTATCGGAGGCTGAGGGATGCGAATAGCTCTCTTGCCCGGTGACGGCATCGGCCCTGAAGTCGTGGGAGCTGCCCGCAGGGTCCTGGACGCCCTGGTGCCAGATGCCGAACTCTCCGAACATGCGATCGGCTATGGCGCCTATCAACAATGTGGGGTCGCACTGCCGGAAGAGACCCTTCAAGCTGTTCGAGAGTCCGATGCCGCGCTGCTGGGGGCGGTAACGACTCCGATCGGGATACCCGGCTATCGCTCCCCGGTGCTGGAGCTTCGCCAGCAGCTGAAGATGAACGCCAATCTGCGGCCGGTGCGCTCGAGCCCCCTACCCGACTCTCGCCAGGGAGTGGACCTGTTGATCGTGCGTGAGAACTCCGAAGGGCTCTACGTCGGACGGGAGAGTCTCTCCAGCGAAGGAGAGACCGCCATTGCTGAGCGCGTTGTAACGCGCAGTGCATCCGAGCGCATCGCTCGTCAGGCATTCGAAATCGCCCAACAGCGCCGGGGCCGAGTCACCGTCGCCCACAAGGCGAACGTCTTGCGCAAGACCTGCGGCCTGTTCCTGGAAGCCGCGCAGCGGGTCTCTTCCTCATTCCCCGATGTCCTCCTCGATGACATGCTCGTCGATGCGTGCATGATGCGCCTGATTCGTCAACCAGAGGACTTTGATGTCGTTCTGACCACGAACCTCTTTGGGGACATTCTGAGTGACGGTGCAGCTGAGCTTGTTGGTGGGCTAGGCCTTGCGCGCTCAGCCAACCTTGGGCCGCAATCCGCCGTATTTGAGCCCGTGCATGGATCCGCCCCCGACATTGCGGGTCGCGGAATCGCCAGCCCTTTCGCGACTCTGGGCGCCCTATCGATGCTCTTGGATCATCTTGGACATGGAACGCAAGCCAAGGTCCTAGAGACCGGAATGTCCCACCTCCTGAGGGAGGGACTGGTAACCCGCGACCTAGGCGGCAATCGAACGACCCAAGAGGTGGTCAACGACCTCCTGACGCTCGTTCCCGGATGAGCTGAGACCCTTCCCCAATGGGGACCCTGCTGGCCCGTGCCGCGGCTCTTTCGCTTGAGTGCACGGCCCAGTCGCCCCCTCGAATGCAACGCTGCGCAGAAAACCGATCCGGACCTCGCGAAGTGAGTGATCGAGAGGATCGGAGAGCTGCATAGCGTCGAACGGACGAGTGCTGCGGTCGCTTCCTGTCGGCCGCAAGAGCTGGCTTTTCCTCTAGAACGTGAAAGGCGGCGAGCGTGCAGCAATCCTGATGGGTTTGGTGATGTTCGCCAAGCCCATTGGGGCCAACCACGTGACGTACCTGCGGAAAGTGCTAGTGCCGATTAACGAGGCCGACATCACCAAGCTGAAGCCGCATGGGTGGGAGCTTCGTGACGCAGCAGAGATGGACATGAAATACCAAGCTGCAGGCCAGACCCTGGCGAGCAGCTAGCACGGCCTAGTCCACCGACCCGCCTGGGCCAAGGTGGGCGACCCCCGAAGCTCGCGCACAATTGGCCGCCTTGCCCGCACCACTGATCCCCCCCCAGCGAAGAGCGCCCAGGATTGCTGCCCCCAACCCATTCCACCCAATTTCGCTGGCTGCAGAACGCAAGTAGCTGGGTGAGCCCCAGCCTCCCTGGCCCCAAGCACAACATCGCCGACACTTGCGTCAACCAAGGCGGTGAATTTTGCCTGGGCTCGGTACTGCTCACGCCAGTGGCGTACACCGCCGATGCGGCCCACTCCAAGGACATCCCGCGAGGCGCTCGCCTCGTTGCCCCTTGGGTTCCGGTCCAGGAATGGCACGCCCGGCAGGATTCGAACCTGCGACCCTCCGCTTAGGAAGCGGATGCTCTATCCAGCTGAGCTACGGGCGCATCCGGGGCTCAGGATAGCGGGCGGCCTTGCCAGCGGCTAGACCCTGGCCTCGGTCGGTGACCGAATCGGCGATCTTCCCGACCGCTAGCCCGCCGACGCGAATGTGTCTCCGAGGAGGTTGGGGTCTGGCTGCGCAGGGTCTGCTTGATCCCCGACATGCAGTGGATGACGGGTTTGCGCTTGCTGGCAGCAGCGCAGCGCTCCTTCACGCTGGTCGTCGTGAGCTTCAGGCTCCTGGTGTCCGCCATGGTGCAGGGATCGGGCAGCAAGGTTGCTCGCCTGTGGCAAGGCCATGGCATGGCAACCCATAGGTACGAAAGAGGACCTGTTGGGTGCCGCCGATACGCTCCAACATGCCCCTGGGGGTCCAGGGCCCTCAGCGCAGCGGGAACTCGCCAAGGATGACGCCTAGCTCGCTGATGAGGCCGAGTAAGTAGGACTGGTCGATCTCGATGCGGAACCTGTGCTCCTGGCGAAGATGGTCGGGCGTAGCGTCCACGCACATCTCCAGGTGAGCGACCTGATCGGTCTCTCGCATCGTGACCTCCAGCTCGGGCTCGAGTGGCTCCAGCGAAGCTCTGCTGGCACCGCCGCTGAGGAAGCTCTCGCAGCGGCTGCGCCAAGCTGCCAGGTCCGTCGTGGTCAGGATCGAGCTCGAAATCCACGCCTGCGCATTGAGGTCCCTGACCTGGACGGTGACGCGGAGCCAGTTGCCGTCCCATTGATCGGTCGCGTCGGGGAACTGCCGCCCGTGGCATGGCTCGCTGGGTATGGTGAGTCCATCGTGGCTCACTCACCGAATTTGCCCTGCCCCTGCTTGAGCGGGAAGAAATACAAGCGCTGCTGCCGGGCCCTGCACAAGGGGCAGGCGGCGGAGAGTCCGGTGGCGTTGATGCGCTCGCGCTTTGCGGCCTACGCCCTGGGGCTGGCGGATTACGTGATGGGCACCACCCATCCACTTGGGGGAGCCTTTGAGGCTGATCGTCGGGCCTGGGAGGCTTCGATAGGAGCCTTCTGCCGGGGCAGCGAGTTCGTGGGGCTCGAAGTGCTGGAGGCCAGTGAGGAGGAGCGCGAGGGCTGGGTGACTTTTCGGGCTGGGCTGAGGCAGGGGGGACGGGACGTGTCTTTCACCGAGCGGAGCAGGTTCGTGCGAGACGGGGAGAGATGGCTCTATCACACGGGTGAGGTGCTGGACGCGTAGGGAGGCACGGAGGGGGCCTGCGGGAGGTTTGGAGCCATGCAACTGGGCTTCAGCTTGCCCGGGGCGCGGGGGTTTCGTACGAAGCGCACATGGAACACGTCATGACGCTGCTGATGCTGACCCTGCTGCAGGTGGTGCTGGGCTTCGACAACCTGCTCTACATCTCCCTGGAATCCAATCGGGCGCCAGTGGAAGAGCAAGCGCGGGTTCGGAAGCTCGGCATTGGCCTGGCCATCGGACTGCGCATTTTGCTGCTCGTGGTGCTGCTCTACATGGTCGAGCGCTTCCAGACGGTGCTCGTTCACTGGGACATCGAAGGGATCTCCCACGGGGAACTCACAGGGCATGCCATGATCGTCCTCGCCGGCGGGGTGTTCATCATGTACACGGCCGTCAAGGAGATCTTCCACATGATGCGGATCGAGGATCACGAAGCCGTCGAGACGGAGCCCGCCTCCACCGGCAAGGTCATCGCCATGATCGCCATCATGAACGTGGTCTTCTCCTTCGACTCGATCCTCAGCGCCATGGCCCTGACCGACAATCGCATCGTGATGGCCACCGCCATCGTGATCGGAGGAATCTTGATGATCGTCCTTTCCGACCGCGTGTCCGAATTCCTGAAGCGCAACCGGATGTACGAGGTGCTCGGACTCTTCGTGCTTCTGATCGTCGGCATCATGCTCCTGTCCGAGGCGGGACACCTGGCGCACCTGTCGTTCTTCGGATCGGAAGTTCACGCCATGTCGAAGGGCACGTTCTACTTCGTCATCGTCATCCTCATTCTCGTCGACATCGTCCAGGGCCGATACCGCAAGAAGCTCCTCGCGGCGGCGGAACTGCCCCACTAGCTGCTCGGGGAACTGGCGTCAGCGCGGCCGCGACCTTCCAGGTAACGGCCGCGCTGACGCGCTTTGAAACGACCTCCTCGTGCAGGGTGCAGGCGCCTATTCCTGCGACGCCGCCACCTGCGTCCAGACCGCCAGTTCGTTCGCCGCAGGATCGAGAAACTGGAAGCGCCGGCCGCCCGGAAAATCGAAGGGCTCCTTCACGATACGCCCACCCGCGGCCTTGACGGCCGAGTAGCTGGCCTCCAGGTCGGTGGAGTGCACGACGGCCAGGACACCGGCGCCCGCCGCCCCCGTGGGCAACTCCGCGGCTCGCCCCACCGCCAGGCCTCCGAATTCGACGCCCCCTGAGCGCTGAATCCCGGCGTACTCGGGACCGTAGTCTTGAAACGTCCAGCCGAACGCCTCGCCGTAGAAGCGCTTGGCCTCGGCCAGGTCGGGCACGGTGAATTCGAGGTAGTTGACGACGTGGTGATCGTTGCTCATGGGGGGCGGAGGGGTGGGGCTCACACAGCTAGGCAGGGACAGGGAGAGTAGGGCGGCCAGACCCAGTGGGCTGGCCCATCGGGAAATGCGTGGGAAATGCATGGGGCTGCCGGTTTTGGAGACTGAACGGACACGATAGGAAGTGGCTCCTGACAGCGTCCTGTCAGCAGCGAAGACTCCTTCCCGGCGCGCCGTGACCGTCATTCGAACCCCGCCCCAACAGAAAGCGCCTCACCGCATAGTCACGTCATGCATCGACCCCCTGCACTTGGGCTCCTCGTCCTCCACGCCTGCTTGGCTCCCGTGGGCCTTGCCTGCATGGCCCAGCAGGACGAGGGCCAAGCCCAGGACGCGCAAGATTCCCTGGCCGCTGAACCCGACTACAGCGATCAGGTTGCCCAGTAGCTCACCGAGATCTTCGAGGACAGCCGGGGACACCTTTGGTTTGGAACCCTAGAGCGTGGCGCGGCGCGCTTCGACGGCGAGGTCCTGCGCTACTTCACCGAGGCCGACGGGCTCAGCCCCGGCCCCGTCACGAGCATCGCGGAGGACAAACAGGGACTGCTTTGGTTCGGATCCCACGGGGGCTTCTCCAGCTTCGACGGCAAGACCTTCCAGGGACTCGGTTCCGGGCTCTCCATCGACGAGTGGGGAGCCGGCGTCATCACCGACCGGCAGGGCCTTCTTTGGATTCACACAAGCAGCGCCGTGTACCGCAAGCTAGGGGAGAGCTTCGTTCAGTTCCCGCTGCCCATCCCGAAGGAGAAGATCACGCAGTATGCGATCACCGCTGGCGAAGCTTCCCTCGCCCTCGAAGACAGCAAGGGAAAGCTCTGGTTCCGCACCGACGGCTATGGCGCTTTGCGCTGGGACGGGACGAACTTCACGCACTTCGGCAAGGAGCACGGCCTCCCCAGCAACACCGTCAACGGGATCGCCGAGGGTCCGAAGGGGCGCAATTGGTTCATCTGCATGCAGGCCTACCAGCCGAAGATGACCGGCGACGGTGGCTTGGCCATGTACGACGGCGAGACCTTCACCACGTTCCCCGATCTGCCCGGGCTGACCGGCCGCGACCTCTACTCCCTCTACTTCGATCCCAGCGGCCGCGGCTGAGTCGGCGCTACCGGGCACGGCATGTACCACTTCAAGGACGATCGCTTCACGCTGATCGATCGCATCGAAAAGCCGCACCTCTCCCCCAACCTCGGCTTCATGGCTGTGCTCGAAGATCGCCAGGGCATGACCTTGTTCGGCCTGGCGGGCGGCCTCTATCGCCTATCCGGCGACAAGCTGATCAACGTCTCGAAATCCGGTCCCTGGAAATAGACCAGGGGCAGCATGCCGGGCCACAGGCGCGATCTTGGGGGGCATCGGATCATCGATCCCCCCCAAGCAAGAGCCCATCCGCCCCGTGCAGCTACGGCGCCTCCTCACCATGGGCATCACGGTTGGCGCCCGACGTATGCGCTCCTTCGAGCTGGTCTTCAATCCCGACAAGCCGCGCGAAGGAACCGACATGGCCACGGTGGGCGGCAGGCGCACTGGCGGCGGAGGGACCATGTCCGGGCTCAGAGGAAGCTTGGAATTCGACACCTTCGAAACGGACCCCAGCGGGCTCCCTGGCGCCTGTCCTGTTGGAGCGTTAAAACGAGAGCTCTCCGCTGGTCGCCGATTTTGGCCCAGCCGGCCCCCCCGTATTTCCCATCATGTCGTCCAACGTTCGAATTCCGATCCTTCTCGCCGCGCTCGCCTGCGCGGCGACCTTCGCCGGGTGCGCGGCCACTGAGCCGGAGGCCAAGCCCAAAGGGGCCGTCGCCCTCGAGCTCGAAGCCACCGCCGCGGCCACCCGTGAGAAGCTGCCCCCTGAAGCGCTCGACGTGATCGAGTCCACCAACCGTCAGCTGGAGGCCTCCGGCATCGCCGAAGCCGCCATGCAGATCGGCGATCGGGCCCCCGACTTCACGCTGCCCGACAGCCAGGGCCAGCCGGTGTCGCTCAGCGCCCTGCTCGCCGACGGCCCCGTTGTCTTGACGTTCTATCGCGGCCACTGGTGACCCTACTGCAACATCGTCCTTCGGGCGTACCGGCAAGTTTTGCCGGACATGCAAGCTGCAGGAGCCACCCTCGTCGCCGTCTCACCCCAGTCCCCGCAAACCGCGGCGGAACATGCCCAGGCCGAGGAGCTCGACTTCCCCGTGGTCAGCGACGCGGGCGCCATGGTCGCCGACCAGTACGGGCTCGTCTTCGAGCTTCCGGAGTCGCTTCGACCCATCTACGCCAACTTTGGAATCGACATCCCGGGCAGCAACGGCGATGACTCGTTCCGGTTGCCGCTCGCGGCGACCTACGTGATCGACCAAGACGGCATGATCACGTGGGCCTTTGTCAGCACCGACTACACGACCCGTGCCGAACCCGACGACATCCTCGACGCGCTCGAGGATCTGTAGACGGGTCCCCCTTCCTCGGACTAGCGGAAGTCCACGTACACCGCGTCGGTGAAGTTGCTCGTCAGGCCCGGGTTCTGATCCCGATGCCAGAACTGGAAGAACCAGGTCTGACCAGCAAACACCTGCTGCGAGGGCGTGCTCGGGATGTCGTTCAGATCAACCGCTGTGGTGATCGTCCCGCCAGGACCGCTATTGGCGATCTGCTGGTT
>CAYWNK010000202.1:0-11751 GCA_964459495.1 uncultured Planctomycetaceae bacterium
GCAGTGGACGTGCGGGTACGCACGGACCACAACCAGATCCTCGTTCTGGACGAGGGGCAGTCGCTGCGGGTGCTCGACGGCGATGGCTTCGGAGAGCTCGCGGCCTGCACCTGGGAGGGCGTTGGGGGGCGGGATCGGAGCGCCCTGGGTTTTGTGGCGGGCGGCTTTGGAGAATGGGTGGCAGTGCGCTGCCGAGGCCTGGCTTTGTGTGCCTTTGAGCTCGATTCCCTGCTCTCCGAAGGCAGCGCCTACGTCCCCGCAGCCATGGCGAGCATCAGGCCGGCCCTAGCGACATTCACGGGTGCTCACCTCGCCATTGCCGACACCGACGGAGTGCGGCGCGCGCAGGGCTTGCCCGTCGGGCCGGTGCCCCGGCAGAACCTCGCCCAGTTGGCGAGCTATCCCTCAAAGTTCCTCTCCGGCGCCGTCACCTGCCTGGCCAGCGACGGGCAGAGCGGCCTTGTCGCCACTGGCTCGGACGAGGGCCAGGTTTCGGTTTGGCGGGCGGCGGACGGCGAGGTCGTGACCCAGAATGGACGCCACGGGGCTCCGGTCGCGGGGGTCCAGATGACGGAAACCGAAGGGGTTCTACGGGTGCTCTCCTGGGATGAAAGGGGCAGCGTGCGGGTGTGGCCGGTTTGGCCAGGGGAGCCCGCCCGGGCCCAGATGGCGCGGGACCTGACCGAACTCGAGCGACGCGCTGAGCTGGGGGAGTAGGGCTCCAGCGGGTCCGATTCGCGGGTTGGCAGGGGAATCCGCAGGATTCCTGTCCGCGGGGGCCGGCCCGGGTCATGGGGGAGACCCGCAGTGCTTGCGGGGGGCGTTTCCTGCGCTGACAGGTTCTGTTTCGAGATGCCCCTATGCAATTCACCCCTTGCACCCCTGCGGTCAGAGTCGTCCCGTCGGTTCTGCTGCTGCTCCTTCCTCCGGCCCTTGGCGCCCCAGCCGCTGCCCAGGACGTGGTGTTCTCCATCGCCTGGCAGGGTCCAACCGTGGGGGCGCCCGACTTCCTCGGGGGCGTGCCGATCACCGAGGGAGACCTGCTGACCCCGGCCCCCGGCGGGAGCCCCACGCTGGGTCCCCTCCCCACGCCCGGTATCGCCCGGCCCCACGGCCCCGCGGGTTTGGGCTTGCTGCCGGGCTGCATCGGGCACCCGGGCGGCACGCCGTGCTTCGTCGAGGTCGATGCGCTCTCGACCGGCAACGGGCCCCTGGTGACTCCCAACGGATTCGGGCTCGCCGCTCTTTCCTGGTCGACGGACGAGTACGCACAGGGGATGGCCGGGATCGGGATACCGCCGAACCTGTCGAGTGAAGCGGGCTTCGGGGACTCCAGCGCCGACGTCTGGACCAACAGCGTGCCCCTGTTCGGTTTGCCCATGCCTCCCTTCGCAGGCGGGCCTGGGCACAGGGGGGTGATCGACGGGGACGGGTTGGTGAGCGGTAGCGGCGCCGCCTACCCAGGACTCGGTCTGATCGAGCCCAATGTTCCGAACTTCATGCCCATGGATACGGGGGACGACTTGGATGCGTTGGCGTTCCAACACGCGGCTTCGACGCCCGTGTACTTCTCGCTGGACGGGGCCTTTTCCGACCCGCTGAACGGGATTCCGAACAGCGGCTCAGCGCCTGCGCATGGCTTTGTGGGTGGAGATGTACTCGTCAGCATCGCTGGAGGCGCGCCCGTGCTGTACGCGCCTGCATTCGCCCTCGGACTCAACCTGGCGGGCGGCGAGGATGATCTGGATGCGCTCTACCTTTGGGACAACGGCAACGGCACCTACGATCCAAGCCAGCAGCCCTTCGATTGGTCCACCGGAGCGAGCGATATGCTGCTCTTCAGCGTGCGACGTGGCTCGGGTCTGATCGGCGCCCCCGACAGCATCTTCGGGATACCCATCTCGGAGGGCGACATTCTGACAGCCCCGCTCGCGCCGGTCTTCGGGGGTGGATCGCCCCTTCCCGGCATCTTGGTCGCGGCCGAGAACCTCGGGCTGGGAACCCTGCGTTCCGGCACGGCGATGGCCAACGTCGACGACGATCTAAACGCGCTCGCGGGCAACCCCGGGCCGATCAACGATTGCGACGGCAACGGTGTGGAGGACGCCATCGACATCGCCATGGGGGCGGCCGACGTGAACGCGAACGGTGTGCCCGATGTCTGCGAGCCGACCCTGTTGTCACTCACCTGCTTCTGCGCCGCCGCGGCACCCTGCGGCAACGTGGACCCCACGGCCGGCTGCCGAAACAGCACGGTGCTGGGTGGTTTGCTTACCGCCAGCGGGACGACCAGCGTTGGGGCCGACAACCTGCTGCTTACCGCCACCAATCTGCAGCCCGCTGCCTTTGGCTTGACCTTCATGGGCCCGACCCTCGGCGGACCCCTGGTCTTTGGGGACGGTCTGCGCTGTGTGACCGGCAGCCTGCAGCGCTTCGCGATCTCGATCTCCGACGCCACGGGCACCGCCACCACGGGACCTGGTCTAGCTGCCTTTTCAACGGGCTTTCCCGCCGGTAGCCAGATCGTCCCGGGCAGCACCTGGCACTTCCAGCACTGGTACCGCGACCCGGGCGGTCCGTGTGGAGCTAGCTACTCGGTGACCAACGCGGTCTCGGCCACATTCGTGCCCTGATCCACCCTACGTCCGGGTCCAGCTGCATTGGCCCTGCGGGGTTAGGCTGGACCGGTCCTTCTGCCCCTTCGGACTCAGATCCCATGCAACAGTCCAGTTCCCTCCGGATTCGCCGTTTGCCCTCCCAGGGTCTTTTCCTCGCCGCCGTCAGCGCCTACGGGGCGATGGGCGCTGCGCAGGCCCAGGTCCAAACAGCGGTGTTCTCGATCGAATACCACGGTCCAACGGTCGGCGCCTCGGGTCCGCAGGGGCTGCTCTACTCGGAAGGGGACCTGCTGCTGCAGACCATGGAGACCCTGCGGCTAGGGCCAGCTCAACAGCCACTGCGCCTGCTCGACGGAGGCTCGCTGGGGTTGCCCAACTACAACCAGTGCTTCGCAGCAGGGCACGGACCTGGAGATCCCTGTGGGATCGAACTCGACGCCCTGTCCTTCGGGCAGGACTACCCCATCCGGGGCCTGGCGAACGAGACCTTCTACTTCCGCTTCTCGGTGGAAGAACGTGCTGACGCTGGGCCGGGCCTGCAGTCCGAGCCGTCGATCGCCACAGAGGCCTCCTCCGGGGATATCAGTTCCGACGTCTGGACGAGCCGGCAGCTGCCGCCGCCTCCCCTGCAGGTCGGCGTGTTCTTTGGCGACCACCTTGGACTGCTCGACGGCAACGGAACACCGGCAACTCAGGGGTTCCCCGGTGTGTATCCCGGTCTAGGGCTGGTGGAGCCCAACCGGGTTGGCTTCGGTCTACCGACCTTTCCCTCGGACGAGGGCGACAACCTCGATGCCCTCGACACGGGCAGGTTCATCGACCCAAGCGTCGAAGCCCTCTACTTTTCCGTGGACGGCGATCTGCCCAGCGGCGGCGCCCTCGGAAGCGGCACTGCGGCAACTCTCAACGCCTTGGCGGCAGACGTCCTGCAGCGTTTTCCCAGCGGACAGATCGTGCGCTATGCCTCGGCCCAATCCCTCGGCCTCTCCGCCGCAGACGACCTCGACGCTCTGGTTCTTTGGGAGAACGGCGTGCCTGGATTCCAGCCTTCGTCCGCAGCCTACGACTGGGCCGGCCTCGGTCCGCCGACCGACATGCTGTTGTTTTCCGTGCGTGAGGGGAGCGCGATCGTAGGCCTCCAGGATTCGCTCCAGATGCAGCCGATCGAGCCCGGGGACGTGCTGATGCCTCCGGTTAACGGTTTGGGGAACCCCGCCATTTTCGTGCCGGCCGAAGCGCTCGGGCTGCAAACCGCGCGCGGCGGTGGCGAGCCCGCGGAGTTGGACGGGCTGGACCTGGAAGACATGGCGTTCAAGGACTGCCAGGGCAACGGCATCGAGGACGCCGATGACATCGGTAGCGGGTTTTCCGACGACGACAACATGAACTCCATCCCCGATGAGTGCGAGGAACCTGGGGTTCGCTTCTGTGAGTGCAGCTTGGCGTCTGCTCCTTGTAGCAACAGCAGCCTGGACGCGGGCTGCGTCAATTCGACGGGCCTTGGGGGGGCTATGGACGGGGCGGGAAGCTCCAGCATTTTTGCCAATGACTTCTCCCTGGACCTGAGCCAACTGCCCCCTGGGCAGTCCGCCCAGGTCTTCATGGGCTCCGACGCGCTGGTTCTACCCGCACCCCTAGGGGATGGCCTGCGCTGTGTGGGCGGCGGCACGCTGGGTCTGCAGCGCTTCCAGCCGGTGTTCAACACGGGCACCGGCAGCACGAGCGTGACAGGACTGATCGACTACTCGTGTCTGTTTCTGCCGCCTGCAGCGTGCATCGTCACGGGCTCGACCTGGTACTTCCAGGCCTGGTACCGGGATCCGGGCGGGCCCTGCTCGAACGGATCCAACCTGACGAACGGGGTGGCGGTCTCGTTCACGCTCTGAGCTTGGCGTCCATCTCGCAAATCGGGGTGATGGAATAGGCTGCGGTGGGGTCTCTGCGTGAGGACCCACACCGACATTTTTCTCCAGCCCCCAGCCTCGCATGCACCAGCTCGCTCGCCCCGCCTGCCTCGCTCTTCTCGGACTCTTTGCGTTCAGCGCGGGGGCACGAGCCGACGTCCTGATCCTGGAGGCGCCCGAACTCGGGGCATTCTCCAATCCACAGGCTGCGGTTACCCAGGCCCCCGAGGGGGCGACGCTCCTATTCGGCAAGCAGTCGGTCGACGGCTTCGTCATCGATGGCAAGAGCTTGACGCTCGTCGGACCAGGGATCGATCCCATCACGGTTCGAGGGAAGATCGAGATCCACAACCTTGCGCCCAACCAGTCCGTGCGCCTGCAGAACCTATGGATCCAGGGGGACTCTAGCTTGGACCTGGGTTCCGATTCCGGTGAGGTCGGGCTTCAGCTGCAGGATTGCCTGGGCGCCGTCCGGATCACCGGCTGCCGGATCGACGGTGGGGAAGGCGTCTTCGACTTCGATTCCGGACTGTACCCCGATGGTGGAGCGGCACTGGTGATCGAAAACTCCAGCGACGTGGCCCTGACGGCTTGCCTTGTGCAGGGGGGGGCCGGCGGGGGATTCTCCAATTCCCAGTGCTGCACGGGCGGAGCCGGCGGCGTCGGCCTGGACGTCGAGTCCTCGGAGCTTGCCCTCTACGACTGCGTGCTGCGGGGTGGATCTGGCGGCGACGCGGGCATCTTCGGCGGCAATGCTGGCGACGGGATGCGCACGGTCGATGCGCGTGTGTTCGCTTCGGGCTGTTCGTTCGAGGGTGGCAACGGCGGCGACTCGGTGGACTTCCTTTTCTCGGTGGGAGGGGATGGCGGAGATGGCCTCGTTGCGGCGGGGCTGCCAAGGCCAAGGTTGCTGGACTCGGGCTTCCAGGGTGGCCTGGGGGGCTTTGGGCTCGATGCGCAGGGCACACCTGGCATCGGCCGCACCTGGGACATGGGCGGGCTACCGGCCTTGCCCGGCGCGCACCGCGGCCTGCGGGTGATCGAGCCGATCGTCCTCAGCGGTGAGACCTTCGCGGTCGAGCTGGAGGGATTGATGGGCGACGGCTTCTTCATCGCTGCGGCCCTGCAGGACGCCCGCGCCCAGACCTTCTCGCCCCCCGGTGTGCGCCTGGTTCCGAAGCCGACCCTGCTTCCGACCGTTCCCCAGGCAACGCTGACCACCGATGGCACCCAGAGCCTGAGTTTGCCTGGACTCGGGATTCCCCAGGGCCTCGACTCGGCCACCTGGATGATCCAGGGGTTCGTGAAGGATGCTGGCGGCCAGCTGCACATCGCTGGTGCTGGCCTGGTCACCATGTTCCGCCGCACGGCACAACCCGACTGCATCGGCAGCGGCGTATGGGATGTCTACGAGGCACTCACCGTGGATGGCGTGGACTGCGACGGGAACCTCGAGCTCGACCCTTGCCAAACCACGCCGGACTGCAATCTCAACGGGATCGCGGACGGCATCGAGACGGCTTGCTTTGGGGCGACCGACGACAACGGCAACGGCGTGCCCGACGAATGCGAGACGGACGCAGTTCTTTTCGTCGATCTGCAGTCGCCTGCCGGAGGCGACGGCAGCTTTATCTTCCCCTTCCGTAGCCTTCGGGAGGCGTTCGACGCAGCCCTGGATGGGGCTACGATTCGATTGTTCGACGGCACGTACTCCGGCCCCGACAACCGCGAGCTGTTCACCAGCGACCGTTCCTTGAGGATTGAGAGCCTCGGGGGGGAAGGAGCCTGCACCATCGACCTCGAAGGCCAGGGGCGCTTTGTGGTCGCCGATGGATTCGGGTCGGTGAGGCAACTCGAAATGCGTGGCCTCAGGGTGATCAATGGGTGGGGCCTACAGGGTGGCGCGATTGCAATCTTTCAGCAGGACGCACTCTTGGAAGGCTGCAGCTTCCGAAACAACACGGCCACGTTCCGCGGTGGGGCGGTGTCGCTGGCCGAGGCCAGCCTCACGCTCCGGGACTGTGAGTTTCAGGGCAACACGACCGCCACGGGAGGGTCGGTTGCGGGGATTGGTGGCGCGGTGGCTGCCCAGGGCGACCTGATGATCGAACGCTGCGTCTTCGATAGCAACACAGCCGACTTCGGCGGAGCTGTCGTCGTGCTGAAGCTCTTTGGATTCACCCAGACGCCCGCACGTATCTCGCACAGCATCTTTCGCCTCAACCATGCGGTGAGTCGTGGTGGGGCCATCTACAACGTTGCGTCCATGGGGGACAGCCAGGGGATCTCCCTGGAGGTCGATCACGGCTTCCTTGGCTTCAACACTTCGGGCAATGCGGGTGGCGCCTACTACGGAACCACTGCCGCTGGCCCAGACTCGTTCGACTCTGCGGGTCGGTTCACAAGCTGCACGATGGTGGAGAACGGGGCGACCGGTATCGGAGGGAGCTCCGGCGGCGGAGCGATCTACTTGGGAGCTGGAGCAGGAGCACAGGTCTTCGGATCCATCCTCTGGGCCAACTCGGCGAGTGTCGGCTCGCAGGTTCGCGCCGTGGGAACCCGGAACCGGCCGGCGGAAGTCGTCGTGCAGGCGTCCACTGTCCAAGGGGGTGCCCCTGGAGTCGGTCTCTCCAACGGCTCGACGCTGAGCTTTTCGGGCGACAGCCTGAGCAGCGATCCGCTCTTCATGGGCGCGCCGAACGACTACCGCCTGGGGGCGGGTTCGCCGTGCATCGACAGCATGAGCCCTGCGCTACTGAACCTGGACTTCGGCGACGTGGATGGGAACGGCAACACCGAAGAGCGGGTTCCGCTCGATCTGCTCGGTGGTCCGCGCCGGGTGGACGACCCGAACGCCCCCGACTTGGGCCTTGGCGCGGCTCCCCTGCCAGACATGGGGGCCTTCGAGCGCCAACCCTAGCCGCGGGCGAAGTCGAGGGTGATCAGCTCGAGATTGACCTGGCCGCGGAACCAGTTCCAGCGGGGCGTGTAGACCAGGTCGATGGGCTCGCCCATGGCGAGCTCGTGCACGCGGCGAGCCATGCCGAAGGCGAGCGCCTTGTGGACGCGCTCGCCGTGGCGCACCGACAGCAGCAGGTGGCTGCGGTCCGCGCCGATCACACGGGGAGGTTCGGCGAGCCGCACCCCGCGCGACAGCAGAACGGGTTTTTCGTTGAGGGCGCCAAAGGGCTCGAGGCGGTCGAGCTGGCCCATGGCGGTCTCGTCGAGGTCGGCCAGCGAGAACTCCGCGTCGATGTCCAGCGGCGGGCGGGGTGCGTTGGCTAGGGCTTCGGCAGCCGCCGCGCAGACCTTCTCTCGGACGGCGTCGACGGCGTCCGCGCGCACCTCGCAGCCCGCGGCCATGGCGTGGCCGCCATAGCGCTCAAAGTGATCGGAGGCGGCGTGCATCGCGCCCAATAGGTCGAAGCCGGGGATCGAACGCGCCGAGCCGCGGCCGGTGTCGCCGTCCAGGCCAATCACGATGGCGGGGCGGCCGAAGGCGTCGACGAGGCGGCTGGCCACGATGCCGATGACGCCCTGGTGCCAGCCCTGGCCCGACACGACGAGGACCGGGTTGGCCACGGGGTCGGCGAAGGACTCCATCGCGACCATGGCCTCGGCCGTCAGGGCGCGCTCGATGCGCTTGCGCTCGACGTTCATCGCGTCCAGCTCGGCGGACAGGCGGCGGCCTTCCTCGGGGGTCTCCGCCAGCAGTACGTCGACCGCTGCAGCCGCGGTGGCGAGGCGTCCCGAGGCGTTGATCCGGGGGCCGATCTGGAAGCCCACGTCCTCACCGCCGAGCCGCCGGCCCGGCTGGGCCAGGTCGCAGACCTCGAGCAGCGCGCGCACCCCGGGGTGACGGCTCGCACCCAGGGCCTTGAGGCCCCAGCGAGCAAGCACGCGGTTCTCGTCCACGAGCGGCACCACGTCGCAGACCGTCGCGATCGCCACCAGACCCATCGCGTCCATCAGGAACTCCCGCAGCTTGGGGGTGACCTTCGAGGCGCCGGAGATTTTCTGGGCGAGGCCCCAGGCCAGCTTGAACGCGACGGCCCCGCCGCACAGCTCCCGGAACGGGTACTGGCTGGTGGGCAGCTTGGGATTCACGATCGCGACCGCCTTGGGCAGCTCGCCCCGGGGCGGCTCGTGGTGATCGGTGACGATCGTCTCGATGCCGCGCTCCAGCAGGGCGTCGATGGTCTCCTTGGCGCTCGTGCCGTTGTCCACGCTGATCACCAGGGTTGCGCCCGTGGCCTCGGCCTTTGCGATGCTGTGGTCGCCGAAGGAGTAGCCGTCGGTGAAGCGGTTGGGGATGTGCCACTCGACCTTGGCGCCCACCAGCCGCAGCAGCCGCACGAGCAGTGCCGTGCCGGTGACCCCATCCACGTCGTAGTCCCCGTGGATCAGGATCGTCTCGCCGCCGTCGATCGCGCGCTTGAGCCGCTCGGTTGCGGCCTCCATGTCCGGCAGCAGGAAGGGGTCGTGGAGGTTGGCTAGGTCGGGCCCCAGGTGGCGCAGGGTCGTGTCGCCCGCCTCGAAGCCGCGGTTGGCGAGCAGTACGCAGAGCAACTCCGAGAGGTCGTGGCGTCGGCGCAGCTCGGCGACCTGGGCCTGTTCTGGGCACGCGAGTTTCCAGGCGGGCCGATCGTCCGCGGCGAGGGGGGTCGGAGGGGGGGTCGATGCGGAAGCCATTGGGCCCGAGCCTACGTGCCTTGCTCCAGGTCCTCCAGGTGCTTGGGCCAGTCCTCGCGCAGAAGCCGCGATAGGGCGCGATCCGCCAGGATCCGGCCACCGGTTTGGCAGCCCGCGCAGTAGTTCATTTCGTTGCGGGTGGCGAAGACGATGCGCTGAACCGGAGCCCCGCAGGCCGGGCAGGGCTGGCCAAAGCGCCCGTGAACGGCCATCTCGGGCTGGAAAGCCGTCACCTTGTCGGGGAAGGCGAGGGAGGCGGCGGTCCGATGGCGTTCCACCGCCGGTCCGAGCACGTCCAGGCAGGCCCGGCGGAGCGTTTCAAGGGCGGCGCTGTCCATGTCTCGGACGCGCTGGAAGGGCGACATGCCGGCCCGGTGGAGGATCTCGTCGGACCAAGCGTTGCCGATGCCGTCCAGGGTCCGCGGGTCGCACAGGGCGCGCTTCACGGTTCGCGGGTGGGCGCGCAGGGCTTCGTTGAAGGCCTCGGCGCTGGCCCCCCGCGGGTCCAGACCACCGGGGTCGTGGGGGCCCAGGTCTGCGGATTCGGCCACGGCGTGGAGCGAGGCGCGGCGCTTCGAGCCCTGCTCGGTGAGGATCAGGGTTCCGCCGGGGAAGTCCAGCGCCAGCAGTCCAGCCTTGCCCGGGAGCCCCGCCCCCGGTGCTTTCCAGCGGAGCCGTCCGGCGATCATCAGGTGCAGGACGAGGGAGCCAGCCCCCGCGAACCCGAGCACCAGGCGCTTGCCCAGCCGCCCGACCCCGCTCAGTTCCCGACCCTCGAAGGCGGCCAACTCCGGCTCGACAGAGCGCAGCAGAAAGGGGCTCTTCAGGCGGACCCGCTCCAAGGTCTGGCCCTGGACATGGGCCTTGAGGCCCGTCACGTAGCCTTCGATCTCCGGCAGCTCGGGCATGCAAGTAGCTTACCAGCCGGGGCTTGCGGGCCCCGAGCGCACCCTGCGACACTGCGCGGGATGCCCACCGAGACCCCGAACCCCTTCCGGCTCCTGCCCTCCGTCGAAGCCGCCCTACGCAGCCCCGAGGTCGCGGCATTGGAAGCGCCCGTCGGCCGCGAGCTCCTGCAGGCCTTCGTGGCCGCTGAGATCGACGCCTGGCGCCGGGCGATCCAGGCCGGGGAGCTCGACGCGGCCGGCGTCGCCGAACGGGTCGAGCGGGGCGCGCTCGCCGCGGCCGTCGCCGGCCGCGTCGCCGAGGAGGCCGGCCGCGGGGTCGTGCCCGCGATCAACGTGTCGGGCGTGGTGCTCAACACCGGGCTGGGGCGCGCGCCCATGCACCCCGAGGTCGCGGCGCGCATGGCGGCGGTGGCCCAGGGCTACTGCGTGCTCGAGGTCGACCGGTTCTCGGGCAAGCGCAACCAGCGCGACGAACGGCTCAGTGAGCTGCTCCAACGGCTCACCGGCGCCGAGGCGGGCATTGCCGTCAACAACAATGCGGCGGCGGCCATGCTGGTGATGCACACCTTCGCCTTCGGACGCGAGGCGATCGTCTCCCGCGGCGAGCTCGTCGAGATCGGCGGTTCCTTCCGCGTGCCTGACGTGATGCGCAGCGCGAACGCCAAGCTGGTCGAGGTGGGCGCGACCAACCGCACGCGCATCGCCGACTACGCCGGCGCGATCACGCCCGAGACCGGCCTGCTGATGAAGGTGCACCCGTCGAACTTCCGTCAGATCGGATTCATCGAAGAGGTGCCACCCGGCGAGATCGCGGACCTGGGGATCGAGCGTGGGGTTCCCACCGCCTGGGACCTGGGCTCGGGTCGGGTCGAACATCCGACCGCGGGTCCCCTCGACCGGGTGGGGGACGAGACGGAGGTCGCCGAAGCCGTCGCCAGCGGCATCGGCGTGGTTACCTTCAGCGGCGACAAGCTGCTCGGGGGACCCCAGGCGGGGCTGCTTGTGGGCAAGAAGGACGCGATCGCAGCGCTACGCAAGAACAACCTCTACCGCGCCATGCGTCTGGACAAGGTGGCGCTCGCGGGACTTGAGGCGACCTTGGGGATGCTCCTCGGCGGACGCGGAGACCAGCTGCCCACGCGCTCGCTGCTGCGGGCGACGCGGGAGGATGTGCTTCCCGCGGCGGAGGCCCTGGCGGCGGACCTGAAGGGCGCTCCTTTTGCGACCGTCGACGTGGTGGAGGACCGCAGCGAGCCCGGCAGCGGCAGTGCCCCGGGGACCTATTTGGACACGGTCTGTGTGCGCCTAACCTCGACGGCGGTGCGCCCGACCGAGCTGGCCAGACGCCTGCGCAGCGGAGCCCCCGCGGTCTTCGCACGCGTGAAGTCCGATGCGCTGTGGCTCGATCCACGTACCCTGCTCCCCGGCCAGCACGACGACCTGGTGGCAGCCGTTCGGGCGGCGCTCGACGCCTGATTCGGCCCCGTTCGGACAAGCCGGGCTCCCCTGGAAGATCGCAGCAAGCCCGTCGTCCTATCCCATCCCATGACCGACGCCCCGCCCGAGACCTTCCCCGACCTGGAGAGGCTTCCGCTGTCTCCAACCACCCGATCGGGCCCTGCCGAGGGC
>CAYWNK010000203.1:0-11549 GCA_964459495.1 uncultured Planctomycetaceae bacterium
ATCCAGGCGAGACCCCAGTCGACCCAGCTCGGCAGCCCCGCGGGATCCACCCAGATGCTACCGGCCTCGATGCCGCCGTGGGGCCGATGCGCGGCGTGGGCATGGTCGAGAGCAGCGTGCAGTCGCGCCCGGGCCGCGCTGTCCAGATCCGGCGTTTGCCCGTCGTCGGCCAGGGGGCGGGCGCCGGGCGGAAGGTCGGTCGCGAGATAGACGGCGGGCCGGCCGTCCGGGAGCTCCAGCAGCCCCAGGTCCCGCAGTCCAGCGATGGCTGGATGCTGCTGCAGGAGCTCGAGCTGCGGACCACTGGAGCGCAAGCGTTCGACGGCCGCGGCGCCCGGGGGCTCGATCGCCAGGACTCCCAGATGAATGGGAGCTCCGCCCGCGTCCAGGGCGAGGTGGCTCCAGTGGGCGCAGCCGGGCAGCGGGGGGGCGAGGCGGAATGGGCCGAGTTTGGCGCTGGGTTCCGGAGCCGGCAAAGCGCCGGGATCGCCGGTGGGTGCAGTGCTGCCGCTCGCGCGTTTTTCTGCGAACGGCTCGAGAAAGCCATCGCCCTGGCTTGCCGCTGCGACCAGCGCCTGGGCCTCATCGAGCAAGACCGGATCGTCGCCGCAGGCCTCGGCCAGCACGCGCGCCCGCTGTGCGGCGGGCGCGTCCATGGCTGCCCCGAACGCGGCGCGCACCCGAGCGAGGCGCTGGGGATCGGACGGTCGATTCAACGCTCGGGTCCGCTGGTGTTTTCGCCGGGTTGCTCGGGATGCCCCTCGGCAGGCTCCCCGTCCTCCAGCTTGGTTCGCAGCCAGGCCCGGGCGAACTGCAGGTCGCGCCGCAGGGTGCGCACGGACTTGTTCTCCATTTCGGCGATCTCGGCGGCCTCGAGTCCGACGAAAAAGCGCAGCTCGACGATGCGAGCCAGGTAGGGGTCAGTGGCGTCGAGGGCTTCGAGCACCGAGCCCAGGTCGACCATGTCGATGCCGCGATCCTCGTAGGAAGCCAGGGCCTCGTCCAGCTCGACGCGCACGGCGCTGCGCTTGGCCCGGCCGCGGAAGCGCGCGTGGTCGATCAACACCTGGCGCATGGCGCGGGCCGCGGAGTAGAAGAACAGGGCGCGGTCGGCGAGCGCGTCCACGGGCGACGAGCCCATGCGCAGGAAGGCCTCGTTCACCAGGGCCGTGGGCTGCAGTGTGTGCTCGGTTCGCTCCTTGGCCATGTAGCCAGCGGCGACGCGGCGCAGCTCGCCGTAAACCGCGGCGTGGAAGGCAGCGCGGGCGCTCTCATCGCCGGCCCGCGCACGGACCAGCAGCTGAGCTACCTCGTCGGAGCTGGGCTGGGACTGGGGCTCGCGAGGTCTGGACACTCTCCTATTCAAGCCGGGTTGGGGCCGCGAGCCAAGGGGGAGCCTGCCGAGGCAGCTCGTTCCGAGGGGCCGTCCCAAGTTCGTCGGGTTTTCGTGGCCGCGGATCCGTGGACCATCGCCTGCTGTCTCGGGCGGCCCCTGCTCGGTCCAGTGCAGCCGCTCTTCCCTCTTCCCATGCGACTCGCCCAAGCCCCCCGGCCCATCTCGGCCGAGCGCTCATCCCGGCCCTCCCCGGGGACGGCCGCACGCACTGAGCCCAGGAACCGCTACGCTCCCAAACCCTGGATCCAGGATCTCGACCGGGTTAGGGACCGCTCACTCCCCATGGATGACCCCGAAGCCCTGGACCATCTGTTGGTCGATGCCCTTGAGGCTGAGCTCGCCGCGGCGGGCCTGCCCACGTCGGGGCCCGCGCGCGAGGCGGCCCAGGCGGTGATGGCGGAGCGCCTCGGCCCCGATCGAAGCGTTTCCTTGCACGCCCTGGAGGCCGGCCTCACCTGCGCCTTGGACGTGGCGCGCGCGGCCGCCAAGTCCCATGGGAAGGTGGGTGGGCATTGGACTGGACAGCAGGTTCCGCTCGATACCCTCGGGGGACTGGAGCACGCCCTGGCCAACGTGCAGGGTCGCGCCGACGACCTCACCGGCCAGCGCGTCGACGGCAAGTACCGGCTGGACGAGCTCCTAGCGGAGGGCGGTTTTGGCCGCGTCTATCGGGCCCGGGATCTGGACCTCGACTGCGACGTCGCCATCAAGATGCTGAAGTCGCGGACTGCGAGTCCGGCGGGGAGCTCGGGCGGGGCCGGGAGCGGCGACCAGCGGGAGCTGGAAGCGTTCAAGCAAGAGGCGCGCCGGCTGACCCGGCTCGCGCACCCCGCAATCGTGGAATGGAAGACCCTGAACCAAAGCCCGGACGGCCGGCTCTATCTCGTGATGGAGTTTCTCGAGGGGGAGGAACTCGAGGCCTGCCTGGAGCGAGAAGGGCGCCTCGACGCGGCGCGCACGGGACGCATCCTGCTGCAGATCCTTGGCGCACTGCGCCACGCGCACGAACTGTCCGACGGTTCCTCGCTGCTGCACCTTGACCTGAAGCCGTCCAACGTCTTCCTCCTGGACAGCGGGGGCGATCCAGCCGAGCGCATCAAGGTGCTCGACTTCGGAATCAGCCGCTTCGCCGGCCAGCCTGCGACCTTGGACCGAACGGCGAGGGGTGCATCGGGGCCGGCCGCCCAGGCGGGCGCGACGACTGCGTTCCAGGTTCCCGGCGAACAGCACAGCGGCCTGGCCTGCACGCCGCTGTACTGCTCCCCGGAGCTGGCGGCACGGATCCTTGGCAGCACGATGCGCACCGAGCTCGATGGGCGCGCGGACCTC
Source organism: uncultured Planctomycetaceae bacterium (assembly GCA_964459495.1). Classification (GTDB taxonomy): domain Bacteria; phylum Planctomycetota; class UBA1135; order UBA1135; genus CAYWNK01. The sequence goes on from CAYWNK010000203.1 coordinate 2,726, forward strand.
TACGCGCTCGGGGTGATGGGCTACCGCATGCTCACCGGCCGCACACCGTTCGAGGTGGAGGATGGGCCGCAGCAAGGTGCAAGGAGCAGTAGGGCCCAAGGCGTCGTATCCCTGCTCGAACAGCACGTGGACGGGACCTTTCCGCCGCTGCGCTCCCTCGCGCCGCGGACACCGGCGCGGCTGGCGCGCTTCGTCGAGCGCTGTCTGCGACGGGACCCGGCCGGGCGCTGGGACGACGCGGGGGAGGCCTATGCGGAGCTCGGGAAGTTCGTGCATCCCCGGCGCCGCAAGCAGGTTCTGACGGTGGCCGCTGCGCTGCTCACCCTGGGCTTCGCCGGCCTCTGGGTCCTGGGCCCGGAGCCCGAGCGTCCGGCGGTTCAGGCCCTGCTCAGCGGCCAGGCCCGGCCCTTGGGCGGCAGCCGCCTGAGCTTTGGTCCCGAGCTTCGCGAGCGTGAGATCGAACTGATCGATCTGCCCGATGGAGCAAGCCAGCAGCCGGCTGTGCGCCTGGTGCGTGCGCCGCGGCCCGACGCGGAGGATCTGCCGGGCTTTCGCGCCGAGATCACGGGTCCGCGCCGCGTTCTGCTGCAGGCCATCGAGCCGGGGACGAGTGGACGCGTCGCCGAAACCCAGCTCGGTTTTCTGGAGGTGGGGGAGCAGGGCGAGGAGCGCTACTCGCCCGCGTTCGAGCTCACCTACCTGCCCCTTGAGGCGTGGATCATCGCCAGCGTTGAGGTGCCTGGTCGCGGCGACCGTTCGCTAGCTGCGCGGGGGCAGTCGCTCGTCATCGAGGCGGCCGGACCCGCGGATCTGCTGACGGACGGGGCTGAGGTCCTCGCCGGCGGCCAGGTCGATCTCGCCCAGCGGGACTGGTCGATTGCGGGCCTGGACCGCGCGCGCTACACGCTTGCGCTGGACGACTGGTCGGGGCGCAGCGGGCCGGTTGCCTTCGAGGTTCGACTTCGCGACAAGGCGCGCGGCATGCGGGTCGCCAAGCTCACCCTCGACCTGGTGGGCGAGCCCCTGCGGATGGATGGGGTGCGATTGATCGGAGCTGCCCGCAACCAGGACGCCTGGCTGCTGCTCGACGGGGAACCGGTGCGGCTGGAGCTCGAGACCAACCGGCCCTGTGCCTTGGCCTGGCGCGTGGAGAACGCGGCGGGCCAGGAGCTTGCGGCTGCCGTCGAGCCGGTTCGCGGCACGCATCACAGCGTCGATCTCGGGTCGGCGGGCTGGGGCCAGGGAGCCCTCGACGGCCGGCTGTTGGTGACGGTCGAAGACTCGGACTTTGTCCTCCACGCGCCAGGCGGGGCGGCGGGGGAAGCGCAGCGCACGCTCGCGCTCCATGTGCAGGCGGAGGGCGCGAGCTTCCAGTCCTCGCTGACCGGAGCGACCGAGTGGAGCAGCACCGTGTCGAACACGATCGAGCACTACTTGGGCGAGGGCGGTGGACCGCTGGTTGTTTACCGCCAGCACGACACGCCCATGGTCGTGCGGGTGAGCGCAGAGGCGCAGGGGCAGCCGCTGCGCAGTCTCGGGGAACTGCGCTTTGAGGCGCTGACCGAGCGGCGCAAGTCCCTGGATCTGTCGGGCCTCCAGGAGGGTGCAACGCGCCTGCGGCTCGAGGGCTACCGGCTCGGCGCCGGCGGAGAGGCGCTGGGGCGGCGGGACTCCCTCAAGGAGTGGAACGTCATGCGGGACACCAAGGGGCCGGTCCTCGTTCTGGATGGTTGGCGTGGGGATCGGGTTCTGCGTTCGGAGCAAGAGGTCCGGCAGCTACCGCTAAGGATCGTGATCGACCCTGGGGCGAGCGGCCCCCTCGTCGGCGCGCCGGCGCCCGGCTTGCGCTGCACCTGGTCACTGTCTTTGGGCACAGGCCCTGGGATCCACGGGGACTTCGAGCTGGCCGGGACGAGCGAGCTCAAGGTTGCCGACCTGCTCGAGGGCAGGGACCTGCTCGCCGGGGACGGGACCTACCAACTGGTCGTTCAGGCACGCGATTTCGCCGGCAACCAGGGTCCCGCTGCGACCCTTGGATTCGTCCTTGCGGCTCGCGGTCCGCGGCTGCGGGTCTCGCTGCCGGCGAGCGGCGAAGCCTGGTCGCGCGTCGATGGGCGCTTCCGCATCGAGCTCGCGGCAGAGGATCCAAACGGAACCGCCTCTGTGACGGGGACCCTGATCGACGCGGGCGAGCAGCTGGAGCCCATGGAATTCCCCCTCGAACGCCCCGCGGCGGAGGATGGGCCCTGGACCGCCGAACTGGAACTCGACCATCGCTGGTCCCAGCGGGACGTGCTGCTGCTCTTCCGGGGCGTCGACGGGAAGGGCACCCCCACGCTCGAGCCGGCCGCCATCCGGTGCACGCTCGGCACGATCGCGAGTGTGATTCCGCGCCGTCTAGCCGTGCGCTATCTCGGCCGTGGGGGCAGCCCCATGCGGCGGGTTCTTGGCAACGAGGCAGCAGGCTACGTATTCGGTGGCCGGGGCGACGGCATCGAGAACGCCGTGTTCTTGCTCGCGGGGCTGCCCCCCTTCGGGAATGGGCTGCGCGAGAGCTCCCTGCGGGTGGCGGTGCCGGCCGGGACCCTTGCCGACTACTACCTCGATGAGACCGAGGTCACGGCCGGGCAGTACCTGGAGTTTCTGCGGGACCCCGCGGCGCTGGAGGTGCTGGGCGCCAAGGGGCACGGACGGTTGCTGTCGGTCGCCGAATCCATGGCCAGCGACCGGCCCATGATTCAAGTGACCTACGCCGAGGCCCAGGCCTTTGCTGAGTGGGCCGGCAAAGAGCTGCCCACCTATCTGCACTGGGAGTACGCCGTGCGCGGTCTGGGCTACCGGCCCTTCGCCCACTTCGTCGATGGGCTGGAGAACCCCTCGGCGGGGATTCAGGTGAACGCACCGCGCCCGGCGCCCGTCGGGGTCGGGCGAGACGTGACCTCCGACAGTGGTCTGCGCAATCTGTGCAGCAATGTGGCGGAGTGGACGAGCACCGGAGCCGATCTGCGCCTGGACGATGCCGCGGCCATGCTGCTCCCCGGTATCGGGCGAGAGCGATACATCGTTGCGGGCGGGAGCTTCGCACGGCTGCCGTTCCACTTCGGCGTCGTGCGGCGCCAGCGAGCGGATCATCCCGCTGAATCGACGGGTTTTCGCTGCATGGTGCCCGCCAAACGAATCGATGCCGCCTTCCTCAGCGCCGGCGGCGACCTGTCGGCGACTCGCCTTCCCTAGCGTGCTGCTCATCCCCCGAGTCGATCCTTTGCCCATGCCTCGCACCCAAGCTCACAGGTCGCCGGTTGGCCTGTTCCTGCTGATTTGCATCGGCTTGCTCGCCAGCTGTAGCAGCACCAAGGTCGCGGCCCGGGTCTTGCCGTTTCACGTGGCGGTCTTGCCCTTCGAGGCGCTGGAGTCCACGGCCCAGAGAGAAATCGAGGGCACGCCGGTGGGCTTTGAACTGCTGCTGGATGGGGCCCTGTTGGCGCGCGAAGTCGCGAGCCAGCTGGATGGCTTCGCGTTCACGCGCGTGAGTACCCTGGAGTATCCGGCTGGCGTCGGGCCGGTGGAGTTTCATCAGTTGCCAGCTTCGCAGCGAGCAGCCTGGTGGCGAGAGGCGGCCGAGGTGAGTCAAGCGGACCTCGTCTTGAGCGGGCAGGTGCGCTACGACCCGACCGTGCACTCCAAGTTTGCCGGGTCGGCCACGTGGGCGGTGCTGGCTCAGACTCTGAGGGTCTCGCTCGGCGGTTTCGCGCTAAGGCAGGGTCTGGACGGGCTGTTGGCGGTCTTGGTGGGCCTCGAGGTCTCCGAGTGGTGGAACGAAGACCGCGTCTATCTCGTCGAGGTGGGGCTCGAATGCACCCTTCACGAACTGTCCGTGCTCGGGGACGACGGGGCGGGGGCGAGTCTCGTCAATCGTCAGGCGCGCCTGGCGGGTGCGGCCGCATTTCGCGACCAGGTCAAGCTGCGGTTCCACCAGCGGGCTAGCCGTCTGGACTACCCGCTGTCGTTGATCATCCCTACGCCGCTCCTGGGCGGAGACCTGGAGAAAGAGCATCGAAGCCTACGCCAGACCCTGGCCAGCGAGTTGCTTGGAGACTGGGTGCGGCAGCTGGGCCTACGGGAGGCGGAGCTGCTGGAGGGGGGGGGCGTACTGCCCTACGGGGTAGATGCCCTGCGTCTCGAGCGCCGGGCGACCTGGACCCTGGTCGGACAGGTGCGACTCGACACGCGGGTGCTCGACCTCATGGACGGCCTGCGCGTGCGCGTGGACGGACGAGACCCCCTTGAGGTGCCCCTGGGAGAGGGCCCGGTGCCGGGCGTGTTCTCCTTCGAGGTACCTCTCCCCGAAGCCTCGGATGGCTCGACCGTGCGGCTCGAAATACGCGACGGCGCCCTGCGCCAAGGGGTGCGCAACTTCAGCCTGATCGCTGGCTTGACCGGTACGCGGGTCGAGAGAGCGATCCGGATGGAGCTTCCCGCTCCGCCCTCCCAGCTCGATCCCCTGCCCTGAAATCTCTGTTCGTTCCAAGCCCTGACCCAAGGCTCGCACCATGGTTTTGACCCTTTCCTTTTCCTTGTCCCAGCTCGCCGCCTGCACCGCGCTCGCCTATGCGCTCCTCGGAACCGCCCACGCCAAGGACTTCTACACGACCTTTGTTCCCGACCCGATTGCGGTGATGCCCGGCTATGGACGCACGGTCGCCTTAGGCGCCGACCTCGTGGTGGTCGGTACGCCAACTGCAGTCTTTCACGGTGAGATTCAGGGAGCGGTGGACGTGTACGACCGAGAGAGCACGCAGCACTTGAGCCAGCTGCGTGCGCCCTTCCCGAGCGATGGAGACTCCTTCGGCATCAGCGTTGCCCTGGATGGCGATCTTGTGCTGGTGGGCGACCATGGGCACGACGGCGGTTCGGGGGCGGCCTACCTCTTCGACGGGCGCTCGGGGGCCTTTTTGGGCGAGCTGGATCCTGGCGGCATGGCGACCCAGGGTCGCTTCGGCGCGTCCGTGGCGCTGTCCGGCGGCAGGGCCTACGTGGGGAGTCCGGATGCAGCGGGTGGTGGGGCGGTGCATGTCTTTGAACTCGCCACTGGGGTGGACACGCGTCTTGACTGCCCCTCGGGCTGCCATCTCTTTGGCGAGCACCTGGTCGTCGATGGGGGGAGCCTCATCGTCGGCGAACCCGAGCAGCCGGGGGGGGGCCTATCGCCTGGTCTTGCCTGGGTTTTCGACTCCCAGACCCTCCTACAGCGTTTCGTTTTCGAGTCGCCCGATCCGCAGGACGGGGAGGGGTTCGCAACCTCGCTGGCGGTTTCCAACGGGGTCTTGGCCGTGGGCGCGCCCGATCGAGACGAGGGCGTTCCTCGGGCAGGGGCTGTCTTTCTATTCGATCTGGCGAGCGGCGCTTTCGTGCGTAAGGTCACCCAGCAGGAGCCCTCACAGCTTGCGCGCTTCGGTCGAAGTGTCGCTCTCAACAGCCGCATCCTGGTGGTGGATCGATTGCAGCAGTTCGGCATGGATGGCATCTGCATTTTCGACGTGGTCTCCGGCTTGGAGCTGGTGCAGATTCCCCGTCCCAACGACAACTTCGACACGTCGTTCGGCGAGGCCCTCGCCATGGATGAAACGGCGGTCCTCGCCGGTGAGTGGTACTACTCTGCTGCCACGGGCCGTGCGCACATCCTGCCCATTCTCGAGATCCAGGGCGTGCAGGAGTGTGGCCCAGCGGTGGTGAATTCCGGCGGCGTTCCGGCGACGATTCGCGCGGTCGGAACACCCCAGGCGCTGCCGGGCTGCCTGACTTTGTTGGCGGCGGACCTGCCTCCCTTGACGACCGGCTTCTTTCTCAACGCCCGCAGCGCAGGCGTATCCATGCCTGCGGGCAGCAGCGGGCGTCTGTGCCTTGGCGGCGAGATCGGTCGGTACAGCGACCAGCTGCTCATATCTGGAGGCGCAGGAACCTTCCAACTCGAGCTCGACCTGGCGAACACGCCGGTCCCCGCTGGCTTTCAAAGCGTGCTCCCGGGGGAAACCTGGCGCTTCCAGGCCTGGTTTCGAGACCTCGATCCCAGCGGCCCAACCTCGAACTTCACCGACACCGTCGCGGTGACCTTCGAGTGAGGGGGGCCGATCGAATTGGACGAGCCGCAGCCGTGATGCGGACCCGGGCGATGTCCAGGTGTCCAGGGGGCGGCCCGGCAACGGGGGTGCCATGGCCCGATCTTCCGGTCGGGAGGGCCTCCAGGTGCCCACAGAGCCCATTGGATATTTTTGGACCAACTGGTTGAACTCCCTGTCAGGGGCTACGTTCTGCGGCCGTCCATGGCCCTCCCGATCCCGATCGGCCTGCTGTCTGCCCTTGCGGCATTCACCGGGCCCTTTGTTTCGCGTCCGCATCTGTCGGCCGCAGCCCCTGTTCCCCAGGATCCGCCGTCCGCTCGGGGGGGCGGGGAGCGCCCTGTCGGAATTCCCGACCCCCCCGGTGACACGCTGGTGGTGACGCCCAACAAGCTAGGGGCCGCGAGTTTGGACGTGCCCTACACCGTCCAGGTCGTCGACGAGAAGCGCATCGAGGAGAGGGTTTACCGGACCGTGCCCCAGGCCCTGCGGGACGTGCCGGGTCTGTTGATCCAGGAGACCTCCCACGGGCAGGGCTCGCCTTTCTTGCGGGGCTTTACAAGCCGCCGCAACCTGTTTCTGATCGACGGGATTCGGCTGAACAACTCGGTGTTCCGCGAGGGGCCCAACCAATACTGGAACACGGTGGATCCCCTGTCGCTGGGCAAGATCGAGGTGTTCAAGGGGCCCGGGTCGGTGCTCTACGGCTCGGACGCGGTGGGGGGCACGGTCAACGCACTGCCCCGCGAGCCGTACATCTGGGACCGGGCCATCGGCGGCAAACTCTCCTGGCGGGTGGCCAGCGGCGAGAGCAGCCACGTGGCGCGGGCGGAATTCGGTGGCGCCCTGGGGCCGAACACGGCCTGGTTGCTGGGCGTTTCGCGCAAGGATTTTGGCGATGTGGAGGCGGGCGGCGACACGGGCCTGCAGCCGGGCACCGGCTATGACGAGTGGGCGGGGGACTTCGTACTGGAGCACTGGGTCTCCGACGACGTGCGGCTGAAGTTTGCGCACTACGACGTGAACCAGAACGAAGTGCCGCGCACTCACCGTACCCAGGACGCGGTGTCCTTCGAGGGGACGAGCATCGGGAACGACCTCGTGCGCGAGTTCGACCAGGACCGCAGCCTCACCTACGTCAAGATGGACACCTTCGGGGACGTGACCACATCTTCCTCGGTCTCGTTCCAGCGCCAGCAGGAGACTCGCTTTCGCACCCGGTCCAGCGGGGCGAGGGAGCAGCAGGGCTTCGACGTTGGCACCCTGGGAGTGGTGAGCACCGCGGCGACCGACACGGATCTCGGGCGCCTGACGGGCGGCCTGGAGTACTACCGGGACGACGTGGATTCCTTCCTCGACCGGGGCCCAAGCCAAACAGCGGCGGACGACATCCAGGGGCCGGTGGCCGACGATGCCAGCTACGAATCCCTGGGCGTATTCCTCCAGGATGAAATCGAGCTTGCCGAACGCACCGATCTGATCCTCGGGGGACGTTGGACCTACAACGCCGCCGACGCCGACTCGGTGCGCGACCCTGAAACGGACCTGCCCTTTTCCCTGAGCGACAGCTGGAATCAGATCACCGGTTCGTTGCGTCTTCAGCACCATCTCAACGCGGCCGAAACCCGCTCGGTCTACGGCGGCATCTCCCAGGGCTTCCGGGCCCCCAATCTGTCCGACCTCACGCGCTTCGACACCGCGGGCACCGACGAGTTCGAGATCCCCGCGCCCGATCTGGACGAGGAGCGCTTTGTTCAGTTCGAGCTCGGCACCAAGGGGCGTGAGGGTCGCATGACCTTTGAAGCCGCGGTCTACTACACCTTGTTCGATGACCTGATCGGCCGCTTCCCGACGGGCAACGTGAACGCCGATGGGGACCGCGAGGTGACAAAGGCCAACGTGGGGGATGGCGAGGTCTATGGGCTTGAGCTAGGTGCGGCCTACGACCTGGACGAGGACTGGAGCGTATTCGGGGACCTGGCCTGGATCGACGGGGAGACCCAGACCTTCGACCAGGAGGGGGGCAACCTGCTCGACGATCGGCCCTCGCGGCTGCAGCCCCTGACCCTGCACGCGGGCCTGCGCTGGGAGCCCGCCGGGAGCCCGGTGTGGGGCGAGGCCTTCGTGACCTGGGCCGACGACGCCGACGAGCTGTCCCTGCGGGACGAGGGCGACACAAGCCGCATTCCGCCCGGTGGAACCCCCGGCTATGCCGTCCTGGATCTACGCGGGGGCTGGCAGGTGGCCGAGGGCTGGCAGGCCCTGTTTGGAATCGAGAACCTGTTCGACGAGGACTACCGGGTCCACGGTTCGGGCTCCAATCGGGTGGGTCGCAACCTCTACGTGGGCCTGACGTGGTCCTTTTAGTGTCCCTTCCACGCATTCCGTAGGCTAGGGTCCCTCTCCCAGCCCATGATTCGCGCCCTGCTCACCTACCGTCCGCGTCCCAGCCTGGTCTGGAGCGTGGGGTTCCACGCGGCCCTCGGGGCGGCCCTTTGGGGCTCGGGGGTCCTGCGGATTCCCCTGCAGGGCAGCGACAGCGGGCTGGTGGTGAGCCTAGCGGCGCCTTCGGTCGCTGTGCCGCCGGCCGCTCCGGAGCTGGTCGAGCCCCTGGAGGAGCTGCCGCTCGACGCGCTGCCCATGGCCGATCCGGAGCTCGAGGATCTCCTGGACGAGCTGGACGCGGCGCAGGTGCCTGAGCCCAATGT
>CAYWNK010000204.1:0-11544 GCA_964459495.1 uncultured Planctomycetaceae bacterium
AGCCCTGCCAACCAAGATCGTTTGCTTCGTTCCTGGTTCTCTCTGCTTATGAAGTGCGCAAGGGCTGCAGTGTGCGCAGGGAATCCTGACAATTCTTAAAGCTTGGAGCCTTGCCTGGGGCTCCGTGGTTTTGGGCTAGCGATCGCGGACTCACTCAAGGGAACGGTGAGCTGGGCGCTTGCGCGCTGTTCCCAGGTGCTTTGGAAGCATCAGTGGGGAAGGCCACGTGGTTGCGAACGCACGGTCGGCTTCCAACCAGGGGGGAGCGGGCCGCGGGGATCGGGTAGCAGGGTTCAAGGCGCATGCTCGGCCGCGAACGGGAGCGTGCATGATCTGAGTGAGCCCGATGTGCTTACTGCCTGCGGACACTCCAGCTTTTAGGTTCCATGGGCAGGTTTGTTGCCGCCTAAGCCCCCGGCTCGTCGGTCCTTCTGCGGGAGAGGAGTCTTTCGAGTTTGCATTGAACCCGTTGGGGCGAAACGCGGCGTCCCGGGGCATCCCAGCCCTGGGCTAGGCCACTCGAAGGCGGATGCACCTGGTCCGGGTGGCGGCCTTCTGGGTCCTTGGCCGGAGGCCCTGCTGGCCCGCAGCTCCGCATCGCTAGCGAGTGAGCAGTGGGTGGGGGGCTTCCCAGTTGCTCACTCGATGGTCGGTGATCTCGGGGTAGGCAAAGGTGGCCGCGGTGTCGAAGTGCAGCGTTTGGACGCTAGCTGCGCGGCCCGTGAGCAGGTCGTAGTGGCCATCGCCGGCAAAGAGGGCACGGGCGGGCTCGGCTTGCCAGCGGGCGAGGAGGGCCAGGATTCCGGCGGGATCCGGTTTGAACGCCGCTTCATCTCGGCCGAGCACGACCTCGGGGTCGAAGTAGGACTTGGCCCCGATGGCGGCGAGGCTAGCGAGGGCGTTGTCCCTGGTGTTGCGCGTGAGGATGCCCATGGGGACGCCGGCCGCGTGGAGCTCGTCGAGGCGCACCAGGATGCCGGGCTGGGGTCGCGAGGCGTAGGCGAGTTCGCGCTCGATGGCGTCGAGGCGCTGGTGCTTGGGGCCGGAAACATCGGGCGGCAGCTCGTCGAGGGCCTCGAGAATTCCCTGGCCGAGCGGCAGCCCGAGCTCGACGCGGATCGCGTCGAAGTCGTGCACCGCGAGGGTCAGGGTGCCGTCGAGGTCAAAGATCCAGTGGGTGGGGGTCGGCAAGGGCTCACTTCCACTCGGTGACCGGTAGCAGACGCCGGTCGCAGTCGGGGCAGCGGCCGTCTCGGCTCTCGTTGCGCTCGAGGTGCTCGGGGCAGGTCCAGGTCCAGGTGAGGCCCTCGCTGCCCTCTCCGCCGCCGTAGCCGAGGGCCGCCAGTGCGCCGGCCGCATCCACGGCGCCGCCGTCGATGGCGGGGAAGGGTTTCAGCACCCAAGGCCTACGCTCAGCAAGGTTCTCGAGCAGGCGTGTGCGCGCGGCCGCCTCGAGATGCCAGAGGTTCTTGCTCTCGAGCGGGTCTTCGGAGACCCGGAACAGCTCGCTCTGATCGCGCATGTGCGGGCGCCAAATCAGCTTCCAGTCCTTGTCTTGGATGCTGAACAGGAACGCGGCATCGGGGCGCTTGCGCACCATGCCGGCGTTGGAGTCGAAGGCATTGACCTGGTCCGCGTAGGCGTAGCGTGGCTCGTCGGCTGTGCCCTCGATCAGGCTGCGCAGGCTGCGGCCGTGCAGCTCTTCGGGCATGGGGATGCCGGCGTAGTCGAGCACGGTGGGGGCGACGTCAGCGCTGCGCACCAGGTCGGGAGTGCTGCGTCCGCGCTGCTTGGCCGCGGTAGGCAGGCGGACGATCAGCGGGATGTGAATCTGCTCGCGGTACAGCATGCGGTGGTGAAACCAGTCGTGCAGCTGAACGCCGTCGAGGAGCCCTTCCCCGTGGTCGGCGGTGACGATGGCCAGCGTGTTGTCCCAGGCGCCGGCCTCCTGGAGCCCCGCGACCAGGCGCCCAAAGTGCATGTCGACGAAGGCAACCTCACGCGCGTAGATCTGCTCGGGATGGAAGGTGTTCGCCTCGGTCTTCTTGAGCCCGCTGAGGAACTTGGCCGGGGGCAGCAGCACCGAGTCGTGAGGGTCCCACAGGTGCAGCCAGAGGAAGAAGGGCTGGCCGGAGGGTTCGTTCAACCATTTCAAGGCGTGGCCTACGCTTTCTCCCGCTCGACGCTGTAGCTGGTCCACGGGCCAGCCGGTGATCTGGTCCGCGCCTGCCTCCATGGCGCCGTCGAAGCTGTCGACACGATCGAAGTCTCGGGTCAGTCCGAAGTAGCTGGAAACCGGGAAGGCCGAGTGCACCGCGGCGGTGCGGTAGCCGGCTTTGCTCAATGCCGTGGCGAGGGTGGGCACGTCCTCGGGCAGCCGGTAGCCGCCCGCTCCTGAGAGCACCCGTAGGCCGTGGCCATAGGGGAAGCGCCCGGTCAGGATCGTGGCGTGGGAGACCGGGGTGACGGCGGAGGCGGAGACCGCGAGATCGAAGCGGATCCCGTCGTTCGCCAGCGCGTCGAAGTTGGGGGTGCTCTCCCCGCGCTTGGCGTAGGTCGAGAGGTAGTCCGGACGAGTCGTGTCCAGGGTGACCAGGAGGATGTTGGGCCTCGGTCCCCCCTGACCCACTTCGCCACCGGCGCCCGTGCTGTCCGTCTCGGTCGAGCAGCCGCTGAGTCCGGCGAGAAGTAGGCCCAGGGCGAATCCGCGTGCAGGTGTGAGGTGCATGCAGCTGAGGGTACGGGATAGCAGCGCCCAAAGACGATGGCGGATTCTCCCGGAATGGGGGAGCGTTAGCGACGGACGCCCGGGGCCTCTTGGCCGGTGGACTCCACCCAGGCAGGGTAGTCACCGTGGAACACGCGCGCGCGCTTGCCCGGTCCGGCCTCCGGGTTGGCGGACAGGTCGAGCACATGGCTGCCCAGCCCGCGCAGGAAGGTCCGATCGTGGGAGACGAAGAGCATGGTCCCCCCGAACTTGGAGAGCGTTCGGATCAGCATCTGCTTGGTCCACATGTCCAGGTGGTTCGTGGGCTCGTCCAGGACCAGGAAGTTGGGCGGATCGAAGAGCATTTGGGCGAGCACGAGCCGCGAGCGCTCCCCACCGGAGAGAACGGAAATCGGCTTGTCGATCTCGTCTGCGGGGAAGTCAAAGGAGCCCAGAAGCGTGCGCTTTGACGGAATTGTGGCGACGGGAAACGCCTCGTCGATCTGCTGCCAGACGGTCTTGGAAGCGTCGAGCACCTCGAGGGATGATTGGGCGAAGTAGCCCATCTTCAGGCTGGCCCCGAGTTTGACCACACCCTCGTCGGCGGCAAGTACCCCCGCCACCATCTTGAGCAGAGTCGTCTTGCCGGTGCCGTTCTCGCCCATGACGCACCAGCGTTGACCGCGGTCGATCTCGAAGTCGAGGCCATCGTAGATCACCGTGTCGCCGTAGGCCTTCGATACGCCCTTGCAGCGCAGCACGTCATTCCCCGAGCGGGGCGGCGTCTTGAAGGAAAAGGGCACCATGACCCGGGTCTTTGGCGGTTCGAGGCGATCGATCTTCTCGAGCTTCTTGACCCGGCTTTGCACCTGAGAGGCCTTGGCGGCGTTCTTCTCGAAGCGCTCGATGAAACGTTCCTCCCGCTTCAGCATCGACTGCTGCCGGGAAAAGGCCGCATCCCGCTGGACGGCACGCTGGGCCTGCTCGGCCTCGTAGAAGTCGTAGTTGCCCGAATAGCTGACCAGGTTTCCCGCGTCGATCTCCACGATGCGGCTGACGACGCTGTTCATGAAGTCCCTGTCGTGGCAGGTCATCAGGATCGCGGCGCCCGAGGCCTTGAGGAAGCCTTCAAGCCACAGGATCGATTCGATATCCAGGTGGTTGGTGGGCTCGTCGAGCAGCAGCACGTCGGGCTTGCCGATCAGGACCTTGGCGATCGATACGCGCATGCGCCACCCGCCGGACAGCTCGCCGACGTCCCCGGCGATCTGCTCGTCGCTGAACCCAAGTCCGTGCAGGACCTCTTGCGCGAGCGCCTCGAGCTCATAGCCGCCGAGCTGCTGATACTCGCCCTGCACCTCGCCGAAGCGCTCCAGGATCTTGTCTAGCTGATCGGCTTTGTCGGGATCTGCCATGGCGGCCTCCAGTTCGGCCACCTCGTGGTGCAGCTCGCCGAGCCGTCCGCTGCCGGCGATCGCCTCATCGAGCACCGGCTGCCCGCCCATTTCGGCGGCGTCCTGACGGAAGTAGCCGAGGGTCGTGCGCTTGGGCACCGACACTCCACCGCCGTCCGGGCTCTCCTCGCCCATCAAGAGTCGGAACAGGGTGGTCTTGCCCGACCCGTTGGGGCCGACCAGTCCAACCTTCTCCCCAGGATTCAGCTGGAAAGAGGCATCCAGCAGGAGTGCCTGCCTTCCGAAGTGCTTGGCGACACCTTGCAGCGCGATCATGGGGGCGGAGCCTACCCGCTGCCCGGACCGTCTGCGAGACCCGCGCGCCAGTCATGGCCCGACTTTGGATGGAGTGGTGTTGGGGACCATCTGGTGCAGGGGCAGTCGCGCGGGGATGCCAGTTCCCGGCCCCTGGACAAGCCGAGGGCGATAGGGGGGCGATCTCCAGCTGCCTGCATTGTGACTCCCGGGGGTGGACCGGAGGCCTGTTTCTCCGGCCCCCTGCACCGCGTTGCCCTTCCTCAGGAACGGTGCAAGGGACCGGGACCATCGCTCGCCCTCGCCACTGGCTTCGGCCTAGCGACCGATTGGGACGGGGCTCACCCGACCCACCGGTTTCCGTATCCTGCTACTCGACGATCGAGGCGAGGGAGGGCACGCGGTTGAGGGCCCAAGCCAGGGGGACCTGCTGGGGCGGGCTGACGGTCAAGTTGAAGGCTTCGATCGTGCCGCCATCGCGGTTGGCGCAGACCAGAACCTCGACGTCCTTCAGGTGCACGGTCACGCGCAGGCCGTTGTCGGTGTCCTGGACTCCATTGGCGAAGTCGTCGGCGATCGAGCGGATGACGAACTGGACGAGGTGGTCCAGGCCGAGGGCGTCGAGTTCGGCGGAAGCGTTGGGGCTGGAGGAGTCGTCGATGACGTTGCAGAAGCCGGGTGAGTTGGTCACGTTCATGCGGGGCAGGCCGGTGGTCGGGTCCACGTAGACCTCGCCGGCTTGCTGGTCCGTGCTCACCTGGAAGACCACCTGGCCGTTGACGATCTCGCCCATCAGACCGAAGACCAGGGCGTCGACGCCCGGGCCGCCCTGGAAGAAGTCGCTGCCGTCGCCGGGGGACCACAGGAACACGTCCTGGCCGTCGCCGCCGAAGGCGCGGTCGCGGTTGCTAGGGTTGAAGTGCTCGGTGCCGCCGACCAAGACATCGTCGTAGCTGCCGCCGATGAGCACGTCGGTGCCTAGGCGACCGATCTGCAGGCTAGGACCGCCAGATGCGGTGAGAATGTCCCCGAACTGCAGGGTCTGGTCGCGACCGCCGCCGGAGAGCGCCGGGTCGGAAGGCTGGACGAAGGGGTTGTCGGTCGCGTTCAGGTCCGAGCCGACCTCGAGGGTGTGCAGGGGGCCGATGAAGGTCCAGGCGGCGGCGGAGGCTCCGGTGGCGATGGCGACGACGGCGAGGGGGCGGAGAACGTGGGAGGAGGCAAAGGAAAACTGCATAGTCGTTGTGGGTTGGGCCCCGGGAGGGACGCCGGTTGGGGTAAGAGGGTTAGTGAGCGGGTCCGGACGGGTTCTTGGTCTCTGCCTCACGAAGGGAAGCTCGGATGCAGTCCTGCAGTTCCGCGGGGGATTGAAAAGAGCTGGAGCGACCGCTCGAGACGTGTTCCACACGTCCGAGGAAGGGTCCAGATTCGCTGTTCATCCCCGCGCGAAAGCGGACGACAAAGGCCAGCTCCACGGGCAGTGGTGCCCGGTGGCCGGGGTGTTCCCGACTGGCTTTGGGGTCCGTCTCGCTCATGGGGGCAATCTAGATCTGGCCCTGTGGGGAGTCCTGAAGCCGCGGTAACAGAGGGGTTATGCTTCTCGAATGGCCTGGATCGGGGCTTCTCGTTTGAATCCTGCAAGTTGCGTTAGGGGTCCATGCGCGGTTCAATCCGGTGTCGCAGGCCTTGCGGCAGACCGATGACCCCCGAACCACTGATCGATCTCGGCTCGCACCTCATCGACCCCTCCAATCAGTGTCTTGTGAGGGACGGGGAACGGGTGTCCCTGCGGCCCAAGGCCTTCGCGACCCTGATGCTCCTGGCTCGCAACCCGCAGCGCATCGTCACCAAGGACGAACTTTTGGATGGGGTTTGGCCGGATACGGTCGTGGGGGACGCCGTGCTCAAGGTGTGCGTCCGTGAGCTGCGGGTCGCACTGGGGGATTCGAGCAAGAACCCGCGCTTCATCGAGACTGTGCACCGCAGGGGCTACCGCTTTCTTGTGGTGCCAGGGCAGGCCGATGTCCCGGCGTCCGGGGGCCCGGTGCCGGATCCAAACACCGAGCGCAGCCAGGTCCTCTCCGGGGAAACAGCGCCGGGCAGCGAGGGGCCGATCGTCGGTCGCCAGGCCGAGCTCGAGCGCCTGGAGGATTGCTGGCGGCTCGCCCAGGCCGGGCAGCGGCAGCTGGTTCTGTTGTCCGGAGACGCAGGGATCGGCAAGACCAGCACCTTGCTGTCCTTTCGCCAGTGCATTCCCAGTGCTCGGGTTGTGCAGGGAAGCTGCCGCGAGCAGTTCGGGGCCGGGGAGCCGTTCTTACCGGTGCTCGAGGCGCTGGGGACGCTGATCGGGAAGGACCCTGCGGGGCCCCGCGTGCAACAGCTCCGCGAGCGGGCCCCCACCTGGTTCGTCCAGTTTCCGTGGCTGGTGACCGATGAGGATCGCGCGCGGCTGGAGAGGGAAATTCTCGGCACTACACGGCAGCGCATGCTGCGTGAGATGGCCGAGTTCCTGGAATTCACCACCGCCGACGATCCGCTGTTGATCGTCTTCGAGGACCTCCACTGGAGCGATCCATCGACCCTGGATTTGGTGTGCGCGCTGGCCTTGCGCGGTCAGACGGCACGCATGCTGCTGGTGATGACCTACCGGCCGGTGGAGGTCATCGTTCACGACCATCCGTTGCGCCGCGCCAAGAGCGACCTGTTGCGCAGCTCCGGTGGCAGCGAGATCACTCTGGGCTTCCTGGGGCAGGACGACGTCGCCGGATACCTGGAGCTGCGCCTTGGGGGTCAGCCGTTTCCCCCAGACTTGGCGGTCTGGCTCTTCCTGCGCACCGATGGCTCACCGCTCTTCCTCGTGCAGATCGTCGACTACCTGATGGAGCGCGGGTGGCTGCGCCCTGGACCCGATGGGTGGAGCTTCGATCAGCGCAGCGCAGACAGCGCCAAGGTGGTGCCGCGCACCCTGCGCGAGATGATCATCGAGGACCTCTCCACCTGCACCGACGCACAGCGCGCGCTCTTGAAGGCGGCCAGCCTGGCTGGGTTCCAATTCTCGTCTGCAGCGGTAGCGGCCGCGCTCGAGCAGGATCCCGCCGAAGTGGAGGCCACGGCATCTCTTCTTGTGAGCCGAGGTCAGTTCATCCGTGAAACCGGCTGGGTCGAATTTCCAGACGGCAGCGCTGGAACGTCGTACTGCTTTGCTCACTCGCTGTGGCAGGAGGCGCTAGCCGCATCGGTTTCGTCCGGGCAGCGAACGCGCATGCAGCGGCGTTTGGGTGAGAACGGCGAGAGGGCCTTTGCGGGGCGCGCCGCGGACGCCGCGAGCGAGCTGGCCCTGCACTTCGAGGAAGCGCGGGTGCCGCAGAAGGCCATTCACTACGGCCGGATCGCGGCGGAGAGGGCCCTGGCGCGCTTCGCCTACCAGGAGGCGGATCTGCACCTGGTGAATGCACTTGCCTTGAGCGAGTCTCTCCCCGAGCTGGATCGATTGTCCTCGCGGGCGGCGACCCTGCTCCAGCTGGGGCTGCTGCGCCGGGCCAAAGGCGACATGTCAGCAGCGAGCGAGATCTTCGAGCAATGGGCAGCGGAAGCCGAGGCCCAGGGGGATTTCAGCAACGAGGCCAAAGCGCGGCTGCTCTGCGCGAGCACGACTTCTTGGCTGGATCGTGGGCGCTGTCTCGGCCATGTCGCGCGAGCCCGTGAGCTGGAGGGGCGGCTGCAGGACGAGGTGTCCATGGCGCATGTGCTCGGGTCCTGCGCCTACTGGGAACTGCTCTGGGAGGGTTGGAAGCCAGGCCAGGAGGAGGCCATCGCCAAGGCCTCGCAGGTTGCTTGGGCGGCGGAGGATCGGGTGATCGCCAACCAGCACGACGTCCGGCTGTCTTTCCTGCAAGCCCTGCGGGGAGACTACGAGCAGGCGGCCTCGACGGCCCATGCTGCGCGGGAGATGGGCTACCGGATTGGCGATCCCTCCGAGATGATGCTGGCGGAGTTCTTCGGAGCCTGGGCGCTGATCCAAGGGGACCGTGCGGCCGCTGCCGAGGAGTGGATCCAGGCGGCGACCCATGCCGCGGAGCGCAACGGCAACCGGCCCTGGATGGTTCTCTTCGGCTTGATGCGCGTTTGCCTGCGGTTGGGGCAAGGGCAAATCGCTGAGGCGGGGCGGGGGGCCCAGGTGGCTTTGGACGAAGCGCGTGCGGCTGGATTGGTCTTTGGCGAACGCTACGCCAGCGTGCTGCTGGGCACGGTTCGGCTCGAAGAGGGTGACATCGATGCTGCACAGGCGATGCTCACTGCCGCCAAGGACCAGATGCAGAGCGATCCAGGCCTCCTCGATTGGTTCGCCCAGTTGCCGTGCCTGCTCAGCATGGCGCGATGCGCCCGGGAGCAAGGTCGGCACAAGGCTGCTGCCAAGCTGGCGAACGAAGGTCACGCGCTGGCCAAGGGACTGGGGGAGCCGCAGTTCCTTGGTCGCTTCGGGGAGTTGCTCGAGGGATGAGGGGATGGGATCAAGCGCCCATGGGATCCCTTGGTCAATGGGCCGGCGGGCAGCGGGGTCACCGCGGCTTGAGCTTCCAGAGCTAGCCTGAACGGGCGGCTGAGATGGCGCCGTGGGTCCTAGCTGATCCGAAGCTGGCCCGAATCCGGCCGCGTTTTGCCCCGTGCGCTGAACCGGATGCTGCGGCTAACAGGACTGTGGGCGACAGCGTATTGTGTCCTTCAGCATGCACGTCCAGATTCAGGCGCCCCACTGTCCCGTTTGTGCCGCCCCCGTATCTCCAGCGGAGGGCGCGGAGCAGATCGTCTGCGAGTACTGCGATGCAGTGCTGTTGCTCGAGCGCGGCCGGGCTGCCGCGCCCGGCCGTCCGGCGGCGGACTTGCGCCTGCGCAAGGGCATGCTGGGGTCGGAGCCCAGCGGGACATCCTGGGAGCCGGTGCCGATGGCCGAGGAGCTGGTGCAGCACGTGGCGCCGCGCTTTGAGATGTGCATGCTCGAGCAGGCGCCCGAAGATCCGTTGGAGCTGTTCCGATGGATTGAACTGCCCGGCGAGCGCTTCGCGGTCGTCTGTATGCACTGCACTGGTGAGAACGGGGACTGGGTGCCCACGGACTTCAAGGCCTTGCTGGAGATCATGGAGGAGTCCCTAGCGGATGACAGCGACCCGGGGCTTGCAGCGAATCTGGCCCTGGAGGAACTGTTCGCGCGGCCCGACCCCATGCGGCCCGCGGACCTGCGCCTGTGTTGCGCCGTGGTGGTCTTCGATCCCCTGCGCCACCGGGCTCGCACCTTCGCTGCCGGCTACGGCGAGACCTTCTGGTGGGTGAGCACCGAGGAGGGGCGTAGCATTCGGCACGGGGGCGGGAAGCCGCCCCTGGAGCGCCGCGACCTGGGCAAGGCGGGCGATGTGTTTTCGAACGATGCGGACCGGGAGCTGGCGGCCTCGGATCTGCTGGTGGTGGTCTCCGCGGCGGCGCGCGGCTTCGGCCGGCAGCACACCGGGGCCATGCGCGGACTGCTCGAGGTGTTGAACACGCACTTGGGCGAACATCCCCTGCGGGTGGTCACGCTTGCAAAGAACCGCTACTGGGAGGATCGCGGGGCGGAGCAAGCCGATCGCGGGCCCCGGCCGTTCCGTTGGCTGGCCGTCCGGCCGGTACTGCCGGAGCCCGTCGGGGAAGATGTGCTCAAGCCCCGGATCGAGTCCGTGGAGACGCCCTCGTTCGACCTGGCGATCGCGCGCTGCGAGGGGGATCGGCTGGAACGTGTGGAGCTCCCCCCGGATGTGCACGGGCCGCGCGAGGCGCTGGTTTGGATGGGGCCCGCGGCAACGGATGAGGCCACCGGGGCTCACATGGACCTGCTGATGGAGCATGTGCGCGCCGTGCTCGGCCGGGAGGGGCATGGGGACAATGAGCATCCCCAAGCGGTTGCCAAGTCCGCCATGCCTGCGTTCGCACAGGCGGGGGTCGATCCCGCGGGCCTGCGATTCTTCGTCCTGCATTTGGGTTACCAGCACAACGCCGTGCGCTGGTTTTGTCAGAGGCTCGCCCAACCCATCTGCTTGGAGGCCCGGGGCATTCGCTCCGACCGGGAGTTGGGATGGGTCCGCGGGGCCTTCTCGGGCTACCCCCGGGACGGCGCGCGACTTTGGTTCCCCGGGCCTATGGAGCTCCAGGGGGATCCGCACCTGCCCGGAGAGTTGGCCCAGGGCTGGCCCGGCGGCAAGGCCTCACGACTCTACGAGGCGCTGAGACTGCACTGGCGTACACGCCGCTCGGACAGGGTGCTGACGCGCTTTCTGCTTGGTGCATGGAGCGATGGTTCCGGACCGGATCAGGCCGGTAGCCTGTTGATCACGTCGAAGAAGTCATGACCTGGATCCCCCGCAGAGTCTCAGCAGCGCTGTCGATCGTCTTGTTCGGGGTCGCGGCCTGTGGCAGCGCAGACTCCACGGGGTCTTCTTTGCAGCAAGCTGACCCCTCCAGCGATGTACCCCGGCACCTGGTGCTGGTGACCGTCGATACCCTGCGTGCCGATCACATGGGAGTCTACGGCTATCCGCGCAAGACGACGCCTTTCCTGGACGGCCTCGCCGCGGAGGGCGTGGTCTTCGAGAATGCCTACTCGACGAGCGGCACCACGATTCCGAGTCATCTTTCGATGTTTACGGGGCTGCTGCCCCACCAGCACGGCTACCTGCGCAACCAATCAGCGTCCCTGCGTCCGATTCGGCCCGTCGAGCAGCGCCCCACGCTCGCAGAGGCCCTCGGTGCAGCGGGCTACCTGACCGCGGGCTTCGTGTCCGCAGCGCCGGTCTCGCGGCGTGCAGGAATGCACGTGGGCTTCGAGGTGTTCTCAGATCCCAAGGAAGCGAGCCGCGCGGGCACGGTCACCAACAAGCGCCTGCTGCGCTGGCTCCGCGGGGCCGTGCGCAAGGGCGAGGTCGGTCCCCAGCGCCCCATGTTCCTTTGGATCCACTACTGGGATGTGCACGAGCCCAACGACCCGCCTGAGCCCTACCTCTCGATGTTCCCGCGGGACGCGGAGCTGGCCGGGATTGCCGAGCAGCGCGGGATCGATCCCGCCGGCCTGAGCCAGGCTTTCGACGCCTACTACCGCGCGCG
>CAYWNK010000205.1:0-11507 GCA_964459495.1 uncultured Planctomycetaceae bacterium
GAGTCGAATCGCCCGCACCTCGCCCGCGCGGTGTTTTCGGCCGGACCTCTAGGGGCCTACTTTTTCTTGGGCGACTTGCGCTTGGTCCAGTACTTCACGTACTCGTCCTGGAACTCATCCAGGCTGACGCCGTAGACGTCGCGAATCGCATCCTCGATGGCGGGCAGGTTGCTGCGCGGAACCGCGCCAACGGCGTGGACCCATTCCAGGAACTTGTCCTTGCCGAACTTGCTGTGCCGCACGAACTCGACGATTGTGGCTGCCTGGCCGTAATTGTCGCCGGCTTCGTTGCCGCCCTTGACGTTGTTGGCGTCGGCTGAGTACAGCATCGACCGGATGACGAAAAACTCGGCGAAGGGCGTGAAGTTGCCCTTTTTAGCGATGCTCTTGAACTTGCTCAGATCGTTCGGGTTCGCGTCCATGTAGCGGGCCAAGCCTTCCTGGTACCACGAGCCCCCGCCGGCTAGATGAAGGCGATTGCGGAAGATCTGGTGGGTAGCCTCATGGATGTGCACAGGCGCATTGGTGGCTTGGTGGTAGGTGGCGTACACGTCGCCGCTGGCGACGCCACCCGAGCGCCGAGCGCGCTCGACCGTCGTGTTGAGGTTCTTCGCATACCACTCGAAGTACTCTTGGTCGGTGACGAAGTAGAAGATCGGCAGCAGGCGCTGGCCCTCGACGTCCTCGAAGGGGAACACCTTGCGAATCTTCTCATAGGCTTCGTCCATCTTCTTGCCGAAGCTCCTCGCGGTGCCCTTCTTGAGGTCGGTCATGATCAGGTAGTACTTCGTGCGCACCACCAGCAGGTCCCTGTCCTCGAGCACCTTTTCGGGAGCGTTCGAATTCCAGCGCTCCAGCACCTCTTCGTCGGTCCAGTTGGGGTCCCGTGCCTCACCGTTCCAGACGATGCCCTCGCTGAGGAAGGTCTCGAGCTTCTTGCGGTCGTCATCCTCGAGGGTCGGGTCCGTCTTGACCTCAAGGGCGTAGCCCACGTCTTTCAGCAGGCCGCAGACGGTGTAGAAGTCGCCCACCGCGCGGGTGCCGTCGTAGGTCGTGTCGCGGCCCCAGGCGCCGTAGCTGGCGTAGCCAAACTTGCCGGGGATAGTGCTCTTCTCGTCGAACGCGAACACGGCCTTGTTGCCGGACTGGCGATCCTTTCTCGCGTAGTTTTCCTCGACCACATCCAACACGTCGGAGGGCTCGGCGAGACCAAAGCTCTTGGCATTCAGCACGAACAGTGTCATGTACACGTTCGAGCGGCCGAGCTTGCCGGTCCAGCGTGCCTTGACCTGTTCCCCGATCCCCTCCTTTGGGGCTTCGAAGCCGGGCAAAAGGGTGAAGTCGAATTCGAGCTGGTACTCCTCCAGCTCCATCTTCCCGACGCCGTCCTGGGCCGCTAGAGCCAGCGGCGGGGGAGCCGCAGCGGAGGAATGGGGAGCGAGCAGGAAGGCGGCGAGCAGGGGCAGAGCGAGCGATTGTGCATTCATGACCCGCCCAGGATAACGCCCCTGCCCCCTGGCCGCCTAGGCCGCGTGAGGGATGGGGGCTAGCCGCGTTCCGTGTACACGACGCCGCGCGCCTTGAGGGCCGCCAGGATGCGCTCGGGCATCTCGGGCACGGCCCCGAGCACCTCGGGCGGGTGGACGCCCGGCTTGGTAAAGACCTTGTCGCAGAGCAGGCGCGCCACGATCGCGCAGGGCAGGGCCGTGGTGCGGGACATGCTCGTGGCGCCCTCGGCCTGGGAGTACCGGTCGTTCAGGTCCCAGCGCAGGGTGCGCTGCTTGCCCTCGGTCTGTCCGTGCACCAGCACGCGCATCACGGTGAGGTCTTCCTCGCCCTCCTCGTAGGTCCACTTGGGGAACATCACGCGGCTCGTGACGTGCAGTGGAATGACCGACTGGCCGTCCACCTGGATCGCTTCCTTGGAGAAAAGGCCTGCGTCCCGGAAGGCCGACATGAGCGCGGCGTGGCCGGGGTAGCGCATCGTCTTCTCGACCATGTTCGGCACCTTGAGGGTTTCTGCCAGACTGCGCAGGCCGTCGGTGTTGAAGGCCTCCAGCGTTCCGAGCCCGTCGAACTCCAGGGGTTCGGGCTCGGACAGCGCTTCCTTCACGACCATGCGGCCGTTCTCGATCACCCGGCTCGGCCGCGTGTACTCCTCGATCACGTCCGCGGGGGCAAAGCCGGCCTTGTACTCGAACGGCTGGGTGCGCACGACGGGCAGGCCGCCGACGTAGATTTCGATCTTCTCGGTGGAGTCCAGGCGCGCGTGGCCCCAGCCGGCGAGCAGGTTGCTCATCCCCGGCGCGACGCCGCAGTCGACGACGCAGGCCGAGCCACTGCTCTTGGCGACCTCGTCGAGCTCGAGCGCGTCCTCGGGCATGAAGGAGATGTCGGCATAGGGCTTGCCGGTCCCCGCCACCGCGCGCAGGGCTTCAAAGCCCAGGTGGCTCGCCAGCGCGCCGAGCACCACGTCGTGGTCCTGCACCAGGCTCGCGATCCGCTCGGGATCGGAGAGATCCGCCTCGACGGTGGTGAGCGGGGCGACCCGCAGGCGCTCGGCCCGCTGCACCGCGGCTGCCAGCGACTCGGGCGATCGGTCGGCCAGGGTTACCTCGAACTCCCCGTCCCGCGCCAGGTCACAGGCCATCACCGAACCCACCATGCCGCCGCCCAAAACGATCGCCCGCTTCGCCATGTCTTGCCGTTCCTCGATTCTCTCGCCCACCAGGGAATGCGCGCCGGGCCAAATGCCCCCGCCGCGGGAAGCATGCCCGGCGGGCGGCTTTTTTTCGACCCCGGAAGGGCCTTCCGGCAATCCTGACTCCCCTGGCGCGCTACCCTTTGCGCCCTATGCGCATTATCGCTGGCTCCCATCGCGGTCGCCGCCTCGTCGCTCCCCCGGGCCGTGACACCCGGCCCATGCTCGACCGGGTGCGCGAAGCCCTGTTTTCGACCCTGGGGGGCTGGCTCGACGGGGCGCGGGTGCTCGACCTGTACTCGGGCACCGGAAGCATGGGTCTCGAGGCCTATTCGCGAGGCGCGGAGTTCGTGCGCTTCGTCGAGCGCGGGAACGCCGCGCGCAAGGCTCTGCGGGCGAACATCACCGCGCTGGACGCCGGCGACGAGGTCGAGGTCGGGACGGGCAGCGCCCTCGAGCCTGTGCAGTGGTGCCCCGACGACTCCAAGCCCGGCGAGCCCTGGGCGGACCTCATCCTGATGGATCCGCCCTATCCCGACGCCGAGCACGAGCCGGCGCGCAGCGCGTTGCTCCAGGCGCTCACGGAATTGGTCGAAACCGTGCTCGTTTCCGACGGGGTCTTGGTGCTGCACACCAGCCCGCGGGCCCTGCAGGAAGAGAGTTTTCCTGCCGGTTGGGAGACGAAATGCAGGGTCTACGGGCGTTCGGCCCTGTGGTACCTGCAGCGCGATCAGGGCGCTGACCCGGACAGCGACGAGGGCGAGCAAGAGGCCGGGGAGTCCGAGCTCGCATGAGTGAGCTCAGCGGCAAACTGCTTCTCGCCGGCGAGCTCGTGCCCGGGCGGATCCGCTGGGCCGAAGGGAAATTGACCTCGGTGGAGCGCCTGACGTCGGTGAAGCCCGGTGCGCCGGTGATCGCTCCGGGCTTCATCGACTTGCACCTGCACGGCTTCGGTGGCTGTGATCCGCTGCTCGATCTGGCCGGCATGGCGGAGGCCCTCTGCCGTCACGGTACCACCGCCTTTCAGCCGACGCTCTTTCCCGCTGAGCCCCAGCGGCTCGGGGGCGACTGCCGAACGCTCGCCGCCGCAGAGGCGGCTAGGCCCGCCGGCCGCGGCGCGCGCCAGCTCGGGGCGCACCTGGAAGGACCCTTTGTGAACCCGCTCGCCGCGGGCGCGCTGCCGCCCGAGGACCTGCACGCGCCCAGCGTTCAGGGCCTGCGTCACATCCTCGGGCCGGCCACCGGGGACGGCAACGGCGTGCGCACGATCACGCTGGCCCCGGAGCTGCCGGGGGCCGCCGATCTCATCGCCGAGTGCCGGCGCAGCGGCGTGCGCGTTTCGATGGGGCATTGCCGGGCCAGCGGCGCGGAGGCCAAGGCCGGCGCCCGCGCCGGCGCGACGGGGGCGACCCATCTGTTCAACGCGATGACCGGTCTGCACCACCGCAACGCGGGGCTGGCGGGGATTGCGCTCACCGACGAGCTGGTCTTTGCCGAGATCATCGGCGACCTCGTGCACGTGGAGGAGGAGGCGTTCCGCGTCGCGCTCGCCGCGCGCGGTCCCGGCGGACTGTGCTTGGTCAGCGACGCGCTTGCCGGCGCCGGCACGGGCTGCGAGGTTTTTCACAGCGCAGGGCGCGAGCACCTGGTGATCGAGGGCACCGCGTACTACCCGCCGAAGGAACCCGGGGGCGAACCCCAGCTGGCGGGCTGCGCTTCGAGCCAGCTCGACATGGTGCGCAAGCTCGTGGCCCGGGGAGTCGTGGGGCTGGCCGACGCACTCACGATGGCATCTTCGACACCGGCCCGCGCCCTCGGGCTGGATCGCGAGCTGGGGACTTTGGCGCCGGGCGCCTGGGCCGACCTGGTGGTGCTCAAGGAAAGCGGCCTTTCCCTGGAAGCCTGCTACGTGGGGGGCGTCTCCCAGTGGTGATGGACCCAGTGGAGCAGGAGTCTGAGCCCGCGGTCGACCTACGGGGAATCACCAAGCGCTTCGGGGAACGGGTGGTGCTCGACGACCTCAGCCTCCGCGTGCCGCGGGGAGTGGTCTTCGGCTACCTGGGTCCGAACGGGGCGGGCAAGTCGACGACCGTGCGTACGCTGATGGGCATGGACCCGGCGTTCGAAGGGACGGCGCGGGTGTGCGGCATCGACGTGCGCGCCGAGCCCATCGAGGTCAAGCGCCGCGTGGGCTACGTGCCCGAGAACGCGGTGCTGTACGAGGTGCTCTCGATCGCAGAACACCTGACCCTGGTCGGGCGCCTGTTCGGCCTGCCGGAGACGACGATTGAAAATCGGGCCCAGGCGCTTGTCTCGGCCCTCGAGCTGGGACCGCGCTACCACTCGCCGATCTCCAGCCTGTCGAAGGGCATGCGCCAAAAAGTGCTCTTCGCGGGCGCGTTGCTGCATCGGCCAGAGCTGCTGTTTCTGGACGAACCGCTGACGGGCCTCGACGTGGCTTCGACCTTGATGGTGAAGGAGCTGCTGCGCCTGCTCAGCGCCAAGGGCACAACCGTCTTCTATTGCAGCCACGTCATGGACGTGGTCGAGCGTGTCTGCGATCGCATCGCAATCCTGGACGGCGGACGTATCGCGATCGACGGCAGCTTCGAGGATCTGCGCGAGCGCAGCGGTGAGGCCCACCTCGAGTCGATCTTTGCGCAGCTGACCGGCACGGACGACGGGGCCAAGCGGGCCGAGCGTGTCCTGGACGCACTGGAGCACAGCTAGGTGGCGGAGAATCGCTTGGCCCAGGTGGCGGATGCGGCTGCGGACGCGGCGCCGGGTTTGGGCAAAGGGCCTTCGCCCAGGCCGCCGGAGCGCGGCAGCCTCCTCGACCGGGCCGGTCTGCTGGTGGCGCGGGTCTTGGCACCAGCCCTAGGGCCTGTCGGTGTCGATCCTGTGCGCTTTGTCGCGCTGGTGGACGTGCGCATGAAGCTCGGCCGGCGACGGACGACCAACGACGGCCGGCCACCGGGCGCGAAGGGCCAGCTCGTCACGTTCTTCGTCTCTTTTCTCGCCGGCTGCGGGGCCGCGATCGCGGCGTCGGCCATGCCTGACCCAGCCCATGGGCTGACGATCGCGATCTCGATCACCGCCCTGCTGACCGGGCTCTTCCAGGCCCTGGACGTGGGGACGCTTCTGTTCGATCCAGCCGAGGCGAACGTGGTGCTGCCGACTCCAACGGGGCCGCGTACCGCGTACGCGGCGCGGCTGGCCCATGGCCTCTGGGGCCAGGGGTGGATCATCGCAGGGACGCTGCTGCCGCTCGTGCTGTACGGCGTGTTCGTGCGCGAAATGCCACGCTTCGCGATCGCTGCGATACCGGGCGTGGTCGGCGGAGCGGCCACGATGTTTGCGCTGCTCGTCCTTCTGCTACTGCTCGCGGTGCGCGGCAAGGACCCGGCGAAGATCCAGAACCTGGCCGTGTACATGCAGATCGGGGTCCTCGCGATCTTCTACATCGGCCTGCAAGTCATGGCGGGGGGCGCTCGCAGCGGGGCGCTGTGGGAACGGCTCCAGCTGGGCTTTGGATCGCTGAGGGTTCTCTTTCCACCCGCCTGGTACGGCGGGCTGCTGGCGGTCATGGGCGGGGATCTACGGACGCTTCAGCTTGTGCTGGCCGTGCTTGCGGTGATCGGTCCGCCCCTCGCCCTGGCACTTGCGCTGGGGGCGGCGCGGGGCGGGCACCTGGCCGCGTCGGCGGCATCGAACGGGACGCTGTCCGAAGGCACGGGCGCGTCGCGAGGTGGCTGGGTGCGTCGGCTCGGTCGTGCCCTTGGGCTTTCGCCGATGGAGCGCGCGGGCTTTGAGACCGCCGGTGCACTGGCGGGGCGCGAACAGGCCTTCCGCCAACGCACTTGGCCGAGTCTCGTCTATCCGATCGTGGTCGGAGGCGGGACGATGTTCCGGGACCCCGAGCTCGCCGGTGAAATGGCGGGCGTCTGGGTGCTGATGCCCGCGATCCTGCTGCCGGCGATCCTGATCCACGCGCGCTACACCCGCAACCCCGGCGCGCTGTGGCTGCTGGACGCTGCGCCGCTCGCGAAGCGGGCGCCTTTCCTCGCTGGAGGCCGCAAGCTGTTCCTCGTGACGATCGCCTTGGTTCCGAGCCTGGCGTTTGCACTGGCGTGGGTCCTACTGCGGCCGATCGAGGAGCTGCCGGTGATCCTGGGAACGCTGAGCCTCTCCTGGGCGCTTTCGGTGTGGATGGGGACGCTGGTGGAGCGCAGGCTCCCCTTCTCCGAGCATGCGCCGGCCCATACGCGGCCGGAGGGCATGGGCTTTGTGCTCGCCGCGATGGGGGGGGGAACGCTGGTTTTCTTGATCAGCTTGACGTTCCAGCTGTCCGACGCGATCGCCTGGGGGGCGGCGGTGACGGGGCTGCTGGCGGCGCTCCTGGGCTGGCGGCGCCTCGGTGCCTGAGGCCCGCTGGCCCAGAACTGGTCCACTGCCCTGGCCGCGGGCCGAAAAGGACTCCGTGGTCCGCGGCGGCCTGCCGATGAGCGACCCGGACCACCACCGCCAGCATGCTGATTCAACTTCTGTCGCCCCTGGCTAGCGCCGCCCTGCAGGTCGGACTCGCCGCCCTGCCCCTCGCCCCTCCGCCCCCGCCGATCGTGGAGCTGGAGAGGGTGCTCGAGGATCCCTCGCTCTTTTTCGGCCGGCCCGTGAGGACCTACGTCCAGGTTCACTCCGAGGTGGGGGAATGGAACGCCTACATGCTGCGCTTCGGGCCTGCGGCCTACCGGGCCTTGAGCGTGTGGAGCGACCAGCAGAAGCTCTGGGATCGGGCCGACTACGGGGCTCCGATGGGGCGGCTCTTCCTGCCCAGGCAGCGGCCGACAGCCCTGGGCCGGGCCCGCAGCCAGGAACGTTTCCTGTGCACCGTCGTCGTCCGCGACTGGTTCGCCGGTCAGCCCTGGATCGAGGTGCAGAGCGCGATTCGTACCCGGCGCCAGCTGCCGGCTGGGGCCCTGCTGGCCGCGATTCGAGCCGGCGAGCTCGCCGATCGAGGAGCGTTCGGAATGGCCCTAGGGGAGTTTGACCGCGCTCTCGCCGCGGGGCTGCCCCGTCCCGCGGAGGAGAGCCTCGCCGAGGCGCGCGAAGCCTGCGCGGCACTCCAGGGGGGCAGCGGACGCCCTGTGGAGGCGTTGGTGCGCAACCCCGCCCGGAAACGGGCTCGGGATCAGGCTCCCGATCGCGCCAAGGACCAGCAGCGCGACGGGCAGCGCTGATCCACCCCAGTAAAAGGCCCGCTCCGGGCGGGCTCGCGGCTGGATAGTCTCTGGCGACGATGAACAGCCTGATTGGAGTCGATGTTGGCGGCACCGAGACCCTTGCGATCGGGATCGATGGCGACGGGCGTAAGTTCGGGTTGGGGCGCGCGAATGGCGGGCATCCCGCCGAGGTGGGGCTCGGCGGCTTGGCCAAGGCCGCGCGGGCAGCGGCCGAGGACGCGGGCGCGCAGTTGCCCGCGGCCGGGGTCGTGATCGGGATCGCAGGCGTGGTCACCGAGACCGAAGCGAGGGAAGCGGAGGATGCGCTGGTGCGGGCGGGCTTGTGCCCAGAGGGCCGTGCGTTGGCCGTCTCCGACGCGCGTTTAGCCCAGCACGGGGCCTTCGGTGGCGAGCCCGGAATCGTGGTCGTCGCGGGGACGGGCTCGATCGCTTTCGGCCGCGGACCCGGCGGCGAGGAGGCGCGGGCGGCTGGCTTGGGGCCGCTGTTCGATGATCCAGGAAGCGGCTATGACCTTGGACGTCGGGCCCTCATCGCGGCGGCCCGCGGTCAGGACGGGCGCGGGCCGGAGACCATCCTTCATGGGCGGATCCTCGAGGCCCTAGGCGAACCCGATTTGCGCTCGGTGGCTCGCCTTTCCCTGGCGGGCCAGCTCAGCCGCCGGGAGGTGGCGGCCCTGGCTCCAATCGTGCTGGGCGCGGCGGAAGAGGGGGACCTGGAGGCCAAGGGCATCTTGGCTTGGTGCACGGATGAGCTTGGGGAGGCGGCGCGCGCGGTGGTCCGGGCCCTCGATCCCGCACCGCCTCTCCCGCTCGCCTGCCTCGGTGGGCTGCTGGGATCGACCAGCTATGAGCAAGCCCTGCACGGAGCCTTACGGCGTCGGCTACCCGGACATGCCATCGATCAGCCCATCGGCGGCGCACTGGAGGGGGCAGCTGCCATGGCCTGGACGAGGTTTCGATCCGAATAAGCGGTCTACTGTGGGCGCCGGGTTCTGGCAGTTGGCTCGCATAGGAATGCTCAGGTAGATGCTGTGGTTTCCGGTTTGACCTCATCTAAGCAAGGCATAGACAGGCCTGTAAATCAGGCGAACCTGTGAAATAGTATTGAAGAGTGGCGTCTGTGAACCTTCAATAGGAACATGGCCAAGAAGAAAGCAGCCCGGAAAAAGCCCGGGCCGAAGCCTGGTTCCACAAGGACCCGCCGTAGTGCAGAGGATCGGATCGATGCTCTGAGGTCTCAAATCGCTTCCATTGAGGCGCGAGAGAAAGCCAAGGAGCTGAAGGACGACCCCTGCGTAAAGTATGCAGTGACGCTCGCCCGCAGCCTGAACCGTGGCGTTCGACTGGGGACTGAGACCAAGGACAACAACCTGCAGCACGCGGTGGCTGACGCCCACCAGGCGATCGCCGATTACCTGAGCGGCAAAGGACTGAAGATGCCCAAGGCTCGGCGCCCTCGCGGTCGCCGGCCCCAGTAGCGACCGGTCCTCTGCCCGACTGACCCAATCCGAATCACCGCCCAATCTCTCAGGGCAAACGGTTGCCGCCCCTGGCCAGCCTCACGGCTGCCCAGGGGCGGTGATTGTTTTCTGGTGGGGAGGATCTTCCCCCAGGAATTTGTCCGGCCTACTTGTCGCGGCCGGCGGCAGCCTCGGCGGGCTCGGCCTCAGCGGCCTCGACCCGGCGCATGGCGATTTTCATCGTCTGCACGGGCTCGCCCTCGACCATCTTGTAGAAGGTGGTGACGTTGCCTTCGCGGGTGACCTGGCTGACCATCTGGTTGGTGGTCATTTCGCCGGTCTCCTGGTCGGGGGCGTCATAGGTCATCACCATGGCGTCCTTCTCGGCGTCCCACTTGCCCTCCATAAGAACCATCTTGGGCGTCATGTTGTCGATCCAGGTGCCGACATACATGCCCTTGTCGGGGTCGAAGCCGGTCGTGCTCGCGCCCTCGAAGGCCAGGCCACCGAAGTCGCAGCGGAATGAGCTGGTGGTCCACAGGTCGCCGATGGCGCTGACGGACTCACTGCAGGGGAAGTCGGTCTCGGCGCCGCCCATGTTCACGGACATGGTGCCTTCCCAGTCGCCGACGGCGTGCTTGAGGCGCGCGTGGTGCTCGGTGGCCTGGGGGGCCTGGCGGAAAAAGGGCTGAGAAGCAGCGACGGCAGCAGCGCCGATGCAAAGGGCAACGGCGCCGGTGAGGAGGCGATGGCGAAGCATGATCAATGGGCTCGAAGGGGAGGTTCTCTGGACAGAAGGAGTTCCTGTCGACCTGCAGTTTGCCAGAGACCCCAGCCACCGTTGGCGAAAGACTGGACCGTTACACGGAATCGTCAGGGAGCAGCTCGAGGCGCCCCTCCAGGGACAGGTCCAGGGGCCTTCCCCCGTCCGGATCCGGGCATTCCCGAGGCACGCCCCAGGTGTCGAGGAGGCGGTGAGCACGCTCGAGCTCGAGTTCGGCGGCCTCGAGGTCGCGCTCGGCCCGGGCCAGACTTTCGCGTAGCTGGTCGTGCTGGGGTGAGTCCATCGGGCCTAGCGGCCTGGGCGCCCTTCGGGAAAGAAGGCGTGCCAGGCGAAGCCGAAGGCGCCATGGCTCGGCAGGCGTTCAAGGGGGTCGAGAGCTTCGGTTCGGGGGCCTGTCAGGTGTTCCTCGTCCACCGTCCAGGTACGGCCTGAATCGTCGACGAGCGCACCATCGGGAGTCTCGCGAAAACGCAACTGGCCGCGGGCGTAGGCGCGCACGGCCGCGGGCTGGGGCGCGTCCCCCCAGCCGGGCCAGGCTAGGTCCGGTCCCGAGGACTCATCGACGAGGAGCACCACTCCGGTCCCGGCGACGTCGACGTTGTGGACCTTCGATCCGGCGAGGTTCGTCAGGTCAAAGGCCCCGCTCGCCGCGCCGATCCGCACGATCACGAGCCGCTGCTTGTCCCCAAAGTCGCCGGAAGCGCGTGGGCCAGCCGTTCCGCTCGCGGCGGGAACGGGGAACATCGTGTCGGGGCTGCGGAAGTAGTCGCCGTAGGCGGCGCCCGGGGCGTAGTCGCGCTCGTAGCCGGTCTCGAGGGCGAGCACCTTCGTGTCCGGGTGGTCGCTGCGCCAGCGCGCCCAGCTCGTCGTGACGACCGGCAAGACCTTGAGGCGCAGACCGCTGCTGGCAAGGGGCCCGATCACCGGTTCGCCGGTGAGCTGATTCCAGAGGCTCCTGGTTTCCACATCGAACATCAGCTTGTTCGAGCGTTGAAGCAGGCCAGAGGTGCGGAAGTCAAAGGTGCGTTCCCCCGCGCGCCGGTCGTAGAGCACAGCTGCGCCACACAGGGTGCAGTAGGCGAGGGCGACGGGAACGCCGCCGACGGTGTCGATGGCCATCTCGTGCCAGTCGACGATCCGCTGGGGGTAGGCGAGCGCGCTGCCGTTCAGGTACACGCCGAAGACCGGCTCGTCGGGGCGCAGGTAGCCCGCTTCGTCCGCAGCGATCTGGGGAGCGTTCACCAGGGCGGGAATGCCCTCGACCCCGACGCCACCCCAGACCACCGCGACGGGCGGGACGCGGGCTTCGACGCCCTTGGGCA
>CAYWNK010000206.1:0-11503 GCA_964459495.1 uncultured Planctomycetaceae bacterium
CCCGTTGCGTACCGCCAGGGCAAGCAAACTGTCCCGAATGGGCTCGATGGCGGCCGGCCCCTCGAGCGCCGCAAGCCCGCCACCAAACCGGAAGAATGGCGCATGGCGCCGGCCGCCATCGAGCCCAGTCGGGACAGTTTGCTTGCCCTGGCGGTACGCAACGGGCCCAGGCCTCGAGGGCTGAGCGCACGCCTGCGTCTCGTCGGATAATATCGCCCAGGAAGTGCATTCCCCGGAGCTCGATGCGGCCGGCTAACCGGACAACAGGGGTGCCGATGGCTGCCCCCGGGCACCGGGATAGCCCGGCTGGAAACCCGGGCGAACCCGCCGGCGTGGCCCCGGCCCCACCCCACCAGGCGGGCGAGTCGGGACAGTTTGCTTGCCGGTGGCGAGCACCAGCTCGGAGCGGAGACGCCTCCCGCTCACCTCCTTTGCCGTGCGGGGTGGCCCGCTCGCTCGATTGGCTGGCATTCGCCCGAGCCAAGAGCAACTTGCGGAGCCTGAGGGGTCCGGACAGATCCCCCCTACCCCCTCTCACGGCCTCCAAGGGCTTGCTCCGCCTTGCCTTGCTCCGTTTCGGCCGCAGAGCAAGGCTGCTAGACCTCCCCTTGCCGCCCCCCTGTTCTCCTCCCGCCGATGGGTCCTGGGGGACAGGGATGCAGGCATCTGGGACGGACTGAGGGGGTCCCAGCCGAAGGTCCAAAGCATGAGCTCGAACCAGTGGACCCGTCGGCGTGCAGAACAAGGCGGAGCAAGGAGCCGGAGCAAGGCCGGGGGATCCGGAGCAAGCAAGGCGGAGCAAGGACAAGGTGGGTCTCCACCGGGCCCCTTCACCCTTGCCGAGGCTGCTCGGTTCCAGAACGTCCCAAGCGTCCAAGCCCTGCGCCAGCGGCTCCAGAGGGGCAGCCTGGAGGGGGTCGAGCTGACC
The DNA here is from genome assembly GCA_964459495.1 of uncultured Planctomycetaceae bacterium. Classification (GTDB taxonomy): domain Bacteria; phylum Planctomycetota; class UBA1135; order UBA1135; genus CAYWNK01. The sequence continues at coordinate 929 of CAYWNK010000206.1, forward strand.
CGGGACGGTCGCAAGGTCCAGGGGGTCACCTGGGCTGCGCTGGTCGAGGCCTTCGGAGCAATTGCTCCGGCAGCGGGAACAGTCGCCGATCCGGAGCAAGGCGGAGCAAGCAAGGCGGAGCAACCCAGAGCAAGGCTTGCCAACGACGCGGAGCAAGGTGGGAGCAAGGCGCCCGAAGTTCCAGCCGCGCCCGATCTGGCCAGGGTCCAGCAGGAGCTAGACGCAGCGACTCGGAAAGCCGCCGAGGCCCTGGCCAAGCTGGAGCAGCAGCGGGAGCGCGCGGCCGCCGCCGAGGGCCACGGTCAACAGGCTGTCACCGCCCAGCGCCAAGCGGAGCAAGCGCTCGAGCAGGCCCGCGCCAAGCTGGTCGATGCCCGAGAGCTCCAAGCGAAGGCCGAGGCTCAAGCCGCCCGGGTGGGGGACCTGGAAGCTCGAGCCAACCGAGCTGAGGCCCAGGCGGACACCGCGCGCCAGGAAGCCCAGGGGCTCACCCTCACGCTCATGTCCGCGCAGAAGCGGATCCTGGAACTAGAGAGCCCGACAGTGGAAGCCGGAGCTCTAGGGCCCGTCACGGAGCGGCTGGAGAGCCTTGACGCCCGCACGCGCTGGGACCCGCTCGCCAAGATGGCGCTCGGCGGGCTCGTCGTCGCGGTGGGGGGGCTGAGCTGGATGTTCTCGGGAGCCAAGTCCGAGGTCCACGCAGCGAAGTCGGAAGTTCAGGCGGCCGAGTCGGAGACGGCTCAAGTACGCGGCACGCTGGAAGGCACGCAGGCCCAGCTTCTCGAGGCGCAGTCCACGGCGCTTGCCGCCGAACGTAACGCGCGCGAGCTCGCCGACAAGGCAAACGCGTCGCAAGCCGAACGGGATCAAGCGCAACGCGAGCTGCAGGAGGCACAGCAAGCGCTCGAAGCACACCGTGCTGCTGGCGTGCTGCGCAAACTACTCGGGCTGTAGGCGTGGAGCTGCGCAGAGTACGTCTCTACCTCCCCGCTCCTCGTCCTAGCGCTCCCTCCAAGGGGCCATCGAGCGCACAGGTCGCACTGGATCACGCCGTGCTCCGATGGAAGGCTGAAGAAGAAAACGCCCGGAGGTTGGGAGCACGATCCAACGGAATCCTTGCCCTCATCACAGGCCTGTTCGGACTAGCCATCGTCAAGATCGGCTCACTTGAAGACCTTTCACCTCTGGCCGTCTACATCGTGGTGAGGGCATCCCTGGCCATAGCAGTCGTACTAGCTAGCTTTGCCGTCCTGAGGCTGCTAGCACCGCAGAAGCGGGACGACGAGCGCTCGATGGCAAGTGTGGATCTCCAGTGGCCAGATGGGCTTGGTCCTCCGTTCAGCGGACTCAGCGCGAATGAAGCCCGAGAGATCGCGTATCTTCAAACCACCGATGCTGTACTAACCCTGCAGGCGGCCAATGCCGAGAAGCAGGGGGGTGTAGATGATGCCCAAGTGCTTCTCATCGGAGCAGGATTCGCTGCACTAATCGCGATCGTGTGCTATTTAGGGTGGGGAGGGGAGCGCTCGTTGCCGCCCCTGATAGAGGACGCTCGCGTAGGCCAGGCCGAAAAGCCGATGAACATGAACAGGTAGGGAAATGACACGGTTCAAGAAAGCGGGCGTAAGCCAGGCGAAGGGGGCACAGCGCTCCAGTAAGAGCGCTCAGGGCTCCTCCTGCGGACGGGCAGAGGCCTATATCCGAAACTCCGCAGCCCTGGTTCGAGCAAAGCAGGCACGGGTGAATGGGATCGTGAAGACCGAATCCAAGAATCGGGGAATCTTCGGCATCAGCACATCAACCGGCTGAGATTCGTGTCGCAGTGGAACCCGACAGTGATCTGAATGGGTTCAGCCGGAGTGGGCCGGGGGCTTGCATGCGTTTGAGCGCAGCGATTGGCCATCAAGGCTCCTTGATGGCCAATCGCCGCGAATACTACCGACCTCACCTAGTATCCGAGATCATGAAGACCGAGATCATCGTTGGAGTCGTTGGTGGGGTGCTAACAGCCACCATCCTCTGGGCATGGAACGCTTCCGGCAAAGTCGTCCAGGCCTGGGACGCAAAAGGCGTCGCAGAGAAGATCGTGGCCGAAACCGAATTGCGCGAGCAACTGCTTGCCGCGATGGCTGAGGATCCGGCCTTCGAGCCAAGGCATGGCGTCGACGTCCCTACCGGGGCCATCGTTGCGTGGCCTGGTGAGCTCCCTGAAGACCTGGAGTGGAACAAGCGCTGGCACGTGTGCAACGGAAAGCCGGTCGTCTACACCGAGGAGCTCTGGTTAGCGCTCCGCGGCCTCTACGGCAACGATGAGAAGGGCTCCACGATCATCCTTCCTGACTTCCAGGGGATGTTCTTACGTGGACAAGGCGGCTCGGACCCGCATGTGAGCAACCCGCTGGGGGACGAGCAGCATCCAGCGACGGCTGGCCCCACAGAACGCCTCGCCTTCGCGGGCGGAGAGCATGGACACGAAGAGCACAGCCACCAGGTTGGTGGTCGTAACGGACCTGGCGGTGCCGCGCATCCCAATAAAGTCAGCCAGGGTGGTGAGAGCAACGGAGGGACGGCGTTCACGACTTCAAGCGACCCGATCGGATCTGGAGGTAGCGCACACAGTCACTCTGTCACTGGCTGGGATGCCGAAACCAGACCGGTCAATTACGCCGTCCATTGGATCATCAGGGTGAGGTGAAGTATGGGAGACGGTGATAAGCCTGCTTGGCAACGGCTCGACGAGCTCGAAACTTCAACGAGCACCCTAAAGTCTGCCGTAGCAAGTCTACGCTCGGAGGAGACCGCTCTTGCACTAGTCAACTCTGCTGAGCTCAAGCAGCACATACGGGACGTATCCGACTCACAGATCAAGCGCCGCGTTTCGACTGCGCGCGCCTTCCTGTTAATGGTTCCACCATTACTCGGAATAGCATTCGGCTGGCTAATCAGGTGGTCGCAGGAAGTGAAAGCTGAGGAGAATGCTGCCAAAGCTCTGGTTCAGAACACGGAGCGGAAGAATGCTTTGAATGACGCGATCGACTCAGCCCTCGAAGACTTCGACGAGCGCTTCAAAGATGCTCGGATATCCGCCAACACGGCAGCCGATCTAGCGAGCGAAGCGCGGGGGGAGGCGAAGGCAGCACTCGCTCATTCGCTTGACTACCTAGCTACGGCCAAGTCCCTCTTGGAAGAGTCGCTAGACGCACAAAGCCTCATCAAGAGCCTGCATGACGCACAAGGCGAGGTCGTCAAGGCCGTGACTGCGGAGGGCTCCGAGTTCCACAAAGGCGTCGCGAAAGAGATGGAACACAACCTTGCACTGAGCGCTCCGGTGGGTTCGATCCTCGCCTGGACGAACAACACCATGCCCAACGACAGCTGGGAAATCTGCGAAGGTCAACGATTCGAAGACGACTGGGATTCCACAGGTCTTCGCAAGGCGTTGCCGAGCGGATTAGGGGATGAGCTTCCTGACCTCCGTGGCTACTTCCTACGCGGAGCAGGCGAAGCTGATGGCCTCGACGCTGACCTTGAAAGCCGATCGGGCGCGAAGGGGGTAGGTTCATCCCAGCCGCATGGTGTCGCAGACCATGCGCATGATGGCGTCGTCTCGGCTCCTGATGAAGGAGATCGGTTTCGGATGCAATCGGGCGGATCCCAAAAAAATGGCGTTGGCGTCTCGTGGGGTCTGGGGAACAACAAAGTAACGGTCACCGGCGAAGCAATCGGCGCGTCCAATGAAACCCGCCCAGTGAACTACGCCGTTCACTGGATCATCCGGGTGAAGTGATGGGGGACCGGCGCGCACCTTGTGCGTCAGCTGGAGCAAGCCATCGCGCCTGGTGCCCCGTGGGGCCGGGCGCTGTCACGTACGCAACTCCTGCGCAAAGACCCCTTACAATCACCCCATGCCGATCGCCCAGAAGCTCTTCCGGTGCCCTGACTGCGGAGTCAAACGGGTCTTCAACACTGAGGCGTCTAGCCCGGAAGGTGGCTGCTGGTTCATTGTTGGCGCCCTAGTCCTCAGCGCAGCCACGGCGGGCGCTGCCTTGGTTCTCATCGTCCCTTTCGTTCTATACGCCTGCATCTTCCACAAGAGCGAGTACACCTGTGACGTCTGTGGAGCGATCATCAAACGGCGCTGACTTGAGGCGATCCACCTGCACAGGTAACCTATAGCGCCGCCGCCCTGGAGGGCTCAGGCGGGCCTCTCGCGAGTTTCGGCCCCGGAATCCCCCCGGGGGACGCGAGATCGCCGCACAGGGGCCGTCTCCGCCGGGCCTGGGGCCGTTCCTAGATCCGGTGCAGGGGGAGCGCCCACCCACGCAGTTGGTCACCAGCTCCCTGTCGAGATTCGCACCCAAGGCCTCTTGGCTCAAGCGTGCACGAGCCGCCGCCGCCGAGGGCCAGGGTCAGGAGCACGCCAAGGCCCGGCGGGACGCCGAGCAGGCGCTCGAGCAGGCCCGCGCCGAGCTGGTCGAAGCCCGAGAGAAAGCTGCTCGGGTGGGGGACCTCGAGGCCCGAGCGACCCGCGCCGAGGCCCAGGCGGATGCCGCCCGCCAGGAAGCCCAGGGGCTCACGTTCGCCATGGTGAAGGCGCAGAAACGGATCCTGGAGCTGGAGAGCCCGACCGTGGAAGCCGGCGCGCTGGGGCCCGTCACGGAGCGGCTGGAGAGCCTCGACGCACGCACGCGCTGGGACCCGCTGGCCAAGATGGCGCTCGGCGGGCTCGTGGTCGCGGTGGGGGGGCTGGGCTGGATGTTCTCCGGGGCCAAGTCCGAGGTCTACGCCAAGGCGGCCGAGGTCGCCCAGGTGCGCGGCACGCTAGAAGGCACGCAAGCCCAGCTACTCACCGCGCAATCCACGGCCCTCGAAGCGGAGCGCAGCGCGCGGGAGTTCGCGGCCACGGCCAGCGCATCGCAGGCGGAGCGCGACCAGGCCCAGCGCGACCTCGAAGCCGCACGGGCCAGCCTGCAGCAGCACCAGGAAGCCCAGGCCGGCGCGGCCATGCTGCGCGCTTTGCTCAGGGCTGCACGAGGCGCCTAGGGTAGCTCAATGGCCGGGCCGCGCTCCACCGTTGGCGAACGGTGCCAACGGCGGGGGGCTAACCCCCTGGATCACGCCCAAATCAGCACCAAAAGGGGCGGAATCGGGCCCGCCGCCTAGCTGGTCAATGGGGACCGTTCAAACGGTGACTAGACGGTGCCAATCGGTGCGTTCCCGGCGCGTTGGTGGGGGGAATGCGGGGCGATAGATAGTCGTTCCACCGCCCCGCGCATCCGGCCCGCGTAGGGCTCCGCGCCTCTCCCTAGGTTGGCCGCGTGCCCTCTTGGTACACGCGACGGAAGCGCGGCGCAGGCCGGATGCTTGCTATTGGGCTCGCCGACGCCGGCGCACCTCGATCTTCGTGGGGGGGCTGCTGGTGGGGTGCACCAGGGTTTCCCGCAGGCTGCGCAGCTCGGGCATTTCCGAGCCACGCGAGCAATTGCAGGGCTCGCACGCGGCCGCGATGTTCTCGGGCTTGTGCGTCCCTCCGCGCGCCAAGGGGATCAGGTGCTCGATGGTGGTCTCATCGGAAGCGCATGCACGCTTGCACCAGTAGCACCGCCGGCCCTGCCGCAGCCATGCCTCGATCTTGAGCCGCTCCCCGTGGGACGTGGAGAGCCGATTGCGCCGGACACGCTTGCGGACAAGCGGGGGAAGCTCGAAGGCCGCAGCAATGGCCCGCTCGGGCGAGCAGCAGCGCGTGGGACCTCGCGTCCCGACAACGTGCAGCAGGGGGCCAGCAGGAAAGCGAGGCCAGTAGTCCACGCGCAGGCGCCCGGACACCCGCCATCGACCCGCACCGCAGTCCTCGACGCGAGCGCCAGCCGAGAAGGCGAGCCGGGCAAACTCCTGGAAACGGATCGGGTGGGGGCGATCCTCGGCCCTGGGCTTAGGTGCGCTCATGCCGCACCGTCCCGATGGTGACCGTTCTCGATGGACCATTGGCGGAAGGCTGCGCGGCTCACGAGCAGCGAGCTACCCTCCAGCTTCACGGGCGGAAACAAGCCGGCGCCCACAAGGCCCAGTAAGCCGTCCGCGTCGATCATGATGCCGATACCGGCGCAGAGTTCGATCGCCGAAGCCAGGTCCGTAGGAGCCTGTCCTAGGGAGTGGGGCAACATTAGCGGTTCCTCCCCTCGCCGAGTGTGCAGCACGGGACCGGAATCATCCGACGTACGTACCCGTCCCACCAGGGGCGGAAGTCCGCCTCAGTAACGACCGTGATTTTCCCCGGCCGTCCGATCCGCTTAGCCTTGCGGGTCTTCAATTCCCTGGCGAGTTCCTCCGCCGGGATCTGCAGATCGACGGCGAGCGCATTGATTGAGTAGAGCCCCGGCGCAACATCTAGGAGGATTTCGCCGCAGGACTCAAGAGCTGCACGGGTGAGCGCTTGCGCTTCTTCGTAGGCCGCCTGGTCTGTCTCCCGCAAGCGGCCACGCATCCGGCGCGTGCCCTTCTTTGTCCGGGGGTCTTTGACTGTGACCGCCGCTTGCCAGCGCCAGCCCTTTTCGCTCCAAACGGCTGCGACGTTGGGGAGTTCGGTCTTTGGCTTGGGCGGGCGTGCACGTCGCTTGCGCACCTTGGCCCTTTTCGCCTTCCGGGCTCGCTCACCGCGCTTGGCTTTCTTCGCCTTGCGGGTCCGATCCAGTTCGCCACGCATTCGATCCCTGTCCGCGACGGCTTCCTCCAGCGTATCGCGCCAGAGGCGGCGCCAGGTGATTCCTTCAACGCCTAGTGCTCGGTAGGTGCGAGCCCCACGCCGGCGGATCGACTCGATGCCATGCGGTAGCGCCCTGCTACGGCTTGCCTGGGCGGCAATCACAGTGCACCCCCGTCCGTCACGCGCCGACCTTCCACGTAGAAACCGCTGCGCCGAATGTCACGCATGCCGGTTTCGCTCCAGTAGGTGCACTCCCCAGAGAGCTTCCCCAGGATCAGAGTCCCCACGAAGGCGGGGGCGTCATTGCTCCGCCAGACGTACCGGCAAACCGCCGTCGTGGGGTGGGCCTGGTCAAAGGTCGAGGATCCTTCACTGGCCCAGGCTCGGTAGGCCGTGCCCTTTCCGGAAACCGGGGAATCGAGGGGGTATCGGGTGTCATCATCCAGCGAGTCCCCCCAAACCGCATCGAACTCAGGCGAGCCCGGGCAGTCGTCCACGATGGACTCGGTGAACGAAGGCGCCACGCCGGCCAGGCCAGGAGCCCAGAGCATCCGCCCTGCCCCGTCAATGCGCGAATGCACGTCCTCGGGGTAGAGCTCACGGAGCAGCGATAGAGCCGCCAGCCATTCACCGGGGGGCACGAGCGCGGCAACGCCGGCGGCCGCGCGGACTAGGCGCAGCGCATTCCGGGTCCTCCACCGTAGGGGCCCCAGCCGTCTCGTGATCCGCTGGCGAATCGACGGGTTCGGGTCACTGTGCACCATGCAGGCGCGCTCTAGGGCGGCCGCACGCTTCGCACGTCGCCGGGCGAGTAGTTCCTCGGACAGGTCTTCGGGCTCCAGCTCGTGCAGCATGGGGGCCCGGTCGGGGACGGAAAGAGAATGTCCCCAGTGCTGCGGCATCGGAGCCGCAAGGGTTAGGTTTTGCATGGGTCGGCCCCTCTGTGGCCGATCAAGTGGCGTCAGCTCCCTGGTTTGCGCTTAGGGAGTCGGCGCCGCGCTTGCTTGTGGGTCTAGGTCAATCGGGATCGGGTTCTAGGTTCTCGAAGGTGAAGCGGACGGCATGGCGAACAGCCGCCCCTCTGGACTGGAGCCCCTCCGATTCTTGGATCGCTTGGAGCTTGGCCCGGTCTTCGGTGGTGAGGCCGATGCTTGCATGTCGCAGGGTCTCACCGTCTACGGGCTTGGGGCCGCGCCTGCGGGTCCCGTTCTTCTTTCTCGGTTGGCTCATGGTGGGGAGGTTGCCCGCACCACAAGCCCCGAGGGCGAGCGCTAGACGGGTGCGCAAAGGTGGAAGAGTCGGGAGCGGTCCCGGGTGGGGCGCTTGACACGCGGCCGGCGCCCAAGGTCCGCGAGGCACTCGCTTACGGTGTCGCGCCAGGGTCCGTAGAGGGAACGGAATCCGCCGGCCATGCGCACGCGGCGCTCAGAGCGATAACGGCGAGCCCCGTTGTGATTGACGGGCACAACTCCATCGGGGAGTTCGGTGCTGGCGTTGGCGGGGCTGGTGGTAAGGTGACGCATAGCGGCTCGGTGTTTGAGTCGTCAGCAGCGGCGCTCCCCGGCTTGAACATTGGGGGGCGCTGTTGCGTTGGCGGGTTGTGAAGTGAGGCGGCCGGCGTCCGGTCCCTTGCTCTCTGGTACGGAGCATATCGGCTGGCATTCACTACTACCAACCGCTAATTGCAAATAAACCCCAGGGGATAACCCTAGACGCTACCCTTGCCCGTGGGCCGTGGTATACCCAGGGCGATGCGCTCTCCATCCAGCCGCACCGAAAGCGCTTTGAGAGCAGCGGCGAGTCCGTTCCAGACCCCCCGCATCTCCGCGCCTGACCCCTGCGCCTGGTCGATAGCTTGATCCAGGTTCGCGGCCAGGCCCTTCGGGAGATTCACGAGGCCAGCCAGGGCTTGCTCTAGGTGCGTCTCGGATTTCCCCATGCTGCTCGTTACGAAAACGAGGGCATCCGCGCACGCGGCGAGACGACCTAGGCGAACATCGGCCAGCAGTGCACGCCGTCGCTCCCACTCTGCGGCGATGGCAGCGGGCTTGCGAGGGATGCCGTCGAGGCAGAACCCCTCTCGCTCGGCGGCTTCCCAGCCGCGCTTACCCGCGTAGTCGGTGGCCTGGAATCGCGCCTGGGCTTCTAGGACTGGAGCGTCCGCTTCCCGGAGCTTGTCCTCCAGTGAGGCATGAATGGTCCGCAGCTCCCTGGTGCGCCGGCCAATCTCTTCGGTGAGTGCCTCGGCCTTGGCGACCACGGGCAGCGCGCGGGCCTCGATGTCCTGGGGGGATGTCATGCCTGGATCACGTCTCCATTAGGCGCGCTGGCTTGCGATAGTGGCGGGGGCCGCTTGGCTACTCAAGATCGAGCCCCGTAGGAGGAAGCCCCGCAGCGTCGAGCCGCTCGGTGTATGTCGGGCCTCCCTCGCTCAGGCGATGCCAGTAAAGGGCCACGCCGGGCGGGGCCTTGGCTCCTGGCTCCGGGTGAATCATGAACCGGAGCGCCTCGCCCTTCGGTGTGTATGCGGTGGCACCACGAAAAAGGACTGGCCGCCATTCTTCTACACCCTTCGTCGTGAAGTAGCGGCGCCCCTGCATATGGATCAATGCGCGCATGACGTGAATGGCCCGCCGCTGACTTTTGCCCTGGCTCGGGAATTTGCGCTGTAGTCGAGAGCTCGCGCACTCCCGGAGCCTCTCTAGGGTCTCTTTCACGTCTTCTCGGTATCGGCTGTCCAGCTCGCGGAATGCGTCCCGGTGCGGTTTCCCTTCGAGGTAAGGCCAGAGCGTGTCAATGTCGGGCCAGGCATCGAGCAACGGGATGCCTATGGCTTCCGCAGCCAGACGAGTGAATTCCTCGACCGAAACAAAAATGTCGAGGATTCCGGCCGGAGCTTCCAGCCCAAGCCTTCGGAGTAGCTCCCTAACACGTTCGCGGCTGATCGGGTCTCCGGCTGCGGTCATCGCCTCGGCGACTTGGCCATCGGGCCCGCAGCCCAGGTCTCGGACAAGCCGGTTTTGCGTGGCGAGTGCGTCCTCTGCCCGGGCGGGCCATGTCTCGCGGCGTCCGCGCTTGGTGTCTGCGGGCTGCTCCGCGATGGATTCCTCAGGCACACCCGAGGCGGGGCTCCCAAGCTCGGACTCGGCGGCTTCTTGATGCTCGTCCATTTACGCGGCCCTTTGCTTGCAAGGATTCAGGGCCTCGAGCTCAAGGCGGAGATCGGTGCTCAGGTAGAGCCATACCCCCAGATCGCCTAGGGCCGCCTGATCGCCGGCGGCAGCCGCATAGGCGGCCTGGATCGCCCGGCGCTCCGCGTTCCCTAGGTCCTGGAATCCTTGCCGTGTGAGCCGCTGGGCTTTCACCCTGCGCGCATAGCCCCCCTCCCAAGCCTTACGCTCACCGTCAAGCACCGGCTCACTAGCCGCAAGGTTGAGGTAGTCCCGCTGGAACGTGAGCGGGTCGATCCCAAACTCGCCCGCCGCGCGATACATGGCCGCGCGCTCGTTCTTTGCCTGGAACCTTCGCAGGTAGCTGAGCACTGGGCGCATTGTGGCTCGCTGCGGGCCTAGGTCGATTCCGAGAGCCGAAAGCCACTCCGACCCCTTCGGGCGATACGGAGCCGCGTAGTAGGTCGGCAGAGTGTGATCCCCTCGCAGCTCGAGGCCCTCGGTTTCGGTCTCGCTATTGAGTTTCCCCCGCATCGCTTCTGCTCGCTTGTGGGCGGCACCGAAAGCCAGTGGCCCCCGGCTGTGCGCCTGCACGGAAGCGAACCCCAGGACGTGCGCAGTCTGCATCCACTTGGCTACACGCCCGCGCAGCTTGCCGCCGGATAGGAACAGGTTGGCGCGTTGCTCCAAGGCGGTAGGCGT
>CAYWNK010000207.1:0-11463 GCA_964459495.1 uncultured Planctomycetaceae bacterium
GGGCGGGACGATCCTAGGGAGACCGGGAAGTCCGCCCTTGCGGGCCATGCCCCTGCCCACCCACAATCGCCCCCATGAGCTCCCGTCGCCTGCAGTACGCCCTTGCCGCCCTGGCTCTGGCCGCCCTCACCGCCTGCGGCAACAAGCAGCGACCCGTCTTGATCGCGTCGGATCCGGCCGGAGCCCGCATTCTGCTGGAAGGCCGCGACACTGGATTCGTTACGCCCCAGTCCCTGGATCTCTCCAGCGAGCCTAGCCCGCTCGTGGTCGAGCTCGACCTGCCCGGCTACCGCACCGCTCGCCGACTCCTGAAGGATGGCGTCCAGGAACAGTACGTGCTCTACCGTGACTGGACGGTGTACTACAACACCTGGCGCTTCCCCCTCTGGTTGAACTGGGAAGACCTTTTCCTGCAGTCGATCGATATCGAGGGCAAGCAGCCCGCCCGGGTCTTCGTGCGCCTCGCGCGGGACGCCGGCTAGGCCTTTCCCACCCGATCCAGCCTAGCGATGCCCCTCCGACCGGCGGTCTTTCTCGATCGCGACGGTACCATCAACCGGGAGGTCGACTACCTCGCCGACCCGGCGCTCTTCGAGCTCCTGCCGGGCGTGCCCGCGGCCCTGCGAAGCCTTGCCGCTGCTGGCTACGCCTTGATCGTGGTCACCAATCAGTCGGGTGTGGCCCGCGGCCTGCTCGACCAGACGATTCTGGATGCCATCCATGCGCGCATGGTCTGCGAGCTCAAGGCCGAGCGAGTGGAGTTCGCTGCGATCGAAAGCTGCCCCCACCATCCGGACTTTGAGACTCCCGGGCAGACCACCCCCTGCGTCTGTCGCAAGCCCCTGCCCGGCATGCTGCACCGGGCCGCTGATTCCGTCGGCATCGACCTCCAACGCTCATGGATGGTCGGGGACTCCCTCCGCGATCTGCAGGCGGGTCACGCTGCGGGAACACGATCCGTGCTGGTGCACACCGGCAAGGGTTGGGAGCAGTCCGGCGCCGTGAGCGCTGCCCTCCCGGATTTTCAGGCGAAGGACATCTCCACAGCCGCCGCACGCATCCTGGCCGGCTGGACCGCGTAGGCCGCGCCCTGCGGCTACTCCCTCAATCCATCCACTCGAAGTCGAGTTCCCGGTCGAGCCACTCCGATCCGTTCAGTTCGACCTGCATTCGGAATCCGCGACGCTGCGCCGTTCCGTCCGGTAGAGGCAAGCGGACCCACGACTCCAGCCTCCAGCGGTCACGATCCACCAGGCGAATGGTCCGGTGATCGCTTCCCGAACCGCTCTCGAAGCCAGACTCGATCCAAGTGCCGGTACGTGCTTCCAGGAAGGCAGCGGCCGTGCGATTGACGCGCAGCTGCATCAGGGGCGGAACCAAGCCATCCTTCTCCGCGAACTCCGCAATCTCCTTGGCGCGCACGATCGATCCGCCCAGGTCGCGTGCGATCACGGTGTGGTGCAGACACCAGTGCTTGCCATCCTGACGATGCACGCCCGCGACCGCGTCGTCCGCGGGATTCCAGGAACCGAGGCACGGACCGAGCACCTCACGCAGGGGCTGTCCCTCTGCGGTGAGAATGAACATCTCACAGGGCTCACCCGTGGATACCGGAGCGGTGATCCTTTGGTCGGCGGGGACCGGAGACGGGCCCGGTGCATGCTCGTCCGCGGCCGCCTTCGCCTGCTTTGTCCCCCCGTTCCCGCCGGTCAATCCCGCTGCTAAATCCGCTGCGGCGGTGGTGCCGAGGGATCCGTCCTGGGCCGCATTCCCGGTGGGGTTGGCCGGATCGGCCAACTGTTCGTTGATTCGGCGCTGCCGCGCCCGGCGCTTGGCGGCCAGCTTCCGCTCGAGGGCCGCCCCGTCCCGCAGCGAGCGCACCACAATCGCTTCGCGAAGCGCGTACGGATCGAGAGCGGGCGGCTCGGGGGCAAGCGTCGCCGCGTGCACGGGGTTGCGCAGCCATGCCACCAACACCGCAGCCACGAGGATCCCCGCCAGGGCAGAGAACCATCCGAGAGCGCTGCGGCCGGAAGCCACCCCCTGCAGGGCGCTATCCAGCTCCGCCTGCTCGCGCTGCGAACGATCGCGACGCTTGCGGCGCCGGGCCGCCGGGCCCATGGCCCCGTCGAGCACCCGCTGCGCCTCCGCGCTCGCGCTGTCGAGGTCGACCATCAGAGTCTGGTTCTGATCCTGCGCCGCGTTGACCTGCTGGCGCAGTCGCTCGATTTCCTGCTCGAGCTTGGCAACCTCGAGATCGCTGCGCTCGGCCGCATCGTCTGCAGCGGGAACCGCAGCCGGCTTCCGGCGACGCTCCGCCCCTTTCGGCAGGCTGGAAGCTCCATCGGCCGGTGCGTCCCCCTGCATTGCCCCGCCCAGGCCCAAGACCGCGATACCACGCTCGGCCAGCGTGCCGAGCGGACGCCGCCTACGGCGTGCAGCCGAGGGGTAAATGTGCACCAGAGCTTCGAGCGAGATCAAGGGGATCTCGTCCCCGAGCCGCTGGCCGCGAACCGTCGCGATGCGACCGGAGCGGATGTGTTCGCGTAGCTCCAGCAGGGCCACGCTGGCCTGCTCGGCCGCTTCCCCGATGGTCAAGAGATTGTCGCTTTGGCTGATCCCGGTCACTCCGCTATTGAACCACAGGAACCCCTGGACTCCATGCTGGTTCGAGAAACCGGACACATTCTGAAACCCGTGCCTGTTCCGATCCGGGAAGGACCGCCTTAGCTCACGAATGCAGAATGAAGAACCGTCGGAGCCGCGCGAGCAGGATGCTTGCGCGTGGGGTAGCCTCACCCTTGGACTACGAATGCCCTTCTATCCACCACCCCACCGGCTCAACATGCAACCCGTCCACGCCCTCGCCATTGCCGCGGCCCTATGCGCTCCCCTCCAGGCGCAGGATCCGGTCGTCTTCACGATCGATCAAGCTGCATCCCAGTGGACCTGGAACGGCACGAGCAGCTTCGGCCCGTTGCTCGGCAACCCTTCCAACCAGTTCGCCCTCAGCGGTGATCAGGTCGTCCGCCTGACGGCGGGTGCCAACCCCGTGGCGACACTCGAACTCCTGGCTGGCGGCACGGCGATGGTCGTCCCCGATATCGCCGCGCGCGTGCCCAACCCCTTCCCCTTTCTGCCCGACCTCGCGACGATCGACATCGCCGGCCTGGTCCTCGAGTTCTCGGCGCCCGCACCCGCGGCCGTCGACGCCAGCGGCAACTTCACCATCGACGTCGTCAGCACCGTTCTCGCGGGGACCGTGATCGTCGAGCCCCTCACCGGCGGAACCACCACCCAGGATCTCACCGGCCAGATCAGCGCCCCGGTTCCGGTGACTGGAACGCTGATCCAGACCGGTTCCGACCTGCGCCTGAGTGCCCCGATCAGCGGCACCTTCGATTTCGATGATCCGGCGAGCGGGTCCAGCGCCACCATCGAGCTCGACGGCATTCTGGCCGCAGACTGGAATTGCCCCACTCCGGTGAACTACTGCCAGCCCAACCCCAACTCGACCGGCGGGCCGGGCCAGATCAACTTCGCGGGCAGCACCCGGCTCCAGGACGCTGACTTTGAGCTCCTCGCCAGCGGCCTTCCCACCGGGCAGTTCGCCTACTTCCTGGCCAGCCGCACCCAGGGGCTCGTCAACAACCCGATGGGCAGCCAAGGTGTGCTGTGCCTCGGCGGCAACATCGCACGCTTCACCGGACAGGTTGGCCAGGTGGTCGCCGGTCAGTATTCGATCCCCGTCGACCTCGACGCGATTCCGCTCAACCCCAACGTCGACCTTCAGCCCGGCGACACGCTCAACTTTCAGTGCTGGTACCGCGACGCGAACCCCGGCCCCACCTCGAACTTCACCGACGGCTTGACCGTTGTATTTTGCCCGTGATCCTCGACCAGCAGCGTTTCCAGGTCGTACAGCAGGCCTCCGACGGGCAGCGCTTTGTGACCCCCGCAGGGGAGTGTGTCCAGGCGCCCGCAGACTGGGTCCTCGTCCCTGCATCCGACCCGGCCTGCCGCCGCCTTCTTGCGGCTGGCCCGGCGCTCTGTGTGCTCTACTCCGCGGGCAAGAGCCGCTTCACGACAGGAGTGCTGGTCCCGCCTGAGCGCATGGCGCTGCCCCATCAGGGGGCGGATCAGGACTCCCTTCAAGATCGGCTCATCGAGCTGCTGGACTTTCCGCCGCGCCACGCCGACGTCGCCCGTGTCCTGGCCACCACGATCGCGGGACGCATCGGTTCAAGCCTTGCCGCCGGGGGCCGATCGCTCACCAGTGCCGACCTGGAGGCGGCCATCCTGCAGTGGCTCCAGCAACACGTGGGGTCGGAGGACATGCCGAGGCGTGCCTCCCCGAAGTCCATGGATCGCATGCACAACAGGGCCCTGTGCATTCTCGATGAGTACCGCATCGGCCTCCCGCGGGACCCCGCGCTCTGTCCGCTGGTGCGTGCGCTCGCGGTCGAAGCCGAGCGCAACTAAGCCCTGCGGTGCGGACAAGCAGGGACGCAGCGAGTCCCACCACCGGACCTGCTGCGTCTTTTCGCTGGGCTCAGGTGCCGAGGAGTTCGTCCGCGGTCACGCTTCCCGGAGGGCCCAGCTCATAGAGCAGCTCGGCCTGCCTCCGCCGGAGCAAACCCAAGCGGCGGAAACGCGCAGCCCGCGCGATGGCGTCCTCCTCCGCGGGGGCCTCGCGGAAGTGATCGATATTGGCCAAGACTCCGCGCAGCTCCTCCGCTAGCCCGTTCCGCGCGTGATCTTCGCCGGTCGGTCGACCGCGCTCCAGCTCCGCTAGGCGAGCCTCGATTCGGCCCAGCGCGCTGACCACCGCATTCAACGTCTCGGTCAAATCGGGTCCCCTGGAGGGCAGCGGAGCCTTCGGAACCTGAACGCCGTGCTTGAGGCGCATGTGCCCCGCCAGTCCCCTCGGGCTGAACTCGCGTCCGCACTCCGTACAGGTCACTTTGCGCTGTCGGTCCAAGGATGGTGCATCCTGTGAAGTGGATTGGGAACCAAACGGCGGCGGCGTGGGTGTGGGAGTGGACATGATAGAAGTCGCGTGGTTGGCCTATCGGCAACACCACCGTCCCCGCTGTTCCCAGAGCTGAAGTTCTCCGCGAGTTCTAGTCCAGCGGCCCCTGGGCACCAAAGAGCGCAGGATCCGCCATCCACAGCCCCAGCCGCCGGCATAGAAAGTCCACTGGTCCGCTGAGCCCCTTGCGGCGACCGGCCTGATGCCGCATGGCGAACCGGATGTCCCGCTGCGCCCGGGAGATGCGGCGCTCTTGCTCCAGCTCCGATTCGAGATCCAGCGCCCGCTGGGCGGTGGCGGCCAGCTCCTGCTGGACCGTGTGTAGGCGGGTTCCCAGCTCGCCCCGGGCCCGAGCCTCCCCCGCGAGCCTCTCCTCGATCGCCCTGGCCTTGCGTTCCGCTTCGGCCGCGGCCTCCGCCCGTTCCTCATCCAGCCGTCGCCAGGCTGCCTCAGCACGCGCTTCGAGCTCGAGAATCCTCTTCGCTGCCTGCTCGCGCTCCGCGGCACTGCCCTCACGCTGGAGGCGCAGCTCCTCGTTTTGAGCCAATCGTAGGGCTTCGGCGGAGGCGCGCTCCGCCTGCAGCGCCTGCGCAAACGAATCCCGATCCCCGCGCATGCGCTCCTGTTCCTGGTCCCAACGCTCATCCTGACGGGCGAACTGGCGCGCCCAGGCCTCGGCCTGGGCCTCCTGCTCGGCCACCGCGATTGCGCGGTCGCGCGCAGCCGCCGCTGACTCGATCTCCAGCGCCCGGCGGACCTCGCCCAGCCCCTCGGTTTGGGACGCGAACGCCGTCCGCATGCTGCGCATCGACTGGATCGCCATCAACAGCACCAGGCCGCTGCCCACCGCCCACCACACCAGCGGTCTGCGGTGCGCGGGGGGCTCGATGGTCATCACGGGCCCGGCCTCCAGCTCCATCAGCCGCTGCTGCATCATGAGTAGGCCCGCCGTGGACGCCTGCCGCTCCTGCTCCACCCGCTGGAGCCGGTTCCGCAGTTCATCCCCCTGCTCCCGCAGCCGGGCCCGCTGATCGCCGAGGTCCTCGAGTTGGGCCTGCAGGACGCGCTGGGACTCCTGGAGGGCCTCCAAGCGAGCCTGGGATCCGGTATCCCGCGGCGACTCTGCGGCTCTGGGCTCCCCAGGGGGCTCGACCGGTGGGCGCTGCGGCGGATCCACGGACCTGGAGGCCTGGTCCCAGCCCTGGGGGCCGGGTTCGGGCTCCGGCTCGGCCACATCCGCCACAAAGCGCCCCGGGAATGCGTCCACCAGGTCCACATAGCGCACGATCTGGGTCTCTTTGCCCCCCAGGCGCTGCACCTCGAAGAGCAGCCGCCCCTCGTCCATACGCGCCCGCAGCTCCACCTCCGAGCACCCCGCGAGGCGCGCGGCTCGAGCCACGTCCAGCGGGGTTCCCGGTTCGAGTTCGTCGCCCTGGGCCATCGCCTGATTAGACTCTGCGTGCCCGCGGCAACCAACATCGACTTCCGGGGCTCCCTTTCTCTTCCCCCACCAGCGGATGCACCCCGAAGACCCCGTCCTGGCTCAATACATCGAGCACGCGGACCCCGATCCGGCCCCTGCGGGCCCCTCCTCCGGCGACGTCGACTACTTCGACTCCTACGCCGACGCCGGCGTCCACCGGGTGATGCTCGCCGACCACGTGCGCACCGACGCCTATCGGGCGGCCCTGGAGAAGCTGATCACCCCCGAGACGGTGGTGCTGGACGTTGGCGCAGGCTCCGGCATTCTCTCCTGCTTCGCCGCCCGGGCCGGCGCCCGCCGCGTGCATGCCGTCGAGGCCTCCCCCATGGCGGAGATCGCCGAGCGCATCGCGATCGCCAACGGCTACGGCGATCGCATCGTCGTGCACCGCGTCTGGGCCGAGGCCCTGTCCCTGCCCGACCCCGTCGACCTGATCGTCTCGGAGTGGATGGGCTACTTCGCCCTGGCCGAACTCATGTGGGAGTCCGTGCTCGTGGCCCGCGACAAGCACCTCTCGACCCAGGGCCTGATCATCCCCGGCACCGTGCACCTGGACATCGCCACGGTGTCCGACGGCCTGATCCACCGGCACCACGGCCTGGGCATGTGGAGCGACCGCCTCTACGGCCTCGACTTCACGCCGATGTACGAGCACGAGCTGCGCGACCTCCTGCAGACCTCGCCCGGCATCGGCGCCGCCTCGCTCTCGTCGAACAGCGGCCGCGTCGCCAGCCTCGACTGCGAGTACGGCGACGGCGACTCCTTCTGGTTCGACGGGACCACCACGCTCAAGATCGAAAAGACCGGGACCGTCCATGGCCTCGCCGGCTGGTTCGACGCCGAACTCGCGCCCGGCGTCACGCTGACAACCGCACCCCACGCCCCGCGCACCCACTGGCGCCAGGCCTTCTTCCCCCTGCCGCCCTTCGAGGCGGAAGCAGGCGACGAGCTCGAGGTTCGCATGCGCGCCAAGCCCCGCGAGAACGGCGACTCACGACTGCCCTTGTATTTCGTCGACGCCGAGTTCCGTTCCAAGGGCCGCGCTCCGGTGAGCTTCTATCACCGCTACTACGCGAGCTTCGAGTAACGGCTGGAAGCGCTCCGGATGCGGGGGATCGATTCCCGCATCCGAGCCACCCTCAAGACCTGCGCGCCCGGCCGTCTTCGTCCTCGAAGCCGGCCATGCGCCAGACGTGCTCGCGCAGGGTCGTCGCATCGATGCGCGTCAGGGTCTGCACGGTCCGCAGCGTCACCAGGGGCTCGGTGATCTGGCCGGGATGCCGGAGTAGATCCGCAAGCACCTGCCGCACGCGGCGCGCGCTACCCTCCGGGTCCTTGCGATTCGCCTCGCGGGCCTCCAGGGCCCGCCGCAGCCCGCCGACATCCGCGCGCACGAGCCGCCAGAGATGCCCCCGCAGGGCACCGGTCCCGCCGACCGAACGCCACCAGCGGCGGTAGGCCAGATAGAGGCCCGGACGCGGAAAACCCCAGCCGCGGGGTGCGGGAATGCGACCCGCTTCCTCTAAGGCCTCCCGCAAGATGTCCTCGTGGGATAGACCCGAGCGAAGCCCGTCCAGGTCGGCGCGGTAGGCGACGGCCACGGCGCGTAGGCGTTCGGGATCCCGGGGCGCACAGTCGACCTCGGCGGCCACGTCCTCCAGCAGGCCGGCTCCGATCAGACGGTCCAGCCGCCACACATCGGCCCGGGCCGCCGTGCGTTGGGCCTCGACGCTCTCGCGCAGCTCCGGCGGCAGCCCGAGCGCCACAAGGGCAGCGATGTCCTCGCTGGCCCCGTCCCGTTCCGCCCCCCGCACGCCGGGCAGGGCCAGGCCGAGGTATTCGCCGTCGAGCATCGCCCGCAGCCGCATCGCCGACTCCGCCATGGGGCCGCGCAGCCGGCGCAGCTTGCGCGCCGCCGCCACCGCGTCGGGCACGGGCGCCTCCTGCATCCGGCCGCTGGCCGGGTTGCGGATCTCCTTGACCGCCCGCCCCAGAAAGCGCAGGCCGGCCCAGAAGACGCGGAGCCAAACCCACAGGACCCAGACCGGCAGCAGGAAGATGCGCCCGCGCGCCAGCCAACGTTCGTGGAACTCGCGCGGGTTCAGCACACGCTGTTCTTTCGGCAGGCTGTGCAAGGGCCACGAACCGAAGACGCGCACGAACAGGTCGCGCCGGTCCCGGGCGAGCTGCTCGGCGATCCGCGGGCCAAAGCGCTGCTCGACCTCCCGGTCCCGGGCCGGATCGTCGTCCAGGATGTGCAGCATCGTGAAAGCAGACGTCAGCTCTTTCGGCTCGAGGATCTTGGCCTCGTCTTCCCCTTCCTCCAGCTCCCTCCGCTCCGCGCGCGCCGCCAGCCACAGGCGATGCCTCTCACGCTCGGCGTCGGTAGCCCGCGCCAGGTCCTGCATCGGCAGCGCCGAGCGGTTGTACTCCACGACCAGGCGTGCCGCCCCATGGGACATGGCCTGGGTCATGAGCTGGAACCAGGTGTAGCTGCCGCCGAGCAGGCCCTGACGCTGGGAGAGGTCGCCGCGGGCGAGTTCCTTCATCTCCTTCCGTCCAATGCCATGGGACCTTTGGCATAGGCGTCGCAGCGACAGGTTGCCGAGCAAACGCGCCCCGCTGCGGGCGTCGGCGTCCGTGAAGGGCGCCGCGTCGAGCTGGTCGCGGTAGAGCAGCACCACCGGCGGCAGTGGATCGAAGCCATCCGCCACGCAGGTGGGGTGCTGCCCTGCCGTCAGCCAGCCGCGGATCGACTCCTCAAGCTTGCTCCGGTCGGCGTCTCGCTGCTCGTCGCTTTCCTCCGCAAGCAAGCGGCGCTCGGGGTACAGCACGCGCTGCTCGAGGAGTTCCGCGTCACGCGCAAGCCGCCGGATCCGGAAAGCGTCCGTCAGGTGGGCGAACTGGGCACCCGCGATCTGACTGAAGAGCCGTGACGCGTCGCGTGCGATGCGCTGCAGCCACATGCCGAGGGCCAGCAGCAAGAAACAGACGGAACCGAGCACGACGAAGACGGGCCCAAGGATGTCATGAAGATCGTCGTAGGCGTCTTGCACAAACTCGATCCCACTCAGGAGAACCAGCCCCCTCAAGAGCAGCAGGGCCAAGCCCAACAGCAGCAGCCGATACGCCGGCCGCGACGTCCGCGCCACCAGCGTCGCCCCCACCCGTCCGACGAACTCCGCCGGCGAGACCGTCGTCGACACGTCCGCCAGCGCCAGCACGCGCCCTTGCCAGCGCAGCCCGCGCCGCGCCATGCCGCGCAGCCAGCGCGCCGCCAGGTGCCCGTCGTCCTCCTCAGGCGCCGGAAGGGGCGTCCAGCCCCTCAGGAATGGCAGGAAGCGCGCCGGTGAACCCGCCAGCTGCCGCACCGCCCGCGCGATGCGCTCCGCGGTCTCCTGGCCGTACTCCGAGGCCAGCTCGCTCGAGTTCACCTCGGCCATGCGCCGCAGCCGAGGCTCGAAGATGTAGCCGCGCCCGCGCCGCTCGCGGCTCGAATCCCCCACCTCGAAGCGCAGCCGCGCCGCATCGCGCAGCACCCCGAGCCGGCGCTCGGCGATGCCCTCGCCGGTGCCGGGCAAGGCATCCTGCAGACGCAGGTGCCAGACCTCGCCCGCGCGCTGCACGTCCTCCCAGGCCTCGTGCTCCGCGTCACGTCCAGCCTGGAGCGCATCGTCGAGCCCGCGCTCCATCGGCGTGGGGAACAGCACCAGCTCGTGGTCGAGGCGCTTGGCGTTCAGCCGCACCAAGCGGTCGAGTCCACGGGACAGGAACGTGAACGCCCGCAGGGGCCGCATCAGGCGCCCAAGCCGGAAGATGTAGAGTGGCCGCGCCTTTTCGCCGATGCCGGGCAGGCCCGCGGGGATCGAGGGCAGCAGGTCGGTGAACAGGTGCCGGCGCAGCCAGGTCCAGTCGCCGTGCACCATGATCAGGCGCACGCTGAAGTCCCATAGAATGGTCAGACAGCAGGCGAAGTCGAGGCAATCGAGGCCCTGCCCGACCGAGAACTTCGAGCCAAAGGGATGGGCCTCCAGCCAGGCATCGGGAAGAAAGCCCTGCAGCATGAGCAACAGCAGGATCAGGATCGCCCCGAACACAAAGCTCGCCCAGAGCTTGGTTGCACGCTCGCCAAAGCGCGCCACGAGGCGGCCCTCCAGCCGGCGTTCCACCGACTCGTCCCGGAGCCGCGACAGCTTGCGCTGCAGCCGACGCTTGCGCGGCCCCCGCTTGGGCTCGACCGATGCCACATGGGCCAGCACCACGGCGCGCACGTGATCCAGGGCTGGCACAGCGATCGCCGGCCGCTCGGCGAGAGAGCCCGCCAAGGTCTCGTCCGCCAGATCGACGAGCTCCGCCGCCCAGTCGTCCCGCAGCGGCTCCCCCGCCGGGCTGGCCTCGAGCTGGGCCCGCAGCTCCCGGCGCAGGTCGGCCTCTTGCTCGCCATGGGGCGCGGGCCCCAGGTCCCGCTCCCGCGCGAGCAAGGCCTCCCGGGCGCTGCGGGCCACGCCCATCAGGGCCCGGAACTGATCCTCGGCGCCGCCGCCCTTGGCCTCGGCGATCATCGGCCCCGCCTCCGCGGCCAGCAGCTCCTCGGCCAGCTCGTCCAGGGGCTCGGCCGAGGACTCCAGACCGGCCCGCCGCAGCTCCGCCCGCCACTCCAGGACGATTGGAGCCAGCGGATGACCCGCCCGCCCGGCCAGGGCCTGGTCGCAGGCCGCCAGGCGGACCCAGGCACCCGCCTCCAGACCCGCTAGTTCCTCCCATTCCGCATCCGTCCAGTGCCCAGCACGCTCCATGGCAAGAATCTGGGAATCGAACGGATCGAGGCTCTCCTCGTCGGGGTCGTCAGGGGGCGGGTTCATGGGAGCGCGGGCACTATACCCACGATCCGTGAAGGTTCATCGCTCCCCCGCGTAGAGGGGTCGGTTCGCGGGCCTCGCCCTGCTAC
>CAYWNK010000208.1:0-11367 GCA_964459495.1 uncultured Planctomycetaceae bacterium
GCTCCAGCCCTTCGGCGCCATCGTCACCAACTTCGAGGAGGACCACCTCGACTGCTACGGGAGCCTCGAGGAGCTGGAGCGCGGCTTCTGTCGCTTCGTGGACCGCGTCTCGGCCGAGGGGCTGGTGGTCCTCGGCGCGGACGTGCCCGACCCCATCGCCGACGCCGTGCGTGGCCGCGTGTGGCGCATGGGGCGAGAGGTCCAGCTTGACCTCCTCGGTCAGGACAAGGGGTACTTCCGATTCCAGGTGCGTGGCCCGGGTTGGGCGACCCCCGAGGTGCAGCTCTCGGTCCCCGGCCGCTTCAACGTCGAGGACGCAGCGCTGGCCATCGCCATGGCCGTTGGCTGCGCCGGGGTGAGCCCCGCCGCGGCCGCGCGCGGCGTCGCTGCCTTTCGCGGCGTGGCCAGGCGATTCGAATCCTGGGGGAGGATGCGGGGGGTGCCCCTCGTGCACGACTACGCCCACCACCCCACGGAGGTTGCGGCCACCTGTGAGGCAGCGCGGCGCGTCTTTCCGGGCCAGCCCTTGCACGTGCTCTTCCAACCGCACCAGCACAGCCGCACCGCGCGCTTCCTGCCGGGCTTCGTGGATGCGCTGCGCGGCGTCAAGTCCGTGGTGGTCGCCGATGTCTATGGCGCAAGGTCCCACACCGACGAGGTCTTTGCAGGCGCTCCGGAGCTAGTCGAGGGCTTGCGCAAGGCTGGTGTGCGAGCCAAGCTCGGCGGCCCCTGCGCCGACGCAGCCAGGGCCTTCGCGTCCGAGCTTCCCCTGGGCTGCGCCGCCTTGATCCTGGGCGCTGGCGACATCGACCGTGTCCGCGATGAGTTGCGCGATGAACTGGCCCTGCGCGGCGCTAGCTAGCGCGCCGCTCGCGGGTCGCACGACCCTGCGGGTGGGTGGCCAGGCTGAATGGTTGCTCGAGCCGGCCTCGCCGGACGAGCTCCGTGAGGCCTGGCAGGCGGCGCGCGACCGAGGTTGGAGGCCGCGGCTACTCGGCGGCGGAGCCAACCTGGTGATCGGCGACGGCCTGTTGCCGGGCGTTGTCATCGCGACGGAACGCATGAACCGGGTGTTCCGGCCGATGGACATGGGCACGGGCAAGGAGGAGTTTGAGCGCGAGGCGCCTCCGGGGGAGGTGGCTCCACCCAATCCAGCCGACGATCCCCGCCTGGTGGCGTGGGCAGGCCTGCCGTTGCCCGCGCTGGTGCGGGCGATGCGGGACCTTGGCTTCTCTGGGCTCGAGGGCCTTGCCGGCGTTCCCGGACACCTGGGGGGAGGCATTGCGATGAACGCGGGCGGCCGCTGGGGAGAGATGTGGTCGGCGGTAGAGACCGTGCGTTTGCTCGACGCGGAGGGTGAGTTCACGGACCTCCAGGCGAGCGAGGCACAGCCCACCTACCGCAACGGCAACCTGGGCGATCGCATTGTGGTCGGGGCCATCCTGCGCTTTGAGCCCGAGCCCAAACTCGTTGTGGCCCAGCGAATCCGCGAGTGGATTGCGGAGAAAAACCGGGTGCAGCCGGTTTCGGAACGCTCGGCGGGATGCGTGTTCAAGAACCCGGACCCCGAGCTGTCGGGTGGCCGAAGCGCCGGGCAGCTCGTCGACCAGGCGGGCCTGTTGGGCATGGAGCGTGGCGAGGCGATCATCAGCCCGAGGCACGGGAACTTCCTCGTCAACCGCGGGAACGCGCGCGCGGCGGATGTGATCGGGCTGCTGGACGAGGTACGCGCGCGGGTGGCAGAGCGCTTCGGCGTTGAGCTCGAGTTCGAGGTGAAGCGCTGGATGGGCGCCGAGCCTGGGGCCGACGGTACCACGCTCCCCTGAGGTCGGGGCTAGCGCCGCAGTAGGCTCACCAGCCGAACGCTCGTGTCTGGGTTCGGCGGGCTGCCCGTTCCCCGAATGACGACCGCTGTGTACTTCATTCGCGGGCCCTTCTGGCGTCCGGGGCCACCGGCCGGGGCGGTGCACAAGAGAGCGGTGGATTCTCCTCTCACCAGCATGTTGCCCAGGTCCCGGTCGCGCTGGCCGGAAGGGGCGAGGAGCTTCACGTTCCAGTTGCTGATGGGCTGCTGCGTGGTTTGCACCCAGAGGGCTTCGTGTCGACCGATGGGCAGCGCGGACTCGAACCGAAAGACCCGCGACCAGATGCCCTCGGGGCTGGGCTCAGAAGCGGGCTGTGGCGCTGCGATCACGCCGCCATCCAGGTCGTAGTCGCAAACGAGTCGGGCTCGGACCGGACCGATGGAGGTCCGTGGCCCGGCGGCAGCCATGAGGCTCGACCAGTTGCGGGTCGGACCCAGCAGCGGGATTCGGAGCCTGCTCTGGTCGGGCTTCCACAGCGCTGGGTAGCCCATGGGCTTCTGGTAGACGTTGACCGCGTTCAGCTTCTTGTTTCCCTGCGGCTGGATGCGCTCGAGTTCGATGGCGACGCTGCCGTCGCCCTCGTGGATCAGGGTGCCGAGCTTGATATGCAGGGGCAGGGGACCCTTGTGGTCGAGCTCCTTCAGGACCTGGCGGTCCTCGGTGTCGGTGAGTGCGAAGAAGTCGATCGCATCGGAGCCGGCCACCAGGGCGTCCTTCCTCGTCAGCTGCGTAAAGAGCTGGAAGGTCGGGATTTCGGCGAGCCAGTAGGGGGGCAGGTCGGGCCCGAGTTCTTGCAAACCCTTCCCAAGTGACCTCAGCGCAAGGGCGCCCTTGGTGGCTCCGTTGAAGTGGGCGTTTCCAAGGTTGTTCGCCAGCAGGGGGACCAGCATGTCGCCGCGGGTGAAGCTGGTGCCGGTGATGGCCCAGACGGGGTCTTTGTCGGTGGGGGGAATCCGCCAGAGTCTGGGGAGCTTTCGCTCCCGGAAGTTCCTGTTGGTGAGCTGGAGCGTGGGCCCGACAGGGGCGGGGATCGCCAGGGCTGCGGGGTGCTTGTGGGGGATCCCCATGGTGCCGAGGATGCCGCGCTTGGGGCGGCGGGTCCTGCCGGCACTCTCTATGGCATCACGCTCGCCGGGCCGCAGTCCAATTTCAAGCTCCCGGGACACTCGATTGGCGACGAGCCTGAGCGCCTCCGGGCGCCAGTGCGTGTCATGCGAATACCAAATCTGGTCGGCGGGGTGCCCTTCGAAAAGCTTGAGCATGTCGATGTAGGGGACGCCCCAGGCCCGCAGGCGCTTGTTGATGGTGCGCTCAAACTCGGGGAATGCGTCGACTCCGTCGGGCAAGTACTCGGCGGCGATGTAGCCCTTGCGCGGGACGGGAAGCAGCAGCAGCTCGGTTCCGAGCTGGGTGCAGCGGCGTTCGACTCCACGCAAAATGCGCGCCCCTAGATCGGCTTGGCGGAGATCGTTGGGCGAGCCAGGGGACTGCAGGCGGCTCTTGGTGAACAGCCAGTGTTCCTTGCCGACGATGTGCCCATCGTCGGACTCACGCAGCCTGCGGATCAGGGTGGAGATGTACCACGGAACCAGGGCGCGCTTCACATTCGAGCGGGTGTCGAGGTCCCGGGACCACAGCGACATCTGGGTGCCGTTGCGTAGCGCGGCCTTGGAACGGTCTCGAAAGTCCTGGGCCAGCTCGGGGCCCTGGAGGACCGGCATCGGCACGGGAGAAAAGGTGTCGAGTAGGCCGGCGCCGGCCAGGCCAGCCACGAACAGCAACGAGATCCCGATCCCCAGCACGCGACGCGCAGGGCTGCTCAGCACGTCGGGGGCCGGGATGAGCGTGCGGTCGTCCTGGTTCTGGTCGGGTTGTGAGCGGTCTAATTGCAACGCGGGTTGGCCTGGCGAATCGGTTTGGAATGTTCGGCTAGAACTGGAAGTAGAGGAAGGGCACGTTCTGCTCGAAGTGCATGTGGGCCAGCGCGAGGGGGAAAAGGAGCTGGAGCGCGATAGCCCACCAGCTGGGCGGCTTGGCAAGGAGCCGTTGGGTGGTGGGGAAGCCCCAGATCACCACCGCTCCGACCGCGAAGGCGATCAGGTGAATCGGCCGAATGAGAAGCGGCATAGAACGGGCCCCCTCCGGCACCAGGCCGACCATGGATCCCAGAACTTCCCCGGCTGCCGTGAGGCCCTCGGCCCGGAAGAGGACCCAGCCGAAGACGGCCAGGACGAAGGTGACGGCGATTTGCGCGAAGCGGGGAGCGAAGGAGTAAAAGGAGCGCTTCCCGCTGGCCCTTTCGACGATGAGCCAAAAGCCCTGGTAGGCGCCCCAGGCCACGAACGTCCAGGCCGCTCCGTGCCAGAGTCCGCCTAGGAGCATGACCGTGGCGAGATTGACGTAGGTGCGCAGGGGGCCTTTGCGGTTGCCACCCAGGGGCAGGTAGAGGTAGTCCCGTAGAAACGAGGACAGGGACACGTGCCAGCGGCGCCAAAAGTCGGTGATCGAGACGCTGCGGTAGGGGGAGTCGAAGTTGATCGGCATGCGGAAGCCGATCATCAGGCCTAGGCCGATCGCCATGTCCGAGTAGCCGGAGAAGTCGAAGTAGATCTGGAAGGTGTAGGCGAGCGCGCCCAGCCAGGCGTCCACGGTTGTGAGGCCATCAGCGGCGAAGGCGGGGTCGGCGGCTGTGGCGAGCACATCAGCGATCAGGACCTTCTTGACGAAGCCTGCCTGGAAGGCGAGCACGCCCTGGAAGAACTTGGACGCGGTGTGCGTGCGATGGGCGAGCTGCTCGGCGACCGTGTTGTAGCGGACGATCGGCCCCGCCACGAGCTGCGGGAACATCGCCACGTAGCACAGGAAGTCCCGGAATCTGGCGACAGGGGGGGTTGTGCCTCGGTAGACGTCGACGGAGTAGGACAGCGTTTGGAAGGTGTAGAACGAGATCCCGACCGGGAGGATGATCTTGGTCCAAGGGATCGGAGCCGCGCCCCAGGTCGCCATCAGGGCGTTGAGGGTCTCAACACCAAAGTTCGCGTACTTGAAATAGGCGAGTAGCCCCAGGTTGGTGAAGAGCGAAACCAGGAGCCAAGCCTTGCCCCGTTCGCCGCGCGCTCTCGCGTTGGAGATGCGCCCTCCCACGGTGAAGTCGACGACCGTCGAGACCAGCATCAGGATCAAGAAATCCGGACGCCACCAGCCATAGAACACGTAGCTGGCGAAGGCCAACGTGAACGAGCGTGCTCCCTTCGGGGTCAGGTAATAGACCGCCAGGAACAGTGGCAGGAAGTAGTAGAGGAATGTGGCGCTGGCGAAGAGCATCGGAGGCTGGGGTCAGCGGTCCTCTTTCTCGCGGGGGATGGTTGGGCGAGCTGGCGGTAGCGCGGGGGCAGGCCCCGCTGGCGGCAGGTCGACGAGACTGGGAAGGGACTGCGGAGTCGGCGGAGATCCGTTGCCCTCGATGCGAATGCCGGCCCAGCGGCCAGGACGGACCAGTGACATAAGGATCGTCGCCTGCTTGGGGGCCCGGAAGGGCCCCAGGTCCACGTGTTCTCCCCCCTTGGCTGACTCGCTCCCATCGGCAGGAACCACCTGGATGTGGAGTTGGCCCCGGCTCTTTTCTGTGCGTTCCAGCTGCCACCAAAGGGCTGCGTGCCTGCTGGTCTGAACCGGCTCGGGGAACGTGTACTCCACCGTCCAGGCCTTGTCGTTGGCCGAGTCGACGGAGAGTTCGCCGGGGTTCGGGAAGGCGGCGTGGTCGAGGTCGAGGGCGGTAACCATGCCGAGGTCGCCCGCCCCGTCCGGCCGAAGCCGGAGCCGAATTTGGTCCTTGGAGTGGCTGTGGCCGACCATCGGGATCAGGCCTTGGGGCCAAGTGGCCGACACGTTGGTGATCACCTGAGTGGCACCGAACTGCCCGTGTACTTTGGCTCCTCGGACCTTGCTAGCGTCCAGGCGAACCTCGAGTTCAGCAACCCCGTCACCGCTCGTGATCAATGCACCGGATTGGATCGTGAGAACTTCAGAGCGATCGTTGCCGGATGAGAGATGGCCGGGAGCATCCAGTGGAAACACGCGGGGGGCGGGGTACTTGAGCAATCCGCCCATGGTTCCACCGGGCAGCATGATCGGCCTGTGCATGCCCTCGTAGAAGGGGAGCAGCTGGAACAGGGGCATTTCCAGCAGCACGGTCTTCGGCTGGTTGGGCTGGAGCTCGGTGAGCACCCGGCTCATGTTCTCGATCGCGTTCGTGGCAGCCTTCGTGCGATCGTGCACCGGCATCGGTAGCACGTTCTTTAGGTGATTGACGAAGCAGCCGGCCTTCGAGAAGCTTGTGCCGAAGAGCACGTATTCCTGCGGACTCTTGAGGGCTTTGGGCCTCCACTTTTTCTTCGAACCGGGGATGAGGAGTTCGAAGTTCCTCACCGTCTCACGGGGCAGGTAGAACGGGCTGGCGGGGCTCCTTTCCTGCAGGCCCGTGTAGTTCAGGTTGCCGCGAAATCTCCGGAACTCGCTCTTCGGGTCGATCTTGGCGGGGCGATTCTTGGCCGAGCGCGTGACGCCCATGGCGAGGCCCACCATCTCTGCGGCTTGTACCTGGGCCAGGTAGCTCCAGTGGGAGTCGTAGGGGAACCAGCTATCGGCCGGGGAAATCCGGCGCAGCGAATCGAGCAGCGGGATATGAGGGATGCCCCGCTCTTCGAGATCAGCAAAGATGTCCTCGTCGAATCCAGTCCATGGGTCCGCACCATCGGGGAGGAACTCTTCGGCGATCACCCCCTTTCGGGGGATGGGGATGAGAATGGTCTCCAGGCCGAGCGCGCTCGAGCGGCGGTCGATGGTGGCGAACACGCCGCTTGCGATGGACCCCGTGATGGGTTCATAGGGGCCGGGGCCGGCGCTCAGGCGGCTGGTCAGGTAGAGCCAGTTATCCTTGCCGACGAGGACGTCGGGGCCCCCTTCATCCAGGTGGACGAGCAGGGCGCCGGCGTACCAAGGCATGATCCACCGGCGGAGATTGGATCTCAGCCGCAGGTCCGAATCGGCTAGGGCCATGGCGGAGCCATCTCGCCAGCTGGCATGCATGCGCAGCTGGGCGCGCTGGGCCGCCTCCTCGCCCAGGACCTTGGGGATTGGCGCGGGGGAGATCCCGTCCAGGACGCCCAGGCCGGCGGTCCAGAGCGCGAACCATGCGCAGCCGGCCCAAAGCAGCAAGCGCCGCGCACCGCACCACTCTTCGGGCTCACAAGCCCGAACCAGGAGGTCGTCGGTCGAGGGGGCAGGGGAAGGTTGGGCCATGGGAGCTGACAGCGTAGGGCTCACCGGCCACCGCGTGACGGCATTCTACTATCCACTGGCTCCCAATGACCCTGGGGAAGCAGACCGGGAGTCACGGTTGTACGGGGCGGGAATCGTCCAGGATGGCTGGCATCTTCCACTGTGCGGGCCCTTTGCTTCCACTGGGTCGGGGCTACACTCCCTGCCCCGCCCGGTACGGGAGCGGCGGGTCGCGGTTGTCCCAGGTGGGGACCGTCGCGTCTAGGAGTCCCGTTGGAGACCGCCATGGCGGACACCCAAACCGAACCCAGCGAGATCACGCAGGGTCCTTTCCCGCTGTCGACGCTGCGCCACTCGACCGCTCACTTGATGGCCTCGGCCGTCCAGCGACTTTTCCCGGAGGCCAAGTTCGGCTTCGGTCCCAGCATCGATCACGGCTTCTACTACGACTTCGATCTGCCGGAGCCACTGACGGATAAGGATCTGAAGAGTATCGAGAAGGAGATGCGCAAGATCGCGAACAAGTCCCCCGAGATTGTTCGCGAGGTCTTGACCCGTGAAGAGGCGAAGGCGCGTTTGGCGGCGGATGGGCAGAGCTACAAGGTCGAGGCCGTGGATCTGATCCCCGAGGGCACGGAGATCACCTTCTACACGCACGGTCCGGAGGGGCAGCAGTGGGGCGATCTCTGCGAAGGACCGCACCTGGACTCCTTCCAGCACGAGTTCCATTTCAAGCTGCTCAGCATTGCGGGTGCCTACTGGCGCGGCAGCGAGGAGAACCCGATGATGCAGCGCATCTACGGGACGGCCTTCTGGAGCAAGGAGGACGTGAAGGCCCATCTGGCATGGCTGGAAGAGGTCAAGAAGCGCGACCATCGCCGGCTCGGTACGGATCTCGACCTGTTTAGCACCCACCAGGAAGCGGGCGCCGGCTTTGTTTTTTGGCATCCGCACCTGGGAACGGTGCGCCGCTGCCTCGAGGACTTCTGGTGGGAGCAGCACCTGGCATCCGGGTATGAGCCGGTCTACACGCCCCACGTGAGCCGTGAGGCGCTGTTTGCAGTGTCTGGCCACCTCGAGAACTACGGCGACATGATGTACGCGCCGATGGATCTCGATGAACTGCCCTACCGGGTCAAGCCCATGAACTGCCCCGGGCACACCTTGATCTACAAAGACCGGGGGCGGTCCTATCGCGAACTTCCGCTGCGCTGGGCCGAGCTCGGTACGGTCTATCGATATGAGCGATCGGGAGTGGTGCACGGCATGCTGCGTGTGCGTGGCTTCACCCAGGATGATGCGCATATCTTCTGTACCCCGGAGCAGCTTGCGGACGAGATCGCCGGAGTCTGCCGGATGGTCGATAGGTTCATGAAGACCTTCGGCTTTGAGTACACCGCTTACCTGGCGACCCGACCCGAGACGAAGACAATCGGTGAGGATGCGATCTGGGAGCGGGCGACGCAGTCCCTGCGGGATGCGGCCGAGAAGGCCGATCTGCATCTCGAGCTCGACGAGGGCGGAGGGGCCTTCTATGGCCCTAAGATCGACTACAAGATCCGTGACGCCCTGGGCCGCGAGTGGCAGAACAGCACGATTCAGTGCGACTTCAACCTGCCCGAGCGCTTCGACCTGAACTACACCGCTTCCGACGGCACCCAGCAGCGGCCGATCATGGTGCACCGCGCGATCCTCGGGTCCTTGGAGCGCTTCGTTGGCGTGCTGATCGAGCACTTCGGTGGTCGTTTCCCGGTCTGGTGTGCTCCCAAGCAGGTGGCGATCATTCCGATCCGAGAAGAGCAGGCCGAATATGGCAGGCAGCTGCGGGATCGGCTCCTGGCGGGCGGTTTCCGCGTGGAAGCGATGCTCGAGCCGGCCCACATGAACAAGAAGATCAAGGCCGCCCAAAAGGACCAGATCCCGTTCATGTTGATCGCTGGCGAGCGCGAGGTGACCGACGGCACCGTGGCGGTGCGCCGGCGCGGGACGCAGGAGCAGCAGGTCATTCCGGTGGACGAATTCGTCGCAATGCTGACGCGTCTGACGAAGGAACGCAGCCTCCTGCTTTCGTGACCGGCGGGGGGGGCGCCTCATTCGCGTCCCCCCGGCCGGCGGCCAAGACGCATTCGAAAGCGCGGTCCCTAGCGGCGTAGGTTTGGCCTAGGCTTTCCAGGCCGGGACGTAGGACTCGCCCAGTCCCACAATGCGCTGGAGGAGAGCGCCGTACCCCAGCCCCGCTAGCTCTGCGGACTCAGCAAAATCCTCCCCAAAGCAGAGGTCGGGATTGGGGTTGGCCTCAAGCACCCAGACCTGGCCTTCGCCGTCCATGCGCATGTCGATACGCGCATACCCGGAGAGGTCCAGGGCCCGATAGATACGCTTGGCGGTCTTCGCGATGGCGGCCTCTGCGCCCGCGGGAAGATCCTTGGCCATGCCGGTCTTCAGATCAACCTGCTTCTGGTACTCCTTGTCCCACTTGACCCGGCTGGTGGCGATGTTCGGTGCCCCTTCGGGGAGAGAGCCAAAGGTCATTTCCCAGACGGGGAATGCCGTGAGACGCTGATTGCCGAGAACACCGATGGTCAGTTCGCGACCTTCGATGTACTCCTCCGCGATGGCGCCCGTGCCGACGTGTCGATGCACGAAGTCCACGCGCTCGTAGAGGTGGGCCTCATCACGGACGATCGAGGCCTGGGATATGCCGGTGGAGGCGTGCTCGACGCTGGACTTGACGAAGAGCGGGAAGCGAAGGCGGGCGGGCAGCTTGCGCGGCCGACGGCCTAGCGGAAACTGGACGAACCGCGGCACGCGAATGCGATGGTAGGCCATGACCTTCTTGCTGAGGCCCTTGTCGCCGGCGAGTAGGAGCCCGCGGGCGTTGCATCCAGTGTAGGGCTGCTTGAGGAGCTCGAGCCAGGACACGATCGCGGAGTCATAGACGCCCGCATCGTGAAAGTGCAGCAGGAGGTTGAAGCAAAGGTGCGGCTGGAAGGTGGCAATCGCCTCGCGGATGGGCCTCAGCTCGTCCTCGACCCCAAGCGCACGCACCTCGTGGCCGAGCTGCTCAAGCGTGGCGAGTACGTCGTACTCCATCTTCCAGCGGTTGATCTCCGACTCGGGCAGCCCTTCTAGGGATGCT
This sequence comes from uncultured Planctomycetaceae bacterium, assembly GCA_964459495.1. Taxonomy (GTDB): domain Bacteria; phylum Planctomycetota; class UBA1135; order UBA1135; genus CAYWNK01. Next base: position 10,285 of record CAYWNK010000208.1, read on the forward strand.
GGCGGCACGAGATCGGCGTGCATGAGAACGAGGATGCGGCGCTTTTTCATCGCTGGTATCGGTGATGGCCGGTGTGCAGAAACTGCATGGTGAGGGACGTCACCAGCACGGCGGTATCCACAAGGGCTTCCTCGGGGTCAGAAACCAGGCGTAGGCGGCGAGACTTGCAGCGGCGCATCAGTTCGCCGATCACGTGGTCGACGAGGTAGGCATGTTGACCGGTGACGCGGACTACGTGGCGCATGAGTCGACGCCGGTGCTGGCGCAGGAAACCCGCCGCGGTCGGGTGCCGCTCGCCTCCTTCCTCTGAAAACAAGCGCATCAGCTGGCCATCGAAGGCGGGCGTGCTCTCATCGGCGTAGTACTGGCGCTTCTCGGCGTAGTGTTCCCTCAGCGTGGTGCGGACGCCAGCTAGGGGTTCCTCGAACCGTCGTGTGCGCAGCTTGGGTGGGAGCCCACGCAGTTCCTTCGCCAGGCGGTCGATGTAGTCGAGTTTGCGCAGCGCACCCCAGCCCGCATAGCGCGAACGCCAGCGCGATCCGGGAGGCAGCCAGACGGCAAAGGTCTCGGCGTAATCCTCGGCGGGGTGGCTCTGGCTGTACCAGAAGTACAGGTGAAGGACGTGGTCCTTGCTCGATGGGTCGGGGCTGTAGCTGGAGGTGTATGGGGTACCGAAGCGCCCGAAGGTCTCCCGCCAGTCTTTGCGGCGGTGGAGGCCGAACGCGTTGTCGAAGGCGTGGGCCGCCTCGTGGCGCATGATCTTGCGGCAGTCTTCGGCCGTGCCACCTTCGACCTCGAGCATCTGGGCCCGCTCGAGTCGCACGAGGCGTGGATGGGCCAGGTAGAACGGCACGGCAAAGCCGGTCATGCCATCGGGCGTAAACCAGTCGGTGGAGAGCCAGGCGTAGGGGCGAAAGCGCAGTCCGCGTTGCGCGAATTCATCCTGGAGTCCAGCCACGTGCTGAGCCAAGGGCGTATCTGCGAGGCGCAGGCCCAAATCGCACAGGCGGACGTCCAAGAGCTCCTCGTCCTTGAGCTCGGACCAGTGGGGCCTGCGCCTCGCAGATACGCCCTTGGCTCAGC
>CAYWNK010000209.1:0-11354 GCA_964459495.1 uncultured Planctomycetaceae bacterium
CCCCCAGAATCCATGGGATCGCGGGAAGGAACCCCAAGTCAGCTCGTCTGTTCTTCCACAGGGACGTTTCTCGTCCCTGACCCATCGAACCTCTGTCGTCGGCCCCCGCCGATCAACCGCCATGCGCGCGCTCCTCGTCCTATTCCTTGTCATCGCTGCGGCAGGGACCTTTTATTTCGTGACCCAGACGGACTCCGCCCCGACCCCGGCCGGACTCGACGTGGAGGGCAGTGCTGAGGCCCCTGTGGTGTCCCCCCAGGCCAAGAATCCCGAACTGGTCGAGGTCGCCAACTCCGGCTCGCGTGAGAACACGCCGGCCGAAGCGCCCGTTCCGATGGACGAGCTCGCCAACGCCACACCCGAGGGTCAGACCGCCGTGGTCGGCACCGTCGAGAACACCGAAGGCAAGGCCGTCGCAGGCGCCACGGTCACCCTCACTCGCTTTGGCGCAACCACCCTGTTCTTCGCCGACCAGGAGGGCGTCGATCGCTCGAGCGACCGCAAGGTCCAGTCCGATGAACGTGGGCAGTTCACCTTCCCGAAGGTCACCTCGGGCGACACCTACGCTCTGATCGTCCAGCACCCCGACTACAGCCGCCGCGAGGAGGGACCCTTCGGGGTCCCCGAGGGCGAGCAGGTCACGCAGCTCGTGGTGCTGAAGACCGGCACTCGACTCATCGGCACGATCACCGACACCGGCGGCAGCGCGGTGGCAGGCGCCGACCTGACCCTGTCCCTCGCGGCCATGGGCCTGCAGACCACCACGGACTCGTCGGACCCGACCACCGAGAAAACCGTCACCGGTGCTGACGGCACCTACGCCTTCAACAACATGGCGGTCGGTCAATACACCATGACGGTTGCCGCCGAAGGCTATGGCCGGCTCACCAAGCAGCAGATCAATGTCGGCGAAGACGACGACGTCAGCCAGGACCTGGTGCTCGAAGTGGCCAGCGCCATGGGTGGCACGATCACCTCAACCGATGGCACCCCCATCGAAGAAGCCGTCGTGAAGGTCTACTCGATCGCCAACCGCGACACGCGCACCCAGACCCAGACCAGCACCGAAGCGGACGGCACCTTCCTGGTGAACGACATCCCTGACGGGGAGTACTCCCTGCGCGTCGAGGCCGATGGCTACAAGGACGAGCCTTGGACCCGCGCGAGCTCGGGCGAGATGAACCTCAGCATCCAGCTGTCCCCCAAGCCCAAGATTCGGGGCCGCGTGGTCGATGCCCAAACGGGCAAGCCCCTGACGACCTTCATCGTCAACCTGCGCCAGGGTGTGACCAACTCGGACATGTCGACCAAGGTCCAGGGCACCACGAAGTCCATCAGCGACGCCGATGGACGCTTTGAGCTCGACGCCCCCCTGCCCGGCGACTACAGCGTCGAAGCGGTAGCCTCCGGCTACGCCCCGAGCTTCTCCGAGGACTTCCGCATCGAGGATGGCCAGGAGCTACCCGGCATCACCGTCAACGTTGACAAGGGCGGCAGCATCAGCGGCACCATCGTGAACTCCAGCGGCCAGGCGGTGAGCGGCGCCCTCATCAAGTCCAACAACAACCACTGGACGGGGACCCCGTTCGATCTCTCGATGGGCGAGTTCTTCCCCGGTACCGCCACCAAGAGCCAGACGCGCTCCGGAGCCGATGGAACGTTCACCATCGAGGGCCTGACTCCGACGACCTACCTCATCGAGGTCGAGCACAAGGATCACTCCAAGACGGTCATGAAGGGCATTTCCATCGCCATGGGTCAGGACACGGCAATCGGGGATCTGGTCATGACCTCCGGCGCGTCGGTGGCGGGCACGGTGCGCGGGCCGAGTGGATCGCCCTTGATGGGCGCCACCGTGACCATGCAGATGGAATCGGGCCCCGACAACTTCCCCATCACGTACACGTCCAAGACCGGGCGTGATGGACAGTTCAAGCTCAACCACGTGCGCAGCGGCAACTACTACATCTTCGCTGCCCGCCCCAACCAGAACCAGGGCAACCCCTTCGCCGGCGCGATGGACGTCAAGCAGTCCCGTCGCAAGATCGTCGTCTCCGAGAAGGGCGACTACCAGGGCGAGGACTTCGACCTGGCGAACTAGACGAGCCCCGGACCGGAGCCAGCCCCGGCTCCGCCGACCCCATGCCCCCTGGGCGCGATCATCGCGCCCAGGGGGCATTGCTGTAACCCGCCCGAAGTGCCCGCGCCAAGCCGGCCCGAACGGGTGTGACCGCCAGCGCTTTCTCCCGCTGGTCCCGACCGCTAAGCTCTAGGCGTGGAACCGATCCGCAGCGCCGCGGAGATCGAGCAGGTCCTGAGCGAACGACTCGGGGTGAAGGTACACGTCAGCATGGGGCGCAGCCGCACCCAGCCCGTGCGGGCCACCCGCGACGGCGACGCCTGGTCGATGCGCATTCACCGAATGTTCGCCCAGGCCCCCCGGCCCATCCTTGGGGACCTCGCCAGCTGGTTGAAATCCGGCCGGCGGGCGCGCGCCGCCTGCGCGCGGCTGGACGCCTGGATCGACCGATCCCTAGCCGAGATCCCGCCCGCCCCCGCGCGAGCTCCCGTGCTCCACCCCAGGGGCCGCTGCTACGACCTGGGCGAACTGGCTGAGCGCATCACCGGAATCGAACTCGCCGGCGAGTTCGGCCCGGAGGCCCCGCTGCCCAGGCTCACCTGGGGCCGGCGCTCGCGCTCCTCGTCGCGCCGCTCCCTGCGCCTGGGCAGCTTCGAGCCCACCGCCCGGCTCGTGCGCCTGCATCCCGTGCAGGACCAGCCAGGCGTACCCGAGTGGTTCGTGCGCTTCGTGCTGTTCCACGAGCTGCTCCATGCCGTTCATCCACCAGCCAAGGACGCGGGCGGCCGCTGGATCCACCATGGCTCCGACTTCCGTCGACGCGAGCAAGCCCATCCCGACTATTCTCGGGCCCTCTCCTGGGAGCAGCGCAATCTACCGGCCCTGATCCGTTCCGCCCGGACAGGCATTCCTCTCCCCGTACCCCGCGAGGCGCCCCCCGGGCAAGGCCTCCTGTTCTCCCCCACCGACCTGCCCCAATGAAGCTCTTCCGCCTGCTGCTGCTCGCCCCCCTGTCCTTGCTCGCTGCGAGCTGCCAAACCAACCTGCTCAGCCTCGAGGCCCGCGGCATCGTCGTCGACGACGCCGATGGGGACCTGGGCGGGCTCGGCGAGGAGGACATCGATCTCAGCGGCTTCGGCCTGCACGCCGCGCTGATGAGCCCCATTGTCGACGTCGTCGTCGGCATCGACCAGCGGGAGTATGAAAACTCGGACACGCCGGAACTCGACCTGGGCCTGCGCAAGCGCCTGATCGACATCTGGCTCCTGGCCGCCTACATCGAAGCCAACTTGCGCTATGGCTTCGACCTCGACACGGGCGACGTGTCCGAGGACTACTTCGGCTACAGCGCCGGCTTCGGTGCGCTGGTCGACCTGAACGAAAGCCTGTTCCTGAACTTCCGCGTGATGTACGACACGACCGAGATCGACAGCGGCATCCGCGACGTCGATGTCGACGGCCTGATCGGCACGGTCGGCATCGGCATCAAGTTCTAGCGCCTACCGCAACGCGCCGCCGAACTCAGTCCCGGCGCGAGTAGCCCTTCGAGGTGTCCTCGAGGTGGGCCCCGGTCAGGCAGGTGCCGAGCACGTTCCCGCCAAGGGCCTCGAGCATGTTGCTCGTCTGCTCGACGTAGTGCCGCGGGGTCTCCCCGAGCCGCACGACCAGCAGGATTCCGTCGGCCATCGCGCCGACGAGGCTGGCGTCGGAGATCGTGGCCGCCTCGGGCGTGTCGATCAGCACGTAGGAGTAGCGCTGCCTCAGGTTGTTCATGATCGCACGCATGCGATCGGATCCCAGGAGCTCGGTGGGCTTGTCGGGCAGATCCCCTGCGCCCAGGATCGAAACCCCGGCGATGGAGGTTTGCTGGATCGCCTGGTCCACGGACAGCTCGTTGCGCAGGACCTCGACCAGGCCCTGACGCCGGGGCAGGGAGAGGTAGCTCTCCAGCGCGGGGTGGTGCAGGTCCGCGTCGACGACAAGCACCTGGCAGCCAGGCAGCTCGGCCAAAGCGGCCGCCAGGTTCAGCGAAGCCACGGTCTTGCCCTCACCGCGGAGGGCACTGGCCATGACGAGCGTGTGGGACGCTCCGTCGGGGTTCAGGGCGTGGATCGAGTTGCGCAGGGCCCGAAACTGCTCAGCGAGCTGGCCCCGGGGCTCCAGCACCATTGCGAGTTCCTCCCGGCGCACGGGCACGCTCTTCGCCTCACCGGGTACGGCGGGCTGCAGGCTGGACGGACGCTTGTTGCGGGAGGAGAGAGCCATGGAGCAGAGAGACTAGGGTTCGATCCCACCATCGGCCCCAGGGGGGCCTTCGCACAAGGGGCGGGCGAGGAAGTTTCTTCGATTCGACCTACGCCGCCAATGCCATCCCGCATTTCGGGCTCGACTCGAAAAATGACCCACCTGGGCGGCAGGCCCGAACCTAAAAGCGTCGTTCTAGCCGCTCGAGGTCCCGCTGCAGCCTCCGACGCGGCGGGGGCCAGTCCCGGCCGAGCAAAACCGCGGCCAGGGGATGATCCGCCTGCACGGCCTGGCGCCGCAAATTGACGAGGAAGGCCCGGGCCGCCTCGTCCATGCGGCGCTCTTGGAGCGCCTCTAGGGCCTGCTCGATGCGGGGCTGAAGCAGCTCCATGGGCCCGCCCGCCTCCACCGCCTCGAGGAACTGGGCCCGGGCGCGCCAGCCCAGGTCCCGCGAGGCCGTGAGCAGGGCGAGGTCGTCCCACATCGCCTCCCCCCGCCGATCCGCAGCGAGGATCTCGTCCAGACGGCGCCGCTGGGCCTCCGGGGACGCCAGGCCCAGCCGCAGCTGCAGGCGCAGAGCAAGCTCGGGCTGTGCCTTCTCCAGCCGGTCGAGGGTCGCCTGCAACGCATCGCCGCGACCCTGGGCCAGTAGATTCCGCAGCACCCCGCTGAGCGCCACGAGGGCAGACGGATTGCTCGCCTCCGCTGCGAGCAAGCGCGCGCCGAGTTCGCCGTTGTCCGAGCTCGACAGCAGGTGCCAGGCGAGGCGCGGCATCCGCGCGGCCCGGGGCTCGACCTCCGCATCAGCCCCCAGCGCGCCGGGCTGGGCTGGGACCGCACCGACTGCCGCCAGGGCGGCCGGCAGCTCCGGTCCAGCGCCAGCCCGCGCCCCGTGCAGGAACAAGTCACGCTCCCGAGGCAAGGTCCGCGGCTGCGCAACCTGGCGCACGTCGCGACACGCGAGCAGTGCCCGCAAGGCGGCGAGCCGCAGGCTGGGGCCGGCCTCGCCGAAGAGCACGCCGCTGGCAAAGGCACGGGCCGCGGGGGTCCCCAGGCCCTGGCCTTCGAGCACCACCAGCCGCGCCCAGCGGCCCGCTTCCGACACGGCCTTCGCGTCCGCGACCCCGGTGCAGTGCAGGTCGACCAGCGCAACGCCATCGAGATCGGTAGCAGCCGCCTGGGCGAGGGCCCGCGCCACGCGCGCCGCGAATGCCTCTGCACCGGGGTCCCCCTGCATAAGTGCCGTGTCTACGCGCAGCCAGAGGGACTCGACGGTGCCGCGCTTGGCCAGACTGGGCACGACCCTGCCCCGGGCCGCCGCAGCGAGTACGCCCTCCATGGCGGCCTCGTCCCCGCGCTCCAGCCAGCGGCGTTCGAGCCACTCCAACGCCGCGGGCCAGCCATGCCGCGCGAGCGCGCGAGCGGAGGCCACGGTGCCCGCGGGATCGAGCTCCCGCTGCACCCCCCGGATCCAGTCCTCGACCAACTGCGCGGTGGTCGCGCCCCGGCCGTCGATGGATCGGCAGACCCGCACCCAGGGTCGCGTGCCCGCGGCGGAGCGCAGGCCCTCGCCGCCGATTTGGCGCCAGCTCTGGACGACGTAGCCGAGCCCGCCGGCGCCGGTCAGCACGTGCAGAACCGCTGTCCAGGGGCCGGAGATCACCTCGCCCCCCACCCGTGCGGCCCGCGAGGGCAGCTTCGCCTCGAGGCTGGCGTCCACCACCACCGGCACCGGTCCCCGGCCCAGCCGATCGAAGCGATCCAGGGCCGCGAGCCAGGTGTCGGCGCGCAGCTCCAGCCGCAGGTCGCTGCGCAGTTCCTCCGTCCAGGACTCCGGGGTCATGCGGCGCGGCATGGGCGGGTCCAGGGCGGCCCGGTCCCAGCGCAGCAGGAGCTGAACCAGGGCCTCCCGCCCCCAGGCCTCGACCGTGTCATCCACGTCCACGAGCGCCTGGGCCGCCAGTCCCAGATGGGCGTCCCGCGCGCCGACCACGGCGGCCAAGCGCGCCCGGACCTCGACAGTCCCGCCCTGCACCGCCTGGGCCACGGCGGCGAAGTCGTCGACCCGCAGCCGGGCCGCCAGCCAGTCCCCGGCGGCCTGGCGGAGCCGCGGATTCGGATCCCGCAGGGCTTCCAGGGCCTCGCTCGCTCCGCGAAATCCATCCTCGGGCTCCTGATTGCCCCCCAAAGGGGCACCTATCACCCCGGCTAGGCCGGCGATCATCAAGGCCGAACGCAGCAGACCAGGTACATCCATGGCCGCCGAAGATAGGCTATTCGCCCCATGTTCCGTCGACTGCTCATCGCCAACCGAGGAGAGGTAGCCGTGCGCGTCGCGCGCGCCTGCCGCGAGCTCGGTGTCGCCCCGATCGGAGTGCACTCGTCCGCTGACGCGGGCGCCAGCTGGCTCGAAGCCTTTGACGAGGTGGTGTGCCTGGGAGGGCGCACCCCCTCGGAGAGCTACCTGCGGCTGGAGGCCGTCGTGCAAGCCGGGGTCCAGACCGGCTGCAGCGCCGTCCATCCGGGCTGGGGCTTCCTCGCCGAGAATCCGCGCTTCGCCGCCCTGGCCGAGCAGCACGGGATGACCTTTGTCGGCCCGCGGCCGGACATCATGGAGCGCATGGCCCTCAAGTGGCCCGCCAAGCGCACGATGGCCGACTTCGGGCTGGAGGGCATCCCCGGCTCGACCGGCCTGCTCGCCGATCCTGCCGAGGCCCTCGAAGTCGCGAACCGTGTGGGCTACCCCAGCCTGCTCAAGGCCGACTCCGGCGGCGGCGGCCGGGGCATGCGCCGGGTCGACGGCCCCGATGACGTCGCCAAGGCCTTCGCCGCCGCCTCGGGCGAAGCCGCGGCTGCCTTCGGCGACGGCTCGCTCTATCTCGAACGTTTCCTCGTCGGCGGCCGCCACATCGAAATTCAGCTGCTCGCCGACGGCTACGGTCACGCCATCCATCTGGGCGAGCGCGAGTGCAGCATCCAACGCAACCACCAGAAGCTGATCGAGGAGAGCCCCAGCCCCGCGCTCAGCCCCGAGGAGCGCGACCGCATCGGCGCAGCCGTGGCCAGCGCCGCCGCCGGCATCGGCTACACGGGGGCGGGCACCGTCGAGTTCCTCATGCATCCCGACGACGGGCGCCTGTACTTCATGGAGATGAACACGCGCCTGCAGGTCGAGCACCCCGTCACCGAGCTTGTCACCGGCATCGATATCGTCCAGGCCCAGCTGCGCGTGGCCGCTGGCCAGCGGCTCGGCATCGAGCAGGCGGACGTGCGCTCGAAGGGCCACTCGATCGAGTGCCGCATCAACGCCGAGGATCCCTCCCAGAATTTCCGCCCGAGCCCGGGCGTGCTCGAGACCCTCGACATTCCCACCGACGCCGGCCCCGGCACCGTGCGCATCGACACGCACCTCAGGGCGGGCGACGAGATCTCCCCCTACTACGACTCCCTCCTCGCCAAGGTGCTCGTGCACGGCAAGGACCGGGCCGAGGCCATCGCCACGATGCAGCGCACCCTCGAGGGCGCCCGCATCGTGGGGCTGGAAACGACGACCCCCCTCCACCTCGCGGTGCTCGCCTCGGACGAATTCCAGAGCGGCAACTACGACACCCTCGCGATCCCCGGCTGGCAGCCGAAGTCCTGACCCATGGCCCACGTCCCCCTAGCTCCCATCGGCACGCCCCGCGCGGCGTTCCTGGACGACAAGAGCTTCACCCGCCAACAAGAGGCCTGCGCCGAGCGCGTGGCCGAACTCGACCGCAGGCGCGCCGAGGTCGCCGCCGGCTGGGGCGAGAAGTACGCCGATCGCGTGCACGCCAAGGGCAAGCTCACCGCACGCGAGCGCCTCGAGCGCCTGCGCGACGAAGGCACCCGCACCTTCGAGGTCGGGACCTTCGTCAACGACGGCGTGAGCTTCGGCAAGCTGAAGAGCCCGGCCGCCGGCGTCGTCACCGCCTTCGCGCGGGTGTCCGGTCGCTGGACGATGGTGATCGCCAACGACAACACCGTCGCCTCGGGTTCCTGGTGGCCACAGACGCCGGAGAAGATCGAGCGCGCCCAGGAGATGGCCCTGCGCCTGCGCATTCCTGTCGTGTATCTGGTCGACTGCTCCGGCTTGTTCCTGCCCGAACAGTCGCGCTCGTTCCCCGGCCGCACCGGCGCGGGGCACATCTTCCAGAAAAATGCACTGCTCTCGGCCAGCGGCGTGCCCCAGATCGCGGGCGTCTTCGGCGACTGCATCGCGGGCGGTGGCTACATGCCGATCATCTCCGACCGCGTGGTGATGACCGAGGCCGCCTACATGGTGATCGCCGGCGCGGCCCTGATCCAGGGCGCGAAGAGCCAGAAGCTCTCCAGCCTCGACATCGGCGGCCCCGAGGTGCACGTGCACCAGTCCGGCTGCGCAGACATGCGCGTGCCCGGCGACGAGGAAGCGCTGATTGCAATTCGGCGTGAGGTCGAGAAGCTGCCCACGAGCGGAGCCGAGTACTACCGCGGCGACTCCATGCCGAGCGCCCCCCACCACCCCGCCGGCGACCTTTCCGGCCTGCTGCCCGCCGACCACCGGCACGTCTACAGCGTCGATGAACTCATCGCGCGCGTGGTCGACCGCAGCCTCTTCTGGGAGATGTGGCCCGACCGCGGCCGGGAGGTCATGGTCGGCGTCGCCAAGGTGAACGGCCTCTACATGGGCTTCGCCGCCAACCGCCAGGGCCTGGTCGAGGACGCCGAGCAGCGGGACGGCTCCAAGCCCGCCGGCATCCTCTACCGCGAGGGCATCGCCAAGCTCGCCGCGTTCAGCCGGGCCTGCGACGACGACGGCATCCCCATGGTCTGGCTCCAGGACGTCTCGGGCTTCGACATCGGAGTCGAGGCCGAGCGCCAGGGCCTGTTGGGCTACGGCTCGAGCCTGATCTACACCAACTCCACGCGCAGCACCCCGATGTTCACGGTGCTGCTGCGCAAGGCCAGCGGCGCGGGCTACTACGCGATGGCGGGCCTGCCCTACGAGCCGATCGTGCAGCTCTCGACCCCCTTCACCCGCCAGTCGGTGATGGAAGGCCGCACGCTCGCGATCGCCGCGTTCAACACCAAGTTGGACGACGACTTCCAAATCGCGGTCACCGACCCGGAAGAACGGGCAGCCATCGAGAAGGGCATGGCCGACACCGAAGCCCGCATCGAATCCGACATGGACCCCTACCAGTCGGCGAGTCAGATGGACACCGACGAAATCGTCGCCCCGACCGAGCTGCGCCCCTGGCTGGAGCTCTTCGCCGAAACCAGCTACCAGGCGAACGGTTACCGCCGCGTGCGCAACCCGCGCATCTGGTCCCTGCACGACCTCGCCGCCCTGGCCGAGCCCCGCGGCTGATCCCATGAGCACCCACCTCGAACTGCTCGTGCGCCGCGAAGGCGAGCGCGTCCTGCTCCTAGTCCCCGACGTCGGGCGCGTGACCGGCGTCCACCCCAAGGGCACAAGCCTGACCGGCGGCCAGACCGCCGGCGTCCTGCTGCGGCTAGGCCGCTCGGCGACCCTCACCGTCCCGGCCGGCGTGAGCGGCACCGTGGCCAGCGAGGCCCCGGAAGCCTTCCGCCAGCCGGTGGCAGCTGCCTCGATTCTCTACGAGCTGCTACCCCTGGCCGCCGGCGATGCCCAAGCCGCCGTCGACTCAGCCGAGGTCTCGGCCGCCGACGCGCTGCTGTCCCCGCAGTCGGGCCGCTTCTACCGCAAGCCATCGCCCACCGACCCCGACTTTGTCAGCGCTGGCGACGTGATCCAGGCCGGGGACCCGATCGGACTGATCGAGGTCATGAAGACCTTCGCCCAGGTCCCCTACACCCCCGGCCCCGGGCTCCCCGAGCGCGCGAAGGTGATCGAGGTGCTGGTCGCCGACGGCGCGGACGTCGACCGCGGTACGCCCCTGCTGCGGGTCGAGCCGGCTTAGCCCTTGGGCGGGCGGCGCAACGCAGCTGGCGCGGATTCGGGCCGCGCCCACGGAATCACACCCTGTGGCGCAGACTCCTAGTCCGGGACGACTCGGGAACCCGGGCACGATCCGCGACTACACTAGGATTCCATGGCCCGGCGCTCGAACACCCTGCCCCTGCTGCTTGTCGCGCTCCTGCTCGTCGGAGCCCTCGTCGTCATCGGCGGTGGACTGCTCGACACCTCCCCGCTGGACGCGGGATCGAGCGAGGGCTGGGAGGCGGGTGAGTCCAAACAAGCGAACGCCCTGACCCCAGCCGCTTCCACTGGGCCGGATCCGGCCCAGGAGCCAACGCCGGGCCCCGGCCCAGGCACGGCCGCCGTCGACGCCGGGCAAGAGGCCCCATCGGCCGAGCTCGAACTCGTCGTGGTCGACGGCAAGGGGCACAAGTTCGAGAAGGTCAAGATCATCCTGGTGACACCGAGCGGCGAACAGATCGAGCGCAGCGAGCCGGGCCTGTTGACGGACCTTGAGCCGGGCGTGTGGACAGTTGTCGCCCGCAGCCAGAGCCTGCTGCCCGCCCAGACGGCCATCGAACTGAGCAACGGACGCCGCCGGCGGGTCGTACTCGAGCTGCTCAACTACATGCGCATCTCCGGCCGTGTGCTGAACGACCATGGGGAGCCCCTGGTCCGCGAGCCGGTTTTTCTGCTCGCCACTGGTGAGCCCCATCCCCCGTCCAACTCGACGGCCCTCGCGCGCACCTCCGGCACCACCGCCACCCGCGGCGAGTTCCACATGCGCGTGCCCGGCCCCGGCGCCTATCGCTTCAGCGTCGGAGTCCCGGGCACGGCCCGCTGGCAGCAGCCCGAGGCGTTCCAGCTGGGACTCACCGGCCCCCGCTACGCCGAGATCATCATCCCCAGCGAGGGCAGGCTCGTGGTGCGCATGGCCCAGGGTTCCGCCGCCGAGCCCGCCGCACACCTCGACCTACAGATCGAGGCCAAGCAAAGCGAGTCCATCGTGGCCGCGGCATCCATCGACACGGCCTTGCTCGCGCTCGGTTACGGCGAGGGTCCGGACGCCGCCCCCACCCGCCC
>CAYWNK010000210.1:0-11339 GCA_964459495.1 uncultured Planctomycetaceae bacterium
CTAGAACCCTGCCCCGCACCGATGACCGAAGCCCTGACCTTCGACCTCACCCTCTACCCCGCCCCCGTCTTGCGCAAGGCCGCCGCCCCGGTGACCGCCTTCGACGACGACCTCAAGCGCACCGTAGAGGCCATGTTCCAGCTCATGTTCCAATCCAACGGCGTGGGCCTAGCCGCCCCCCAGGTGGGGCTGAAGCAGCGCATCCTGGTGCTCAACGATGAGTCCGACCAGGAGAAGCCAGAGCTCAACCTGGTGCTCATCAACCCCAAGATCGTCAGCCGCACGGGCAAGCGCACCAAGTTTGAGGAGGGCTGCCTTTCGTTCCCCGGCATCTATGCCGAGGTCGAGCGGCCTACCGATTGCCGCGTTGAGGCGGTGGACGTGGAGGGCCAAGCCTTTACCGCGGACTATGACGGCTTCCGCAGCCGCATCATCCAGCACGAGTACGACCACCTCGAGGGCGTCCTGCTCGTGGACCGCATGTCGCCCGCCGACAAGCTGCGCAACAAGGCCGAGCTTCAGGAACTGGTCGAGCGCTTCAAGGGCGAGCAGCGTTGATCACGACCCGCGGCCTCGCCAATCTCCCCAGGGGGTTGGAGCTGGGCTCGGTGGTCAGCATCGGCGTCTTCGACGGAGTCCACCTGGGACACCAGGCAATTCTGGCCGCAAATCTCGCACGCGCCAGGAAATCCGGCCTGACGCCGGCTGTCGTCACCTTCGCCGGCCACCCAAAGCAGGTGCTGCTCGGGCGTGCGCCCAAGACCCTGACAACGCTCGAGCACCGCCTCGCCTTGTTTGAGCGCGCGGGGATCGAGCACGCCGTCGTCCTGCACTTCGACGAACAGCTGCGCTCGATGGATGCCGCAGCCTTTGCCCAGACCGTGCTCATCGACGCCCTGGGCGCCCAAGCATTCGTGCTCGGCTTCGACAGCAAATTCGGCAAGGGGCGCAGCGGCGGCCCAGAGCTGCTGCGCGAGCTTGGCCACGAGGTCACCGTCGTCGACCGCGTCAGCAGCGACCAGCGCGCCATCTCCAGCACCGCCATCCGCGAAGCCGTTGAGCTCGGGGATCTGGACGGGGCCACCCGCATGCTCGGTCGCCCGGTTTCCATCCTCGGCGAAGTCGTCCACGGCCAAGCGCTCGGACGCACCCTGGGCTTCCCCACGGCCAACCTCGACCTGCACCACGAGCTGCACCCTCCGACCGGGGTCTACGCGGGCTGGGCCCACCCCTGGCGCGCTGGGGAGCGCCACGCGGAGCCCCTCGCGGCGGTGGCCAACATCGGGACACGCCCAACCCTGGCCGGAACTCCGCCGAACGACCCTACGATCGAGGTCCACCTGCTCGACTTCGCCGCCGACCTGTATGGGAGCCAGCTCGAGTTCGAATTCGTGCGCTTCCTGCGGCCCGAGCAGCGCTTTGGCGACCTCGATGAGCTGCGGGCGCAGATCGCCAGGGACGTCGAGACCACCCGGACCTGCCTTCGCAGCGATTAGGAAACCCAGGGTCGGTTCAGAAACCGACGACCCGGCGGTTGACGCGGGCCCCCCCGCGCAACAGAATCCCATGCCTGCGCGACGCGCACGGCCGAATAGCTCAGTTGGTAGAGCACTTGATTGAAAATCAAGGGGTCACCAGTTCAAGTCTGGTTTCGGCCACCACCCCCCGACCCGCCATTGCAGCTATGAGCGCCGCTCCGACCCGCATTGGCCGCAAGGTCCCTGGCCGCATCGAGCTCGATTGGCAGGATGGGGCCAAGACGGTCTACACCGCCGCCCAGCTCCGCCGGCTGTGCCCCTGCGCGCACTGCATCCACGAGCTAACGGGGCAGCCCTTGCTGGACCCGGCCACCATTCCGGACGACCTGGTGCAACACGGGGTCAGCATCGTGGGCAACTACGCCCTGGCCGTGCAGTTCGCCGACGGGCACAACACGGGCATCTTCCCGTGGCCCATGCTGCGCGAAAACGACCCGCAGGCCTAGTTGCAGCCCCCTGTTGCGTCTTAGGAGGGTCTGCAGACGATGGACGCCCTCCGCATCAGCAACAGGCTCGAGATCCCCGCTGCCGAGTTCGAGCTGCGCTTCTCCCGGTCGGGCGGACCCGGCGGCCAGAACGTCAACAAGGTCGAGACCCGGGTTGAGCTGCGCTTTGCGCTGAAGGACTCACCCAGCTTGAGCGAAGCCCAGCGGGACCGCCTGAGCGAGAAGTTGGCCTCGCGGCTAACCCGCGCCGGCGAACTCATCGTGCGCGCCGACACGCACCGTGAACGTGGCCGCAACCTCGAGGAAGCGCGCCTGCGCATGGCGGACCTCATCGCACGCTCGCTTGAGGTGCCCCGCAAGCGCAAACCCACGAAGCCAACGCGCGGATCGAAGAAGCGTCGCCTGGAAGCCAAGCGGCAGCGCAGCGAAACCAAGCGTCAACGACGCGGCGGCTACGACTGAACGCAACAAAGCACGGCCTGCGAACGGGCGCCGCCATCCACTGCGTTCGATTCGGGGTCAAGACCCAGAACCCAACGCAGAGGATGGCGGTGATTGGGGAAGCCGAACTTCCCCTGGCAAGGTTTCGCTTAGAAGCGAACCTGGAGACGGACCTGAACGAGGTCCTGCTCGAAGCCGGCGTTGTCGGAGTCCACCGTGCGGAAGCCGAAGCCCCACTTCAGGTTGTGGCCTTCGAGGTAGTGGTTCACACCGACTTCGATGAGGTCGGTGTCGGCGTCGTCGTCGACGTCCTGATAACGCAGGCCGACTTCCCACTGATCGGGAGTCAGCATGTAGGTGCCGTAGACCGCCACGGGCGAGGAGTCGTCGGTCAGGAATCCAACCGGGTTGTTGCCCGTCTGGGCGCCGGTGGCGCCTTCGCTGAAGTCAGCGAATTCGAAGCCGAAGCTGTAGATGCTGGAGACCGCGTGGCCCTCGATGATGATGCCGTCGCCGTCGTCGACGCTGCCGTCGTCAAAGAAGGAGACCGAGGCCTGGGCGCCGATCTCGTCGGGGCCGCCGTAAGCGCCCTCGATGCCTTCGACACCGTTGCCGACCAGGTCCAGCGCGACGCGCAGGGCAATGAGGTACTCGTCGGTGTCACCGTCGTTGCCGTCGGTCAGGCTGAGCCACCAGGAGAGCTGGTCGAAGTCGCCGTTGATGCCAACACCTTCCTGTCGACCGTCGAAGCCGTTGCCGATCTCCGAGCGGTTGATGAAGAAGTGGCGGCTCGAGCTGGTCATGCCGTTGCGGCTGATCGCCGGGCGGAACAGACCAAAACGGGCAGAGATCGAGCTCACCGGGATGGTGACAAAGGCGTCGACCAGGCCGTCATCAAAGAGGCCGTCCTCGGTCAGCTCGTAGCCGATGTGGTATTCGTAGCCATCGCGGCCGCCATCGATGGTGAGTCGAGCACGCTGGACGGTGAATCCAGAGACGTCGTTGTCGCTGTCGAGGCTATAGAGGGTTTGGAGGAAACCACCGATGGCGGGGCCTTCCTTCTCAGCGGCGAGGCTGGTCGTCAGCGCTGTGACATCGCTGTCGGAATCGAACGCGGACCAGTCCGTGTCCGATGCGTAGGCAGTACCTGCCAGGGTCAGGGCGGCTGCGCCGTAGACGAGCTTCTTCATGGGGTTTTGCACTCCGAAGGGGGTGAGAGACAGACAGACAGACAGAGAGATCTGGGATGGGGAACGATCGGCGCGGGATCAGACTGCATGTGCTGCTGCCGCGCAAGGACTCGCCTGCGATGGAATTTGGTTACCGTTGCTTCTTCGGCGGGCCCGTCTCGGGCCCGTCCACCTAAGGAACGAAAGGGCAGCCCCAATGCCATAAGCCGCTGAATAAAAAGCACTTAGGTCGCCATCCCAACCTATCCGAATTGCGAGAAAAGCCTCAAGAGCGGTCATTTTCGCGCAATTCGGGCACTCCACGGGCCATTTTCAGCCAACGCTTCTGACATTCCTCGAACACTAGGAAGATCCCCAATGGACCCCAATCGCCCCCCCGCTTGGCGCCTCGCCGGCGCTGCGAGCAGCTATCTCGAGCAGCACGCCGGTGATTTCGTCGACTGGTATCCCTGGGGCGAGGAGGCGCTCGAGCGCGCGCGCCACCTGGATCGCCTCCTCTTTGTCTCCATCGGCTTCGCCGCCTGCCACTGGTGCCACGTGATGGCTCACGAGTCGTTTCAGAATGCGGCGGTCGGGGCCGAGCTCTCCTCCCTGTTCGTCTGCGTGAAGGTCGACAGGGAGGAGCGTCCCGACGTGGACGATCTCTATGTCCGACTCGTTCAGGAGATGACGGGCAGCGCGGGCTGGCCCCTGACCGTATTCCTGACCCCCGACCTGAAACCCGTCTGGGGCGGCACCTACCTACCCCCCTTCGCTGGGCGCGGCGGCCCTGGCCTGCTGGATGTAGCCCGCAGCGTTGCCGGAGCCTGGATCAGCGGCCCCCAGCGCATGCGCGAACGGGCGGAAGCCGCCCTCACCCGCCTGCGCAAATCCCAGGGCCAGGACCTGTCGAGCGATCTACCCGCCGACATCCTCGATCGATCCTGCCGGGCCCTACTCCAAGACTACGACGAGGAATTCGGCGGCTTCGGTGGAGCCCCCAAGTTCCCGCGGCCCCAGGACCTACGCCTGCTGCTGCGCCACGGCCGGCGAACGGGCGACCAGGCTGCCACGGACGCCGCGCTCGTCAGCCTCGAGCGGATGGCCGCGGGCGGAATCCACGACCAGCTCGATGGGGGCTTCCATCGCTACAGCACCGACGACGCGTGGCAGGTCCCCCACTTCGAGAAACTGCTCTGCGACAGCGCCCTCCTGGTGCCCGCCTACCTGGAAGGCTACCAACAGTCTGGGCGTCCGTTCTTCGCTAGCGTCGCAAGACGAGCATGCGACTGGATGGTGCACCAACTGGGAACCGAACACGGTGGACTCGCAGCGGGGCTGGACGCCGATGGCGCTGGCGGCGAAGGGGTTCACTGCACCTGGACGCAGGATGAGATGAGCGAAGCACTTGGTGCTCGCCGCGGCGGCCGTGCCCAAGAGATTTTCGGCGCCGACCTCGAAGGTCATATGGAGGACGGACGATCTGTTCTATGGCTAGCCGAGTTCAGCGCAGCCGGATTCCCTGCCGGCATCGACCCCTACGCGGAATCCGAACTGAGCGAGCTATCCGCGAAACTGCGCGAAGTGCGCCGCACGCGCCCGGCTCCCGCACGGGACGAACTCGTGGTCACCGGATGGAATGGCCTTGCGCTCACCGCATTGGCGCGCACCTACCAGCTGCTCGAAGTCGATGCGCACCTCGCTGCTGCACGGTCTATCGCAGCTCACTTGCTCGATGTTGCGGGCGGTGAATCTGCGGAACTGCACGCCTGCACACGCGGCTCGCAGGGTTTCGGACGGGCCTCGCTTGAGGACTACGCCTTTGTCGTGCAGGGCTTCATCGACCTCTACGAAACCGACTTTGACGATTGCCACTTGGGCGCTGCGATCGCGCTCACCGAATGCGCCGAAGAGCGCTTCACCGATCCGGCGGTCGGCGGCTACTTCCTGGCGCAGCCAGACCCAACGCCCCTGCCGTTGCGCACGAAGGACGGCACCGACGGAGCGCTTTCCGCAGGCCATGCCGTGCACGCGCTCAACCTGCTGCGCCTCGGCCAACTCTGCAGCCAGGGCGAATGGATCGATACGGCCAAGCGCGCGATCGAGAGCGTCGGCGTTCAACTCACCCGTCAGCCGCGGCGCTTTTCCAGCTTGCTCATCGCCCACGATCATCTCGAGTCTGATCCGCTCGAGATCGTCTTCGCGGGCGCACGCGAAGACCAGCAAACGCAGGCACTGCTGCGCGCAGCACGGCGCGCGTTTCATCCCGGCAAGGTCATGGCCTTCGCCCATGCACAGGCGCACGACGCTCTCAATCCGCTGCTTGAGGGAAAAGCCGCAGCGGAGGCCAAAGCTTTCGTATGCAGGCAATGGACGTGCGAAACGCCCGTCACCGCCGCGGACGCACTCGCCGACAGGCTCGGTTAGCGCGCTAGTGGTGGGGTTCCGGTGCACCCGCCGTCCCGCCGGGGCGCATCGGACTGCCCATCACCGCCTTTTCGCCGTAGCTGAGCCGCTCAGCAATGGTGCGGTCGAAGTGCGGATGCCTGGGTTCATCCAGGAAGCCATGGTGTTCGGCCTCGCACACGTAGCACACCATCTCTTCGGAGGAAAACTGGTACAGCAGCCAGTCCAACACCGCCGCTACAGCTAAGCTCAGGTAGTGCGTAAAGGGCGCGAACACCGCGGCAAGCACCACGATCGCGATGCCCCAGGAGCGCGGAAAGCGCTTGCGTGTGTAGAGCTCCGGTTTGCCGCAGGCAAGGCACCCGGTCAGCCCACCCTTGGCTGAGAGTCGGTCCAGGTGCAGCTCCCAGCGCAAGTCGCTCTCCGGGGCCTCGCAGGTCCTCGGCAGCGCGAAGGGGCTATCGGCTTGCAGGCGCCACAGCCCCCCCTCTTCGCCCGGCAGCGGCAGGCCGAGCTCCACTCGACCGCCGGACCACGGGGCGGCCGTCGCTTTGGGTTCTGCCGGCGCGACCTCTGTCACAGCGGTACCCCGTACTTGTCCTGCAGGGAAAGCGAGACGGCCGTACCGATCAGCACCAAAACCGTCGACGCGTAGAGGATCCCGGTTGCCGAGCGCGTGTTTTGGTAGGCGAGTGAGCCCGCCGTCATCCAGGCGAACAGCAGCGGCAGCGCCAAGCCAACCGAGACGCGCGCGACCAGGTAGAACAGACCGAAGGACGTGAAGAGCGGCTGATCCGAGGCCGCGAAGCGCTCGCCGTACATCAGACACAGCAGCGTGACCAGCAGCGCAGACGCGATCATCGCCACCGCGGTGAAGCGGTTGAGCCGGGCCAGCGTCGCAATCGGCAGGGTGGGAACGGTCAGATACCAGTGGCCGACGACCATCGCCAAGCCGACGCCGCCAGCCACCGCTCCGGTGGCCATGGCGCTCAGACTAGCGACCGCCAGCTCGGCCCCGCCCCCGACCGCCTCCGCGCCCGACACGGCGAACACGAGGGCGAGCGCCGTGGCCGCTGTCGCCCAGACCATGCCCCAGAATCGAGTCCGTGCCCGCACCGGGCCGAGCAGGATCGGCAGGGCAGCCAGCGCCCCCAGGGTGGCCAGCGTGGTCCCCGATGAGAAGCTCCCACCCCCATAGAGGGGCGGCAACAGGGCAGCCGCCAGTAGTGGGACGGCAGCCGTCGTCCCCATCAGCCGAAAGAAGAAGAGCCCCATCGGGGCTTTCGGGATGA
The DNA here is from genome assembly GCA_964459495.1 of uncultured Planctomycetaceae bacterium. Lineage (GTDB taxonomy): Bacteria > Planctomycetota > UBA1135 > UBA1135 > CAYWNK01. The sequence goes on from CAYWNK010000210.1 coordinate 7,293, forward strand.
GGCAGAGCCCCAGCAGGACGCCGAAAGCCAATTCGAGGCAGAACTGTGTTCCAAGAGGACCCCAAGCCATAGGGGAACCACTCTAACGCGGCGGCTCCACGCGCGCGCCTGCGCTATGCTCTTCCCCTCTTCATCCGTCCGAACCCATCTCCATCCATGGCCCCCATTCGAATCCTCGTCACCGGCGGCAGCCGCGGCATCGGCCGCGCCATCGCCCTGCGCTTTGCCCGCGAGGGCGCCAAGGTCTGCGTAGCCGCCCGTACCTCCGACGCCCTGGACTCGGTCGTCTCCGAGATTGAAGCCGCTGGCGGCGAGGGCATCGCCGCCCAGGCCAACATGCGCGACCACGGCTCCGTCGAGGCCGCCGTCTACAGGGCCGTGGACTTCTTCGAAGAGGAGATGGACATCCTGGTCAACAATGCAGGTGTCTTCGACGTGAAGAACATCGAGGACACCGACATCGCGATGTGGGAGCGCTTCATGGCCGTCAACCTGACCGGGCCCTACCTGGTCACCATGGAGGCCCTGCCCGCCCTCAAAGCGGCGGAGAAGGCGCACATCTTCAACGTATCTTCCGCTGCCGGCAAGCAGGGCTTCCCCGGCTCATCGATCTACAGCGCCACCAAGTACGGCATCCGCGGCTTCAGCGACGGTCTACGCGAGGATTTGCGCGAGGACGGTGTGCGGGTCACCACCATCTACCCCGGGGCGACCGATACCACGATCTTCGACGGCGTGGACGGGGACTGGGATCGCAGCACGATGAACAAGCCCGAGGACGTGGCCGAGGTCATCTGGCAGACCTACCACGCCAGCGGCGAACAGGCCGACGTGGACGTGCCGCCCCCGGCCTAGGCTCAGATCCTTTCAGAGCGAAGGACGGGGAGGTTCGCGCAGCGCGCGAACCTCCCCGTCTTTGAGCCGATGAGGTCTTCCGCGAAGCCTCAAACTGGATCAGGTCCTAGGGAACGGTTGTCTCCACAAGGGAATCGGTACCCAGGTCCCAGGCGTAGCCGGAAGCCAGGCTTCCGTTTTCCCCGGGGATCAAAACACGCTGCGGGCGCGATTCGTCGAAGGCACAGCCCAGCGAGGTGACTTCCGCCTTTGCCAGACGGATCTCACGGCGGTGGTTGGCCAGCTCGGCGCGCAGGTTCAACAGGTCTTCCACGGCGCCCGGCTGGCCATCGGCAGCGCTCTCCAAGGTGCGAATGCTGCGCTTCAGACGATGAGCGCTGGCGGTTCGCTCGGCGATTTCACTGCAAATCCCCATGAGAAGGGGAACCAGGAGAGCAGCTGTATCGCGATCGTAGGACTTGGACATGTGGGTTTCCTTTGGGGTTGGGCTACGGCCCGTGTGTGGCCTCACTAGGCCTTGTCGTCCATAGCCGAGCGCGGTCTGTGACCGAAGCGCAATTCCCTAGGCTCTCGGCACTCGGATGGTCGTTTGTGATGCACGGAGGAATCTCTGTGCACCGCTCTCTTAGGACATACGAACAGTTGGTTCTAGCCAGCTGCGCATCTAGACCCTCTCCAGGCCCGAAGGTAGGGTGCGTAGGCCCAAGCTGGGGCAGAGCAACGCATGACCCAACCCATCGTCGAAATCACCCACCGCGAAGACTTCTCGGCTGCACACAAGCTGGCCTCCCCGCAGCTCTCCGAGGAGGAAAATCGCGCCATCTACGGGCCCTGCTACTGCCTCCACGGCCACAACTACGGCTTCGAGGCCACCGTTCGCGGTCCGCTGGACGGGCGCACCGGAATGGTGATGAACCTCACCGATCTCATGCGCGTGATGCGCGAGGAGATCTGGGACCATGTGGACCACAAATACCTGAACGAGGACGTCCCCTTCTTGGACAACCTCATCCCCACCGCAGAGAACCTGGCGATCGCTTTTTGGGACCGTATCCAGCGGCGAGCCGGCGAGCTTGAGCCTTCGGTGCTTGTCTGCGTCCGGGTCATCGAAAGCCAAGCCAACTCAGCCACCTACCTAGGCCCCACCACCTCCCTACGCCCGTGATTCAACCCAGTACGATCCGCCAAATCCTGACCGACCTCGGCGAAGACCCCGATCGAGAGGGCCTGATCCGAACACCCGAACGGGTGGCCAAAGCGTTGACCGAGCTGACCGCAGGCTCCAAGAAGTCTGTGGCGGATGCCGTCGGCTCCGGCGTGTTCGAGGAGGACTGCTCGGAGATGGTGGTCGTCAAGGACATCGAGTTCTACAGCCTGTGCGAACACCACATGCTGCCCTTCCACGGCCGCGTCCACATCGCCTACATCCCCGACAAGAAGATTCTCGGGCTCTCCAAGCTGGCGCGCATCACCGACGTATTTGCGCGCCGCCTGCAGGTTCAGGAGCGGATGACCCAGCAGATCGCAGAGGCGGTTCAAGAGGTGGTCGAACCCAAGGGGGTAGGCGTCGTCGTCGACGCCGCCCACTTCTGCATGATGATGCGTGGCGTCCAGAAGCAGAACTCTTCAACGATGACCTCATGCCTCATCGGTTGCTTCCAGGACGACCCGCGCACCCGCGCGGAGTTCCTGGGCCTGGTGCGCGGCCTCTAGGGATCGCAGATCCAAACAAGCCGCCGGCCCGGGTTTCCCCGGGCCGGCGGCTCAGCTTTCGGCGCAAGGTACGGACCGTCTAGAGGCCGGTGCCGCGCTGATCTTGGCGACCATCGCCCTCCTTGGGGGGCGTCTGCCGGGGGGGGCGGCCACCGTCCGGACGCTGCTTGCCCGCGGGACGGGCCGGCGCGGCCTCTCCGTCCTTGCCACGCTTGCCGGCTGCGGGTCGCTGGGCCCCCGCTTCGCCACGTCGAGCTCCACCCTTTTCGGGTTCCGCATCCCCTCCCTCGCGCTTTGCACCCCCGGGAGCGCGGCGGGCGCCGCCCTGCCGCGGAGCATTCTTGGGTTGACCGGCTTCACCTCCGTCCCCCGGGGTGCCGTTCTTACCATTGGCGCCCGCGCGCTCGGCACCTTGCCGTCGAGTGTTCTTGCCGGTCTGGTTCCCAGCGCGATTCTCCGACGGATTGGCGGCAGGACGACGGCCGGTCGCAGGCTCCTCAGCACCGCGCTTGCTCGCCTCCTCGACGCTCTTGAGCGCCGCAGCAGCCGCGGTGGCACGGGCATCGAAGACGGTGGAGAGATCCCGGCCCTCCTCCACGGTGAGGTGCCCCTGGCGAACCAACTCGCCGATCCGCGGACGGGCTTGCACCAAGGCCGCCCGGACGCCCTCGAGCTGGGTCGCATCGCCGGTGATCGTGCTCGGGTCGGTCATCGCCTGGAACATGACGCGGCCCTCAGCGGCGCTGACGCGCCCCTGCGTGATCAAACGCCGCACGTAGGACTGAGCGCGCCGCCCCGGCCCCTCGCCCGAAGCCGCCTCCTCGTCGAGACCGCGCTCCGCTCCTGCGCCCTGCCCAGCCCTTGCGCCCGACTGCTGCCTCGAGAGCGTTTTGGCCACCTGCTTGCCGCGGCGGTTGAACCAGTTGGCGAGACCGCGACCCTCCGCCGCGCTCAGTTTGCCCTCCTGCACCAGGGCTCCGATGCGCGGGCGGGCAGCAGCGAGTGCATCCCGAACCGCCTGGAGCTGGGCGAGGTCCGCCCCGCTCTGATCCCCGAGGGCGCCCAGCCACGCGCTGCCCTGCTCCGCACCGATCGCGCCTTCGGCGATCAATCGTCCAAGGATGCCCTGCGCCTCACGCGAACTCATCGCCTCGCTGGCCGAAGCTTCCGGCTTCACAACGGATCCATCCGCGCTGGCGTCGGGCTCAACCCGGCGCGCACCCGCGGAATCCTTCGCTGCAGCCAGGGCCGTAGCGGCCTGCTGAGCACGCAGCTGGAAGGCTTCGGAGAGCGTGCGTGCCTCTGCGGCATTCAGCTTGCCCTGCTGCACAAGGGATCCGAGCCGAGGCTGCGTGTTGTTCACCGCCGCTCGAATCTGCCCCAGCTTCTGCGCATCTCCGGCGAACTGGACGGGGTCCTGCAGCGCCAAGGCCATCGTGTCCGCCTCCTGCTGCGTCAGGCCGCCGGACTGGACCAAGC